>CAMJLB010000179.1 GCA_946406555.1 uncultured Prevotellaceae bacterium | reverse complement strand
TGCTCGAACTGACCTACAACGATGGCACCACACAATGCCTTGGCACCGACCTTGATCATTGGAAGGCAGGCATCGCAGGTCCCGTACAACTGGCAAGCATCTACGATGGCGAGCGTTACGACGCACGCCTGAAACCAGGCTACGAGACTCCCGAACTGCTCACCTCGCCCGAACAGAACACCGAGTTCGGCGGACAGATACTTCCCAGCGAAGGTGCCGAGATATATCTGCGCCACGACCTGACGCTGCAGCCCGTGCAATGCTACGCCTGGAGCAGCGTGAGCGGAAAGACCGACGAGCAGCATGGCAAGGTGGATGGCGTGCGTACCTTCGTGCCCGGCCAGACCATCGACCTCAAGGCCGGCGAACAGCTGGTAGTGGATTTCGGACAGAACTGTGCTGCCGTTCCCTCGTTCACATTCTCGGCCCCTGCCGGCACGGTGCTCACCTGTCTGCCCGGCGAGCTGCTCAATGACGGCAATGGCGCACTGAGCCGCGGCATGGACGGCCCCGAGGGCAGCGTGCATCGCCTCAACCTGCGCATCCCCGACGGCATCCGTCTGGTCTATACTTTTGCAGGACGTGAGGGTGGAGAGCGCTATATGCCCACCCACACTTTCTTCGGTTACCGCTATCTGGCCATCTCGGCCACCGAGGATGTGACGTTCGGCAGCATCGAGTCTATCCCCGTCTCGTCCATCACTGCCGAGAGCGAGACTGGCACCCTCATCACGGGCAACCCGGACGTGAACCGCCTCATCCAAAACACCCTGTGGGGCATGCGCTCGAACTACCTGTCGGTGCCCACCGACTGCCCGCAGCGCAACGAGCGCCTGGGCTGGACGGCCGACACACAGGTCTTTGCCGAGACAGGCACCTTCTTCGCCAACACCTATCCCTTCATGCTCAAGTGGACCACCGACCTGCGCGACTCGCAGTCGCCTCTGGGCGGCTATCCCGGTGTGGCTCCCTGGGGACAATATTGCGGCGACGAACATTCGATGATGCGTCTGGGCTGGGCTGACGCCGGTGTCATCGTGCCCTGGACGCTCTGGAAGCAGATGGGCGACACCCGCATCATCGACGAGAACTGGGACGCCATGCTTCGCTTCATCACCCACGTGGCCGACTCACGCTACGACCACACCACCCTCAGCGCCGAGAACAGCAACTACCAATGGGCCGACTGGTTGAGCTACGAGCCATTGGAGAGTTGCGGAGGCAGTGCCTTCGGCCCCAAGGGCCCGCTGCCCGACGCCATCACCTACTGGAACTACCTCGGCGCTTCCTATTGGATCATCGATGCTGAGATGATGCGCGACATGGCCAAAGCCACAGGCCGCGATGCCGCTCCGTTCGAAAAGATGGTTGCCGAGGCCAAGGCCTACGTCAGCAGCAAGTTCCTCAAGAAGGACGGCACCTTCGTCACCCCCATCTTCAACACCATGCAGACACCAGCCCTCTTCGCCCTGCGCAACGGCCTGGTGGAAGGCAAGGCACGCGAAGACATGATAGCCCGCCTCGCCAAGAACTTCAAGGACCACGGCGACTGCCTGCAGACAGGCTTCCTCGGCACCAGCATCCTCATGCCCACCCTCACCGCCTGCGGCCTCAACGACATGGCCTATACCCTCCTGCTGCAGCACAAGAACCCCAGCTGGCTCTATTCGGTCGATAACGGCGCCACCACCATCTGGGAGCGCTGGAACAGCTACATGATCGAGAAGGGCATGGGTCCGCGCGGCATGAACAGTTTCAACCACTATGCCTACGGATGCGTCTGCCAGTGGCTGTGGGAGACGGCTGCCGGCATCGCCGCCGACGTACAGAAGCCCGGCTTCCGCCACATCATCATGGCTCCACAGCCTGACCCTCGCCTCGGCTCCATCAAGGCCAGCTACCGCTCCGCCGCTGGCCTCATCGAAAGCGAATGGCACTATGAGGGCGAAGAATGGATTTGGACATTCAGCATCCCCGAAGGCGCCACTGCCGCTGTCACGCTTCCTGGAGAAACGGAATCAAAGGAGTATGAAGCAGGTAATTATACTGTGAAGAAGTAACGATTGGTCGCTTAGCTCAAAATTATCGAAAAATTAAATCAAAAAATTATAAGAAAAACAGGATGGCATGTGTTTTGACTTCGGACATACATCTTTTGATAATTTTTTAATCAATTTTCTTATAATTTTGAGCGTAGCGACCCCCGAAAAAATAATATAAAATATAAAATATAAAAATGAGCACCAAGAGCATCCTCCTTTCGGCAGGCATCGTCCTCCTGATGACCGCTTGCACGCAAAAACCGACGGAAGAGCCGCACGACGGCTATACCCTGATTCATCAGGATGGTCCCACGTTGGGCTATTCTCCTGCTTCGGGCGTACAGATTCTGAAGGAAGGCAATCATGCCTTCAAGGATTTGAACCGCAATGGTCAACTCGACAAGTATGAAGACTGGCGCCTCGGCCTCGACGAACGCATTGCCGACCTTGCTGCCCAGCTCTCGCGCGAAGAGATTGCAGGCCTGATGCTCTACAGCAACC
>CAMJLB010000178.1 GCA_946406555.1 uncultured Prevotellaceae bacterium | reverse complement strand
GCGCATCGGCAAGATGGAGCTCGAGAGCAAGGCCCGCCAAGGCGCCACCGACACCGGTGCCGGCAGCAGTATGCCGCAAATGTAGAATTATAACACTAAAAAAACGTATATTATGAAATTAACCACAGTCGAATCCTTACCAGGAATAAATTACGAGGTGCTCGGCATCGTCGAAGGAAGCACCATACAGAGCAAGAATATGTTTACCGACTTCGGCCAAGGACTGAAGGGCATAGTGGGAGGTGAACTGAAAGGCTACACCAACATGATGGAGAAGGCCCGTGCACAAGCCACCCAGCGCATGGTGGATCAAGCTGTCAGCATGGGTGCCGATGCCATTATTGGTGTTCGTTTCACCACTAGCGCCATTATGCAACAGGCCGCCGAGGTGTTGGCATACGGAACCGCAGTGAAATACAAATAAGGAGGATAAACTATGATAGAGATCAAGAACCTTGACTTCAGCTACAAGAAGACTCCGGTCTTCAACAATATCAACCTGAGTTTCCCGCAGGGGGCCATCTACGGACTGCTGGGTGAGAACGGCGTGGGCAAGACCACCCTTCTGAAGATTATCTGTGGCCTGCAGCGCCCCAACGAGGGTACATGCACCGTCGACGGTATGACCTGCCACGACCGTCTGCCAGAGATGCTGCAACGCATCGTGTTCCTACCCGACGAGGTGACGCTGCCCGACAACGCCACACCGCAGAATTATGTCGACGAGCTCAGCCCCTTCTACCCCACCTTTGCACAGGGCACCTTCCTACACCTGATGCAGGAGCTAGAGGTGGAGCCCGACCGTAAGTTCAGGGAGATGAGCTTCGGCCAGCAAAAGAAGAGCCTCATCGCCGCCAGCCTCTCGCTGGGCACCGACTATGTGCTGCTCGACGAGCCCACCAACGGCCTCGACATCCCCAGTAAGACCCAGTTCCGCTCCATCCTGAGCAAGATAGCCGACGAGGGCAAGACCATCATTATCTCCACCCACCAGGTGAAGGATGTGGAGAACCTCATCGACCCCATCGTTATCCTGAGCCACAACGCTGTGCTGCTCGATGCCTCGGTGCAGAAGATCACCGAGAAGCTCTTCTTCGAGTACGGTGGTGCGGAGCGCCCGGATGCCCTCTACAGCGAACTGCTGCCGGGCGGCTACATGAATGTAGTGGCCAATGAGAGTGGCGAGGAGAGCCAATTGAACATCGAGGCCCTCTTCAACGCCGTGCTGCGCAACAAAGAACGTATCAAAGAATTGTTCGCATGAGTCAGACTTTCGACATTAAACGCTTCGGCAAGGTGCTGGCTTACGATATCCAGAGGCTCAGCCCACGCAATTTCCGCAGCGGCGAGCGCACAGGCAATATGGGGATTAACATCATCTCGTTTGCCTTCATGCCCGTGGTCATCAGCGTTGTCCCCATACTGATGGGTGAACAAGCCGCCGGTGTACCGGTATGGGTGCGGTGGTATATACTGTTCTTTATGGCTGGCCTTATGGCTTGCCTGGTGCCGGAGGTGCACTACAATGCCGTCAACCAGAAGAAGGGTGGCTCCTACTACGCCATGCTGCCGGCCTCGAAGCTGGAGAAATACCTCTCCATGCTGCTAATGACCCTGGTGGTATGCCCGCTGCTGACGTTCTGCGGTGCCTTCGTGGTCGACACGCTGATAACGCTGTTGCCGCTGCACGTCAACGAGGGTTACCTGTGGCAGACCGACAGCCTGCTGGACAACTTTGGTATCAACCCTTACGAGGGACTGCCGGCGATATACAGTGTGCGTGCCTATATGGTTGCCATCTTCGGCTACATCCTCTTCGCCATGGCCTTCGTCTTCGGCAACACGCTCTTCCGCAAGAGCAAGACCGCGCTGACCATGCTCTGCCTCTTCGGCATCGGCTTCGTGGTGAGCGTCGTCTCGGTTCTCGTTACTGCGTGGCTTGTCGCTGACTCGGGCATAGAGATTGACCTTGCCGACCGTGTAATGAATGTTGCTACTGGCTCCATCTATGGCTGGGTGAACAACATCGGCCTCGGCATGCAGGTGTTGCTCATCACGCTGCTCGTCTATTACAGTTGGAGGAGAATAAAAAGAATGGGTTACTGACCCTTAAACCGTAAACTTTAAACTTTAAACCTTATGGACTGGAACCGTTTCTGTAAAGTCGTAGCGAAAGACTTTCGCAATATGTGGCCGATGTTCGGTACCACAATGATTATCCTTGCCGCGCTGCCCTTCGCGGTGTGGCTGTTTATGACTGTCATCGGTGGCAGCGATGCCTCGATGCCGGCCGACATACGCCTCATCATGATAGAGGCCGTGGCCTATATCGCCGCCATCATGGCACCCTCGCGCATGTACCGCACGTGGAACCTGCGCAACGAAGGCATCTACTATGCCATGCTCCCCGCCTCGAAAGGGGAGAAGTTCTGCTCGGCACTGCTCTTCTCGCTCATCGTCTGCCCGCTGGCCGTCTACCTGGGCAGCCTGGTGCTCGATGTGTTCCTCACCGTCGTGCCCTTCGGCCCGTGGCAGGAGTGGATCTGGCAGGGCGAGATGGGCTTCCCCTTCACCTTCGACATGTCGCGTCTGAGCGA
>CAMJLB010000177.1 GCA_946406555.1 uncultured Prevotellaceae bacterium | reverse complement strand
CCAGCAGGTTGCGCTTCGACATCAGCGTATAGTTCAGGTTCAGCTTGTTGAACTCCGTCTGGCGGGGGCGGTTGTCCTCGATGTTTTCAGTCTCGCCGCGCCACTCCTTCATCCATGTCACAAAGAGGTCGTACAGGGGGCGGTGCTCCACAAACTCCAGCGTGCACCACGAGTGGGTGACACCCTCCAGGTAGTCGCTCTGCCCGTGGGTGAAGTCGTACATGGGATAGGCGTTCCATTTCGAGCCCGTCTTCACGTGGGGAATGTTCAGCACGCGGTAGATGAGGGGGTCGCGGAACAGCATGTTGGGGTGAGCCATGTCTATCTTGGCACGCAGCACCAGCGTGCCCGGCTCACACTTGCCGCTGTTCATGTATTCAAACAGTCGCAGGTTCTCTTCCACCGGACGGTCGCGATAGGGGCTGTTCGTACCCGGGCTGGTGGTGGTGCCCTTCTGTTGGGCTATCACCTCAGCACTCTGCTCGTCGACGTAGGCACGTCCCTGCTTGATGAGCCACACGGCAAAGTCCCACAGCTGCTGGAAGTAGTCGCTGGCATAGTATACGTTGGCCCACTCGAAGCCCAGCCACTTGATGTCGTGCTCTATGCTCTCTATGTATTCCGTGTCTTCTTTCACGGGGTTGGTGTCATCGAAGCGCAGGTTGCAGATGCCGCCATATTTCTTGGCCAGGCCGAAGTCGATGGCAATGGCCTTGGCATGGCCTATGTGCAGGTAGCCGTTGGGTTCGGGCGGAAAGCGCGTCTGCAGCCGTCCGCCGTTCTTTCCTTCTGCCAGGTCGCTCACGACCATCTGCTCAATGAAACTCATCGATTTCTTTTCCTCGCTCTCGTTTGTTAAAATCTCTGCCATAATATCGATTTACTATAAATTATTTGCTGCAAAGGTACATAAAAAAATACACTTACCGACAATTTTGATTGAAAAAACGATAAAATTGCCTAACTTTGCACCCCAAATCTATAATAAAGCGAAAGATGAAGAGAGGATTGGTACTCGAGGGGGGCGCCATGCGCGGCCTTTTCTCGGCCGGCATCTGCGATGTGCTGATGGAGCACGACGTATGGCCCGACGGCCTGGTGGGCGTTTCGGCAGGCGCTGCCTTCGGGTGTAATTACAAGTCGCGCCAGCCGGGGCGTGCCATACGCTACAACATGCGCTTTGCCCGCGACCGCCGCTACAGCGGACTATGGTCGCTGCTCACCACGGGCAACTATTTCAATGCACAGTTTGCCTATCACACGGTGCCTGCCACCTACGACGTCTTCGACCGGGAGGCTTTCCGCCAGAACCCCATGGAGTTTGTGGTGGTGTGTACCGATGTGGCCACCGGCCTTCCTGTCTACAAGCGGCTCGATGAGCCCGACACGGCGGCCTACGACTGGATTCGCGCCTCGGCATCGATGCCGCTGGCCTCGCGCGTGGTAACACTCGATGGCTACAGGCTCCTCGACGGCGGCGTGAGCGACTCCATCCCCCTGGCCTACTTCGAGTCGCAGGGCTACGACCGCAACGTGGTGGTGCTCACTCAGCCCGAGGGCTATGTGAAGCAGTCTTCCCCACTCATGCCGCTCATGCGCATGGCTCTCTGGCGCCACCCCCGCTTCCTGGAGGCCATGGCCCGCCGCCCGGCCATGTACAATGCGCAGCTCGACTATGTGCGGCAGGCCGAGCAGCAGGGGCGTTGCCTCGTGGTGAGACCTGATGGCCCTATACCCATAGGGCACATCTCGCACGACGCACGGCAGATGAAGCGCGTCTACGACATGGGGCGCACCACGGGCCTGCGGTATCTGCCGGCCATAGCCGACTTCTATCGTGCCAGATGACGTTCTACACTTCAAACAAGCCGCTGGGGTAAAGATGAAAGCTTCCATAAAATCGCTTGGGCTGTATCGGCATGAACGAGATAGAATTGAACCTCCTTTTCGTCACCAAGTACCAACTACAATTACCCACCGAAGAAGAAATACGCAGCTACCTTTTGGAGAATATTTCAGAAGAGGATTTCAAAGAATATAAAGAAGGGTAATAATGTTATAAGGTACACCCATATATGCGGATGCTGCCAGTTTTGGAGCATCCGCTTTTTTTAGTTTACCTTTTGCGATTTCAATCGTTATTATAGTAGAACATATCGCTAAATGATACAACAGGACTTTCAACATATAGCAGCCACACTCCGGCCACGACTTCTGAAGTTGTGCGCTCAGTTCTTCGACAGCCAGGAACTGGCATACGAAGCCGAAGATGCCGTACAGGAAACTCTCTTGCGACTATGGCAACAGAGGGATAAAATGGATGGCCACCAGAATTCGGAAGCATTGGCGATGATAATAGCCAAGAATGTTTGCATTGATATGATGAAGCGAGGTGGCACCTGGCACGACACCTTGGACAAAAGTCTGTTCATGGAAGCTGACAACCACACAGACCAACCACTCATTGAACATGAAGCAGCGTTACGCCTTTCCAAGGCTTTGGGCAGATTGCCTGCCACTCAGCGAAGAATGTTGCTGATGCGCAGCGAGGGCATGAGCATGGCGGAGATTGCCGAGGCATGTGGAGCAACGGAGGCCAGTACCAAGA
>CAMJLB010000176.1 GCA_946406555.1 uncultured Prevotellaceae bacterium | reverse complement strand
GCCTCCGAGGCGTCCATGTGGCGCTTCATCACCTCCTGCTTCACGCCGCGCACCTGAGCACGGGCAGCATTCTGCACGTAGCGCTCGTGGATGCCGTAGCTCGACAAGTAGCGCGAGGTGCTGCCGGGATAGCCCATCGTCATCGAGAAGTCGTTCTCCTTGTAGCCTTCGGTCGACACCTTCGCCCAGTGCTGCGGGTGATAGGGCACGTTGTCCTTCGAGTACTTAGCCGGACCGTTGGTCTTCGGGTCGGCATAGATGCGGAACACGCTGAAGTCGCACGTCTGGCGCGGCCACATCCAGTTGTCGGTCTCGCCTCCGAACTTACCCATCGACTTGGGGATGGCGAACACCAGCCTCAGGTCGGTGAAGTCACGGTATGTAGTGGCATAGAAGCGGTTGCCCTCGTAGAAAGGCTTCAGCTCCAGGCGCAGCGTCGAGTCCTGAGCCTTCACGGCCTTCGACATCGCGTTCTCGATGCTGTCCAGGTAGAACATCTGCTGCAGCGTCTCCATCTCGTAGAACTTCTCGTTGACGATCTGGTCGGTGACGTCCTTCTGCTCCACCATGAACGACACGAACATATCCTCATTGGGCAGCTCCTCCTCAAAGCTCTTGGCGATGAAGCCGTTGAGCATGTAGTCGTGCTCCACGGTAGAGTGGCTGCGGATAGACTCGAAGCCGCAGTGGTGGTTGGTGAACACCAGTCCGTCGGGGCTTACCACCACGCCCGAGCAGTAGCCCGAGAAGTTCACCACGGCCTTCATGATGGCATCGTCGGCCTGATACAGTTTCTCATACGGCAGCTGGTAGCCCTCCAGCTGCATCCGCTCGAACACGGCCTGTGGCAGGTCGTAGAGCGTCCACATGCCCTCGTCGGCCTTCACATGGCCAAAGGCCATCAGCGCCGTCAGTGCAAGAATTGTTTTTTTCATCATTCTTCTTTCTTGTTTATAAGTTGCGGGTGCAAAGGTACGAATAAGCGAGCGAAAAGCAAAAGAAAAACAGAAAAAACTTTCATCCCTGCATAAAAGCCGCCCCTTGCCAAGGGGCTCTAAATCTTTTCTTTTCCGAGCGAAAGTGCCTTCGACCGCTAGGTCAAAGGTACGAATAAGCGAGCGAAAGTAGCTCAGAACGTCAGATCGTAACACTTTCGCCCGCCGTTTTTGCCAATAAATATAAAAAGGTGGGGCAGTGTTGTGGGAATTTGAGGAATTTTGTGTAATTTTGCAGCCGAAACGTTTCAAATAATTGCAATTATGGCAACATCCATTCCCAAACCGGCCCAGATGATTATCACGCTGGAAGATAATGCCCTCGTGTCCGACATCAAGCGGGCACTGAAGTTGATACGCGGCGTGGCATCGGTGCGGGTGGCCACTATCAGCGATGATAACACCATAACCCCTGCCATGCGACGATCCATCAACAAGGCCCGTCGCGAATATGCCAACGGCGAAACCATTTCTTGCAGCACTCCCGAGGAGATGCAACGCTATTTCGACAGCCTATGACCTACACGATAGAGTACTCCAAGGAGGCTGACCGGACATTGCGCAAGTGGAAGAAATCCAACCCGCAACTCTTCAAGAAAGCGACGAAGATTCTGATGGACATCATGCTGCATCCACGTACAGGGCTAGGCCATCCCGAGGCCCTCGTCGGCGGAAACGACATAACCTATTCACGGCACATCACCGCCCACGACCGAATCATCTATGACATCTACGATGACCGCGTTACGGTGCTTGTGGTGCAAGCCGAGGAACATTACAATGACAAGTAAACCAACGTGCTCAATCGAGTGACGTTAAATAATCACAACACGGGCCGTCACGCACATTCTAAATTCTGAGGATTCCTTTTGGCTTTCTCCCAGTTATTTCGTATCTTTGCAACCGAAATTACGAAGAGACATCATGAAACAGATGATAACACCAAGTAAGACGCCCCGCGCAATAACGGTTATTGGTTATTGTTTATTGGTTATTGTCCTCGCCTCCTGTTCGGGCGACGGCAGTCAGATGCGCGCCCAGCTCGAGGAGCTGGAGCGGCAGAACCGTGAGTACGAAGACTTCACCACCGACTCCCTGGCCAAGGAGCTTGTGGACTACTTCGACCGCCACGGCACCGCCAACGAGCGCCTCCGTGCCCACTATATCCTGGGCTGTGTCTATCGTGACCTGGGTGAGGCACCCCGTGCCGTCGATGCCTATCTTGATGCTGCTAGTCAGGCTGACACCACTGCAGCCGACTGCGACTTCCGCACACTGGGATGTGTCTATTCTCAGATGGGTGATGTCTACCATCGCCAGCTTTTGTTATCCAATGAGATAGAGGCGAAACAAAAAGCTTCTCATTATGCCATATTGGCAGGAGATACACTTGGAGCACTTGCTAGTATGACAATTCCAGCTAGTCCCTTAATCATATTAGGCAAAAAAGAGCGTGCAGAAGCAATTCTTCTACATGCTCTTCCACTTTATGAGAAATATGGTTTTCAACAAGAAGGGATTGAATTCTCCACTATGCTCATGCATATCTACATTGACCAGCCAGAACATTTGTCCGACTTAGGCAATCTTATTAAAAGATATGATGCGGAGTCTGAAAAGTTTGACGAAAACCATGAGCTACACTCACGAAAGCGTCTTTTCTATTTTTATAAAGG
>CAMJLB010000175.1 GCA_946406555.1 uncultured Prevotellaceae bacterium | reverse complement strand
AGTTAGTTAAACTTTGTAACAAATCATTACCACCTAAATTGACGCTGAACCGAAATAGTTTTCAAAGCATCTGCTCCATCTGCTCCGTCTGCAATATCTGCTGGTAATCAATAAGTTATGGGTGTATCAGATGGGGAGCAGATGTAGACATCTGCTCCCCATCTGCTAACATATAACTATTTGATAATCAGTGGGTGTTGCAGATATGCAGATTTTCTGTAAAAAATATTTAGCCTGTAGGTTAGCTGTATTTAGTTATAATTAAGAAAAGAAAGATGGCGGCTGTCCGTGAGGATAGCCGCCATTATTTTTGTTACATTCGTGTAATTAGTGAAATTCGTTTTAATTCGTTGTTGCAAAAAAGGAGTGAAACCTCAAGACTAATATAATTCCCGAGTGGTTTGCCCCTCCTGCTCGGCCGTGGCCCTTTCCTCACCGAGCAGCGGTCGGGTGCTCTCGAGAATGTCGAGCAGTTCGCCCACGGTGGTGGCGCGTAGCATGGCGATGCGGGTGGGGCGGAAGTTGGGAATGCCCTTGAAGATGGGCGTGGCGGCGAGATGGCGGCGGGTGTGCAGGATGCCGCGCGGCTCGTCGATCATCTCGACGTTGATGCGCAACTGCTCTTCGAGTATGTCGAGCTTCTGGTCGAACGAAAGCTGCTGGGGGCTGAACAGCCAGGGGCAGCCGAAGGTGGCGCGCCCAATCATCACCGCATCGACGCCATAGCGCTCGAAGGCGGCGTCGGCCTCCTCGCGTGAGTGAATGTCGCCGTTGCCAATGATGGGTATGGTGATGCGCGGGTTGCGCTTCACCTCGCCGATGAGCGTCCAGTCGGCCTCGCCGGTATACATCTGCGAGCGCGTGCGGCCGTGAATGGTGAGCGCCTTGATGCCGCAGTCTTGCAGCTGCTCGGCCAGGGTGGTGATGACGAGCTGCTCGTGGTTCCAGCCCAGCCGTGTCTTGGCCGTGACGGGCGTGCTCACCGCGTCGACCACGCGGCGCGTGATGTCGAGCATCTTCGGAATGTTCTGCAGCATGCCCGCGCCGGCACCCTTGCCCGCCACTTTCTTCACCGGACAGCCGAAGTTCAGGTCGATCACGTCGGGGCCGGCCTGCTCTACGATGCGTGCCGCCTCGACCATCGCGTCGGTGTCGCGCCCGTAGATCTGTATGCCCACGGGGCGCTCCTCGTCGCTTATCTGCAGCTTGCGCACGGTGGTCTTCACGTCGCGCACCAGTGCCTCGGCCGACACGAACTCGGTATAGACCATCTGTGCGCCAAAACGCTTGCACAGGCGGCGGAACCCGATGTCGGTCACGTCTTCCATAGGGGCCAGAAACAGCGGACGGGGGCCAAACTCAATGTCTCCTATCTTCATGGGCGGGGGGTTACTGCTTGTCGATGTCGATGAGCGTGTACTTCTTAGAGCCCAGCCCTATCTGCTCGGCATAGTCGGTGATGTAGGTGCCATGCTGGCGGTTGATGCGCTGGATGAGCGGCTTGTTGTCGTCGCCCGGCTTGCCCTGGTAGTTGAACACGCGGTCGAGACAGGCCTGGTCTACTGCCACGGGGTCGAGGCTGGCCATGATGCCCATGTCCTTCAGTTCTGGCTTGGCGGGGTGGCCGTCGCAGTCGCAGTCTACCGACATGTTGTTCATCACGTTGATGTAGACGATGTTCTGTCCGAAGTAGTTGTGCACGGCCTGGGCGGCGGCTGCCATCGACTCGAGGAAGTCGTCTTGCGTCTTTCCGGCGGCCAGGTTCTCGGGCGTCCATGCCAGCCTGGGGTCGTCGGTCTTGCCGGCCGAGTGTATGTAGCACTTGCCCGCCGTCGAGGCCACGCCGATGGAGGCATTCTTCAGCACACCGCCGAAGCCGCCCATGGCATGACCCTTGAAGTGGGCCAGGTTGATCATGAAGGTGTAGTTGGCCAGGTGCTCGCCCACGATGTCGTAGTTCAGGTGCTTGCGGTCTTTCACCGGTATGCGTATCTGTCCGGACTCGTCCATCAGGTCTACGGCGAAAATAGAGTCGAACCCGTGCTCGTGAATGGTCTGCCAGTGCTTGGCGGGGTCTTGCCGCGTGCCGCCGTAGGCCGTGTTGCATTCCACGATGGTGCCGTTCACCTGCTCCACGAGGTTGCGGATCAGCGTGGGCTTCAGGTAGTGGGTGTTGCCGCCCTCGCCAGTGGAGATTTTCACTGCCACACGTCCCTTGGCTTCCACGCCCAGGGCTTTGTAGATGGCCACCAGCGACTCGGGGCTTATCTCGCGGGTGAAGAATACCTTGCTCGGCGTGGCCGTCTGGGCAAAGGCTGTACCAGAGGTGAGCAGCAGCGTTGCTGCTATCAGAACATTCTTGATTTTCAGAGTCTTCATGTCGTTTTGCTTATTAAAAGATGGTTCTTTTGTTAAATCGCGCGCAAAGGTACATAGATTTTTTGGGAATGACAAGCCTTAAAGTATTTTTTCTAAATTATTTTGGTGGTTTCGTTTTTTATCATTACCTTTGCCACACTTAAAGAAAACACAATTGAATCTAAAACAAAACAAATCATGTTGAAACCATTAAACAAACACTTCGCTCCCAAGAGCGTCATGCCCGAGAAAGTCATTCAGTTTGGCGAGGGCAACTTCCTCCGTGCGTTCGTAGACTGGATTATCTGGAACATGGACCAGAAGACCAACTTCAACGGTTCGGTAGTAGTGGTGCAGCCCCTCAACGGCGGTATGATAGACTGGCTGAACGGTCAGGACTGCCTGTACCACGTAAACCTGCAGGGCCGCGAGAACGGCAAGCC
>CAMJLB010000174.1 GCA_946406555.1 uncultured Prevotellaceae bacterium | reverse complement strand
TGGGATGTACTTCCCGAAGGTAAGAAACTGGGTGGCGCACCTGCCAATTTTGCCTATCACGCAGGCCAGTTCCTGGGCTGCGACAACACCATTGCCATCAGCGCCCTGGGCGAGGATCGTCTGGCAGAAGAGACCATTGAGGCCTTGCGCGAACATGGGCTGAACGACCTAATGCCCCACGTGCCCTACCCCACCGGCACCGTGCAGGTGACGCTCGACGAGCAGGGCATTCCCACCTACGACATCAAGGAGAACGTGGCCTGGGACAATATTCCCTTCGACAAGGACGTGCAGGAGATAGCCCGCAACTGCCGCGCCGTGTGCTTCGGCTCGCTGGCACAGCGCAACGTGGTGAGCCGTGAAACCATACACCGCTTTCTCGATGCCACCCCACACGACTGCGTGAAGATCTTCGACATCAACCTGCGCCAGCAGTTCTACACCAAGGAAATTATCAAGGAAAGCCTGCAGCGCTGCAACATACTGAAGATTAACGACGAAGAGCTGGTGTTCATCGGTCGTATGTTCGGCTATCCCGGACTTGACATCGAGAACAAGTGCTGGCTCATCCTGGGCAAGTATAATCTGGATATGCTCGTGCTCACTTGCGGCACCAACGGCTCCTATGTGTTCACGCCCGGACAGATGTCGTTCCAGGAAACTCCAAAGGTGAAGGTGGCCGACACCGTGGGAGCAGGTGACTCCTTCACCGGCTCGTTCTGCGCAGCCATACTCAGCGGCAAGCCAGTGGCCGAGGCACACAAGAAAGCCGTAGAGGTGAGTGCCTTCGTATGCACGCAGAATGGTGCCATGCCCACACTGCCGCCCGAGCTGCTCGGTTAAATGTAGAATGTAGAGTGTAGAGTGTAGAGTTTGCTACCGCCCCCGTTGCTCATTACTTTCGGCGGTAGCAAACTCTACACTCTACACTTTATCATGCCTTTCGCCCAAAAAACAAAATCAGAAAATCAAATAATCATGGTGCTTTTCCCATTTTTTTTGTAACTTTGCAAGCAAACAACGAAAAACGTGCACATCAATAACTAAAAATAACGTCACAATATGGAAAACAAAAAATACTTCTTCGCTGTAGACCTGGGTGCCACCAGTGGCCGTACCATCATCGGCAACATCGAAGAAGGGCGCTTCGCGCTTGAAGAGGTGACCCGCTTCCCAAACAACCTCATCGAACAGGGGGGGCACTATTACTGGGACATTTACGCTCTCTATTTCGAAATCATTCGCGGGCTGAAAGAAGTGGCACGACGCGGCCTCGACATCACCTCCATCGGCATCGACACCTGGGGCGTCGACTTTGTGTTCATAGGCGACGATGGTGCCATATTAAGGAATCCGCGCGCTTATCGCGACCCTATTACCTTCAGTGCCATGGACGACTATCTGAAGCACATCATCACAAAAAGGGAAGTCTACGACGTCACCGGCATACAATTCCTCAACTTCAACTCCATCTTCCAGCTCTACGCCATGAAGCGCGAGGGCAATTCGGCCTTCCGGCAGGCTCAGAAGATTCTCTTCGTGCCCGATGCCCTGTCGTGGATGCTCACGGGCAACGAAGTGTGTGAATATACCATTGCCTCGACCTCGCAGCTCTTAGACCCTCGCACCAAGCAACTCGACGAGCGGCTGCTCGAATCATTGGGTCTCACCCGCTCAAAGTTTGGCAAGATGGTGAACCCCGGCACCTGCATCGGCGTGCTCACCGACGAGGTACAGCGCCTCACGGGGCTCGGGCCTGTGCCTGTCATCGCCGTGGCTGGCCACGATACGGGCTCGGCCGTGGCTGCCGTGCCCGCCAAGGACGAGAAGTTTGCCTATCTCTCGAGCGGCACATGGAGCCTGATGGGCATCGAGACCAAGGATGCCATCATCAGCGACCTCTCGTATGAGCGCAACTTCACCAACGAGGGTGGCATAGAGGGCACCACACGCTTCCTGAAAAACATCTGCGGCATGTGGCTCTATGAGCGCTGCCGGCTGGAATGGCCAGAGGAAGTGCGAAAACTCTCCCACCCCGAACTGCAGGGACAGGCCATGACGGTGGAGCCGTTCCGCTCGCTCATCAATCCCGATGCCCCCGCCTTTGCCGCACCAGCCTCCATGATCGGTGCCATACAGAAATACTGCCGCGAGACCAACCAGTACGTGCCGCAGACACCAGCCGAGATTTGCCGCTGCATCTTCGACTCGCTGGCACTGCGCTACCGACAGGTGTTCCAGTGGATGCAAGAGTTTGCGCCATTCCGTCTGGAAGTGCTCCACATCATAGGCGGCGGCTCGCTAAACAAATACCTGAATCAGTTCACCGCCAATTCCACCGGGGCTACCGTCCTGGCCGGACCGCAGGAAGGCACTGCCATAGGCAATATCATGCTGCAGGCAAAGGCTGCAGGAATGGTAAAAGACATTTGGGAGATGCGACAGATCATTGCCAACTCGATAGAGTTGGTGAAGTATGAACCACAAGACAGAGCCACCTGGGACATGGCCTTCGACCGCTATCTCAGCATCGTAAATGGGGCAATCAAGAACCCCGACAAAGAGGAAAAGATTCTCAAGTAATCATTATCAAAAGATACGATACCATTATTAATAACTAAAATTTAAAACAAACGAAAATGGCAAAACCACTTGTTGAAACCAAAGCCCGCGTGGGCGTGTTCTCCATCGCATTGCAGGCCTACCTGCCACAGTTCCCCCAGCTCGTCCCTAGCTTCGAGGCTCAGTATGAAGCCTTCAAGAAGACGCTGCCCGACACCATCGAGATTATCGATGGCGGCATGGTGACCACCAAGGAGCAGTCGATGGCTGCCGGCGACAAGTTCCGCG
>CAMJLB010000173.1 GCA_946406555.1 uncultured Prevotellaceae bacterium | reverse complement strand
CCCGATGAAGAAGATGATGTCGCAGGGCATGAGCTTCCTCTTCAACCATCCTGCCATCTACCAAGCTGCCTTGAGGCTGTCGCCCATGGTCAACTGGGTACCCGCTCCGCTCATCAACCTGAAGCTGAACCCATGGGCTTACGGCCACCAGATGATGAAGTTCCCCAATAAGTCGTTCCATCAATTATGGAAGGAGAAGAAACTATGAGTGCAAAAGAAGAGATACTGAAAAGGCTCCGTGCCAATACGCGCGAAGTCTATGATATGCCCAGCCTTGTCGACCTGCAGGGCATCACATTTTCCGACCCCGTGGCCGAGTTCAAGAAAAAGACTACTACCACCGCCGGTGCCCGTCTCATAGAGCTTGCCCCCGGCGAGAAGCTGGGCGATGCCGTGCGCAGGGCCTATCCCGATGCCGTGCTGATAGCCAGCAACATGCCGGGGGTAGAGGCACAGCTGAACCCCGACACCGTGGCCGACGCACAGGAACTGATGAAGGCCGACGTGGGCGTAGTGGAAGGGCGCATCGGCGTGGCCGAGAATGCCTGTATCTGGATTCCGCAGACCATGAAGGAGAAGGCGGTCTGTTTCGCCTCTGAGCAGCTTGTGGTGGTGCTCGACCATAAGGCTGTCGTGAGCAACATGCACCAGGCCTATGCCCTGATAAGCCGTTCGGCCGAATTCTTCAGAGAATACAAGTTCGGCACCTTCATCAGCGGTCCCAGCAAGACTGCCGACATAGAAGGTGCCCTCGTCTATGGTGCCCAGGCTGCGCGTGGCCTTACCGTCCTGTTGTGCTGATGTCCGTCCATCGGCGACGCAGACGATGCTGTTTTTTTAATTGTCTGTTTTACAATAAATAACACTAATAAAGTATAAAAAAGATGTAAAGAAAAGAGGTCTTTACATCTTTTTTTGTACTTTTGCAGCTCGAAAACCCAAGGAGAGCTTTGAGTTTTCTGAGGATAATGAAATTTATATATAAATTTAAGTTTTTAAAATAGGTATGAAACAAAGCAAGATTCTATTGTTAGCAGCCTCTTCGCTGCTGCTTGCGTCGTGTGGTGGTGGCGGTGGTCGCCCCACGTTCGGCGACAATGAGTATCCCGTGGTAGAGGTGGGCACGAGCAGTGCTGCCATGCAGACCACCTATCCTGCCACTATCAAAGGTGTGCAAGACGTGCAGATTAGCCCTAAGGTGAGCGGCTTCATCACGAAGATTCTCGTCAGGGAGGGGCAGTCGGTAAGTGCCGGTCAGCAGTTGTTCGAAATCGACAACGTGACCTACCAGGCACAGGTGCGTCAGGCACAGGCAGCAGTGAACACCGCCAAGACGCAGGTGAACACAGCCAAGCTGACCTACGACAACTCGAAGCAGTTGCACGACAACAAAGTGATTGGTGACTACGAGCTGCAGACGGCCCAGAACACTTACGAGCAGGCCAAGGCCGGTTTGGCTCAGGCCGAGGCCGTTTTGGCAAATGCCAAGGAGGCCCTGAGCTTCTGCTACGTGAAGAGTCCCGCCAGTGGCGTGGTGGGCACGCTGCCTTATAAGGTAGGCACGCTGGTGAGTGCTCAGAACGTGCTGACCACAGTGAGCAACAACTCGACCATGGAGGTGTATTTCTCGGTGAACGAGAAGACGGCCCTCGACATGTCGAAGAGCGGAAGCGGCCTGAGCGCCATGCCTGCCGTGAAGCTGCAGCTGGCCGACGGCTCTATGTATGAGCATGAGGGCAAGGTGACGAAGATGAGCGGCGTCATCGATGCTGCCACCGGCACCGTTCAGCTCATCGCCGTGTTTCCCAACCCCCAGCGCCTGCTGAAGAGCGGTGGCTCGGGCAACATCGTCATTCCCCACGACAACAATGCCGCCATCGTCATTCCGCAGGGTAGCGTGACGGAGGTGCAGAACAAAAAGTTCGTCTACACCGTCAACGACAGCAACAAGGTGCAGTACACCGAGATCACCGTCGACCCGCAGAACGACGGCAACAGCTATATCGTGACCAGCGGCCTGAAGGTGGGCGACAAATACGTCACCAACGGCATCACAAAGCTCTCCGACCAGATGCAGATTGTGCCCATCACCCCCGAGCGCTATCAGCAAAAGATAGACGAGCAGGCCAAGGCCATGAGTGCCGGCGACATCGTCAATGCTTTGAAAAAATAATTCTGGAATAACGGAAAACCGGAATCCCGAAATCACGGAAAGCCGGAAAGCCGGAATCACGGAATCACGGAATAACGAAATTCCGAAATAACGGAAAAAATCGTAAATCAATATGACTTTTACAACATTTATCAAGCGCCCGGTGCTCTCCACGGTGATATCCATCGTGCTGGTGCTGCTGGGCTTCATCGGGCTCACTTCGCTGCCTATCGAGCAGTATCCCGATATTGCACCGCCTACGGTCGTGGTATACACCAGCTATCCTGGTGCCGACGCCGAGACGGTGAAGAACTCTGTCATCACGCCGCTTGAGGAGAGTATCAACGGTGTGGAAGGCATGGACTATATCACGTCGACGGCTTCATCGGGCTCGGCCCAGATCAGCATTCTCTTCCGTCAGGGCATGAATGCCGACATGTGTGCCGTGAACGTGCAGAACCGCGTGTCGCAGGCACAGGCACTGCTGCCCGCCGAGGTCACCCGCATCGGCGTGACGGTGATGAAGCGTCAGACCTCGCAGGTGCTCATGTTCACCCTCACCTCCGACGGACGCTACGACGACGAGTTCCTCACCAACTACAACAACATCAACATCATTCCGGCCGTGAAGCGTATCCAGGGCGTGGGCGACGTGCAGAGCCCCGGTCTGAAGACCTACTCCATGCGCATCTGGCTCAAGCCCGACGTGATGAAGCAGTACAACCT
>CAMJLB010000172.1 GCA_946406555.1 uncultured Prevotellaceae bacterium | reverse complement strand
CCGCCGGCCAGCAGCTTGTTGTCGCCCTCGGGCATACCGCCGCAGGCATCGATGAGGTCTTTCATCGGTGTGCCCATACGCACGAGAAAGTTACCTGGATTTTGTAGCTTCTTTCCTGTCACGGTGGTGTAGCGTTCAAACAGGGGCTTTCGCTTCATAACTGCCTGATACACAGCGAAAGCAGTACCTACGTTCTGCACGATGGCTCCAACGTTTACGGGGATGGCAGGAGGAGCAGGCACCTGACGGCGAATCACAGCATCCACCAGCTGCTTTTCGCCACCCTGCGGATAGCGCTGGGCAAGGGGCACCACCTCTACGTGGTACGTCGAAGAGCCAAACGCCTCGGCAGCTTTTTTCGTGAGCAGGTCGATGGCGGCGGGCTTGTTCGTCTCAATGCCGATATAGCCGGTGGTCACCTTGGCACCCTTCATCAGCAGTTCCAGGCCGATGAGTATCTCGTCGGCGTGCTCCATCATCAGGCGGTAGTCGGCGGTGATGTAGGGCTCGCATTCCACGGCATTGATGATCACACACTCGGCCTTGGCCGTGGGGGGAGGAGTAAGCTTGATAAAGGTGGGGAAACAGGCACCACCCATACCCACTACGCCAGCCGCCTTGATGCGGTTTACAATCTCCTCGGGGGTCAGCTCTGGGTGGTCTTTCACTTGTTCCAGTTTTTCAGAGCGGTCGATGCTCTCTTCCCACTCGTCGCCTTCCACGTTGATGATGATCACGGGCTTGCGATAGCCAGTGGCATCGATGGCTGTGTCAATCTTGAACACCGTGCCGCTCACCGACGAGAAGATGGGAGCCGACACGAAGCCGCCGGCCTCGGCTATCATCGTGCCTACCTTCACCTTGTCGCCTTTCTGTACCACTGGCTTGGCGGGCGCACCGATGTGTTGGCTCAGCGGAAAAATGGCCTGCTTCGGCAGTGCGGCCACCTTCGTGGCCACCTCATGGGTCAGCTTGTTCTCTTCTGGGTGTATGCCACCTATACGGAATGTTCTGATATTCATGCTTGTGCCTCCTTTCCTTCTTTAGTTTCCGTCTTTTCTGGGGTTACTGGTGCTTCGGGCTTTGGCTTCGGCGCAGGGAAGTTCACGGCCACAATGGCCTTCGTCGGGCAAACGGCCACGCACTTCTTGCATAGACGGCATTTCTCGGGGTCGATGTAAGAGCAGTTGTTCTCTACCGTGATGGCACCGAACGGACATTCCTTGGCGCATTTCCCACAGCCTATGCAGCTCACCTTGCAGGCTTTCATCGACACGGCACCCTTGTCTTTGTTCACGCAGCTCACGTACACGCGGCGTCCCTTCGGCCCCTTCTTCCTCAGCTCGATGATGTTGCGAGGGCAAGCCTTCGTGCAGGCTCCGCAGGCGGTACATTTCTCTTCATCGACCTCGGCGATGCCTGTCTCCGGGTTGATGTGGATGGCATCAAACTGGCAGGCTTCCACGCAGTCGCCACACCCCAGACAGCCAAAGCCGCAGGCAGTTTCGCCCGCTCCGCAGGCGTGCAGAGCAGCGCAGGTGCGCAGTCCGGCATACTCGACAATCTTGGGCCTGTGCTCGCAAGTGCCATTACATCTCACTACGGCCACCTTTGGCTCCCCATTGGCTATCGCCATGCCGAGCAGGTCGGCCACCTTGCCCATCGTCTCGGCTCCACCCACGGGGCAGAAGAGACCATCGAGGCTTCCGCCGTTGGCTCCTTTCACGAGCGCGTCGGCCATACCACCACAACCAGGAAAGCCACAGCCGCCGCAGTTGGCACCAGGCAACAGCTCGCTCACCTGAGCAATGTGAGGGTCTTCAAAGACAGCAAATTTCTTGGAGGCGGCAAACAGCACCAGTGCGGCGATGAGTCCGATGGCTCCAAGCACAATTACTGCAATCAAGATGAAATTCATAATTTTTTATTTGTTTTAGTTTGTTATTGTTCTATCTGGAATGAAATGCGGAGGGCAATCTTGTCGCGTGCCAGCCATAACGAAATATAATAGGGGAGAAGAGCTGCTATTGCCGACAATGCGGCAGTAACTTCATTTTCTGTAATACTGAGCGTAACAATTAGAACGCTTATCATAATTAGGAAAGGTAGCCCGAACCCCAGTGCCAACGCGCGGTTTGCCATGTCTTTCGAGGCTGTCACTACAACTTCTTGGCCTATTTCGTATTTATGAGTATCTGCATATACGTCTATAAGCTTCTCTTTCGATTCCGAGGCGTTGCAATGGTTGGCTATCTTGCAACTGGCACAAGCCGACACTTGGACGATGCGCACTTTTATACGACCGTCTTCTATGCTGTCGATTATGCCAGTATGCTTAATCTTATTAGTCATGGTTTGCCTTGCAAACTTCTGTTTGCTTTGCAAAGGTACAATATTTTTACTAATTAAATAAGTACAGTGGCAAATATTTTTCAAAAAATAATCGTAATCGTTTGCAAATATGAAAGTTTTTCGTACTTTTGCACGAAAAAGCTGATTATTATGAAACCAACAGAGCAGACGTTAAAGCAAATCGACAGGGCCATCAGAAAGATTGCCGACAAGTTTCCTGCTTCGCAAGAAGCATCTATGCTTACCGACATACATATTCATGTGGTGCAGGAAACAGGTGAGTTCACTGCCTACGACGACGACGATAGAGAGATTACACGCTGTATTATCGAGCAGTGGATTGACGATAAGTCTGGCGATTTTTATGAGCAGGTGGCCAATGTCCTTCGAAAGGAGTTCAGGGCGCAGCAGAAAGTTGTAGAGAGCATGTCGGTGTTAAGGCCTTATTCGTTTGTCTTGGAGAGCGATGACCGTGAAGAGCAGTACGAACTTTATGTGGTCGATGATGACACGGTTATTATCGATTCCGAACTGATGGAACATCTGGACGAGGAACTTGATAGCTTCTTCAATGAGCTTATGAAAGATACCCAATAATAATATTTAAAATGTACGCGAAGCATTTTGAGGGTAAAATAAAAAAATATGCTCGTTTTTTGAAAAAAAAGGAAAGATAATTTGTGCTGAATTGAAAAAGTTCGTACCTTTGCACCCGCTAAACAA
>CAMJLB010000171.1 GCA_946406555.1 uncultured Prevotellaceae bacterium | reverse complement strand
CAGCTCGACATCAAGATGCACAAGAAAATTATCGTGTGCGAATACTGTGGCCGCATTCTCATCGACCCAGAGCTGGCTGGCATCAAGGTAGAGAAGCCCGTAGCTCCGGTCGAAGAAAAGAAGCTGCGCAAGCGCACTACTGCCACCGTGCGCAAGACATCGAACTCGAAGAAGGCCACCGATGCCAACGACATGATTTAAGGTCTCATAGTGGAAACGAGTTTCAAGACAACCCAAAAAACAACAAACACGGGAGGAAACAAAAATGAAGATACTGCTATTAGGAAGTGGCGGCCGTGAGCACGCCCTGGCATGGAAAATTGCACAGAGCCCGAAGTGCGAAAAGCTGTTCATAGCCCCTGGCAATGCCGGCACGGGCGACTGTGGCGAAAACGTAGCCATCAAGGCCGACGACTTTGAGGCCATCAAGCAATTTGCCTGCCAGCAACAGATTGGCATGATTGTGGTGGGTCCTGAAGACCCGCTGGTAAAAGGCATCTACGACGACTTGCGGGCCGATGCCCGCACCAGCCACATTGCCGTGATAGGCCCCACGAAGGCCGGTG
The DNA here is from genome assembly GCA_946406555.1 of uncultured Prevotellaceae bacterium. Lineage (GTDB taxonomy): Bacteria > Bacteroidota > Bacteroidia > Bacteroidales > Bacteroidaceae > Prevotella. The sequence continues at coordinate 2,569 of CAMJLB010000171.1, read as the reverse complement.
CCGTGCTCGAAGGGTCGAAAGACTTTGCCAAGGGATTCATGCAGCGCCACCACATTCCCACCGCGCGCTACGCCACCTTCGACGGTGAGCATCTCGACGAGGGGCTGCGTTTTCTGCAGACCCTTCAGCCACCCTACGTGCTCAAGGCCGACGGTCTGTGTGCCGGCAAGGGCGTACTGATTCTGCCCACCCTTGAGGAAGCCAGCCAAGAGCTGCGCGAAATGCTGGGGGGCATGTTTGGCAACGCCTCGAGCCGTGTTGTCATCGAAGAGTTCCTCAGTGGCATAGAGTGCTCCGTCTTTGTGCTCACCGATGGTGAACATTATAAGATTTTGCCCGAAGCTAAAGACTACAAGCGTATTGGAGAAGGCGACACGGGCCTGAACACTGGCGGCATGGGGTCGGTAAGCCCCGTTCCCTTCGCCACTAAGGAGTGGATGCAGAAGGTGGAAGACCGCATCATCCGTCCTACCGTCCAAGGGCTCAAGAAAGAGGGAATCGTCTATAAAGGATTCATCTTCTTCGGTCTCATCAATGTAGGCGGCGAGCCCATGGTGATAGAATACAACTGCCGCATGGGCGACCCTGAGACCGAAAGCGTGATGCTTCGTTTGAAAAGCGACATCGTCGACCTGTTCGAAGGCGTGGCCCAGGGCGACCTCGACCAACGCGCCATAGAGTTCGACCCCCGTGCTGCCGTGTGCGTCATGCTTGTCAGCGGCGGTTATCCACAAGCCTACAAGAAAGGCTACCCCATCAGCGGCATCGACCAAGTAGAAGGCAGCACCGTCTTCCATGCCGGCACATCGCTCGATGCCACGGGCCAGGTAGTAACAGCCGGCGGCCGCGTCATTGCCGTATCGTCTTACGGTGACACCCGCGCCGAGGCACTGCAGAAATCGTTCGAAGAAGCACAGAAGATACACTTCACCGACAAGTATTTCCGACGCGACATTGGCCAAGACCTGTAACTGCACCACATGAAGCGATTGCAACACAAAATATCCGAAAGCACCCTGACACTGCCAGTAGTGGCAGTGTTGGTGTTTTTGGTATGGCTGATAGTGACTATGGCAGATGGCAGTCACAAGGCCGTCTACCGGCAGTGCCCACAGTTGGTATGCCTTGCCGCTTCCACCTACCTGATGGTCGAGCTGAGCAATGCCAACAGCCTGCTCAGGGTGCGCTCGCGCATGGTGCCGGCTACCTTCCTGGCCCTCTCTGCCATGTCCTGTTCCTTGATACCCTCACTGCCGGGGGGCATCGCGCAGTTGTGCTTCATTGGCATGCTCATCATCCTGCTGCGCACCTATCAAGACAAACAAGCACCAGGTTGGACTTTTTACGCCTTCCTATGTCTGGGACTGGGCAGTTTCGTTTTTGTTCATCTACTCCTGCTCGTTCCGCTACTATGGCTGCTCATGGCCACCCAACTGCAATCGCATAGCTTTCGCAATTACCTTGCATCACTTATAGGACTGCTCACGCCTTATTGGTTCATCATGCCATGGGTGTTCTATAAACAAGACTTCACCCCCTTAGTCGACCACTTTCGTGCCTTGGGTAGTTTTTCCCGCCCCAACTACGCGGTACTCACCATGGGACAGGTCAGCGGCTACGTGTTTACCATTGTCGTTGCAGCGATTGGCATCCTGCATTTCTGGCAACACAGCTATGAAGACAAAATACGCACACGGCAGTTCTACGGACTGTTCATCTCCGTGATGCTGATTTGCTCTACTTGGCTTGCCCTACAGCCCCGACTCTTCGACGGGCTTATGCAAATCATCATCGTATGTGCCAGTCCCATCATTGCCCATTTCTTTGCCCACACCAACACCCGTGTCTCCAATATTTTCTTCACCACCTCCCTTGTCCTGGCCGCTGCCATCACCGTGCTCAACATTCTTTCGCTACAGTGGCAGCAGCTGACCTCGACGGCTACCACACTATGGAATGGATTATTGAGCTTCTAACCAGCTATGGCTACTTGGGCATGCTCCTTGCCTCTTTCCTGGCAGGCAGTTTCTTTCCTTTCTCCAGCGAAGTCGTCATGGTGGGTCTTATGGCCACCGGCCTCAATCCCTGGCAACTCATGCTCTACGGCACCATAGGCAATGTGCTGGGATCGGTATTCAACTATGCCGTGGGACGGATGGGGAAACTGGAGTGGATAGAGAAATACCTGCATGTGAAGAAAAAAGACCTCGACAAGGCCGAGCGTTTCATGGCTGGTCGTGGAGCCTGGATGGGCTTTTTTGCTTTTCTGCCCGTCTTGGGATCTGCCATCACCATTCTTCTCGGGCTAATGCGTGCCAATATCCTCATCACCTTCTTCAGCATCACCCTGGGCAAGATTTTCCGTTATCTGGTCATCATCTTTGGTACCGACTTGCTGCTTTAGCATGCATTATTCATACCTCGAAGCGAGCCGAACTCATGCATGGCATTTTGATTCATTTTAGAGGGAAATGTGCATTATATCGTATTAAAGTCTGTCATATCAGAACCTCCTTGAAGAATATTTTGTAACTTTGTAACCAAATTCACATAGGATTGTATCATCATG
>CAMJLB010000170.1 GCA_946406555.1 uncultured Prevotellaceae bacterium | reverse complement strand
CGGCAATCTTGTTTCCCTGTTCGGCAATCTTGTTTCCCTGTTCGGCAATCTTGTTGCCTTGTTCATCGATTTTCGTGAGTTGATCGTTGATTTTTGCTTGTTGCTCGTTGATTTTCACTTCCTGCTCGGCAATCTTACGATCCTTAATCATGATAGTGGTGTCGCGGCGCTCGATGACGGAGAAATACTCGTCTTCTACGTTCATGTCGTGGCGCATGCGGGCATCGGATGCTGCCGCAAGCAGACGGCCTATGATGAGTTCCATTTCAGGGTCACCCGTATATTGCTGCTCGTCTATGTTGAGAACCTGCTTGCTTTTACTGTCCTGCTGGTTTTGGTCGAAGACGCTCAGCACCTTGTCAAGACGGTTGTTTACCTGACCGTGCAGCAAGGGTATCTGCACAATGATGCTCTCGTGGGTCAGGCTGTCGACAAACGGGTTGGGCAGGCCTCTTGTCACCAAATGCTCATTGTAGTCGTAGGCATGGCGTCGCACGTAGATTACTGGTTCTTCAATGTCGCCAACGCGGTGTCCCAAGAGATAGACGGTAATCATTGGTATGCCGTATATGCCCTCGCTCTCAGCCGACATATTGGCCGGATTGGCATATTGTGCGCCCAGATACTGTCGGAAGCGCAGTGTCTCTGTCTCCACCCAGGTCTTCTGCAGCTCTATCAGCGTGAGATGCTCCGAACCGTCTGCTTCACGAATCGTGGCACCGAAGTCGATGCGGAAAATAGAGAGGCCATCGCGGGCGATGTTGGAATATTCGTTGGCGCGCGTTTCCACGCTTACAATATCTTTCTTCAGCAGGGCCGAGAGGATGGTGCGAGCGATGCGGGCATCCTCCATCAGGTATTTGAACACGACGTCATAGATAGGATTGGCTACTGTCACCATAATGTCAATTTTTTTGGGTTTGTTCGTTAGAGCGCTGCAAATATAGAGATTTTTTTTGAGAAAACATATCTGTCAGGAGAAAAATAATCGGTTTGCCTCTAATCTTCATTGTTTGCATGTCATTCCACTTCGTTTTCTATGTCACCGGAAACGGAGCACCTGAATGGTTGGGGTAGAGCCTGTGGAGACCTTGATTTCGAACATTTCAGCCTGAATTGTTCACATTTTTATCCTTACAGGCTTATAATCTCAGAAATTTTAGCTAATTTTGCAGGCAGATTACGTAATTATTTAATATAAGGTAAAGGAAATTATGATTCTTTTCTTCAAGACTCCCCAACAGAGCGTGATTGCCACCGAGGTGGATCACCAGCTCAACGAAAACGAAGTGCAGGAACTTTGCTGGCTCTATGGCGATGCCGAACTGCTTCAGGACGAAAGCCTGACAGGCAGCTACGTAGGGCCACGCCGCGAAATGGTCACACCTTGGTCGACAAATGCCGTTGAGATAACTCAGAACATGAGCCTCAGTGGCATTTCGCGTATTGAGGAATATTTCCCCATTGGTGAGGGGACTGATATCGATCCCATGCTACAGCGCAAGTATGACGGGCTCGACCAGAACATCTTCACCATCAACATCAAGCCTGAGCCTATCAAGCATGTGGAGAATCTGGAGGAATATAACGAGCAGGAGGGTCTGGCCCTCTCGCCTGAGGAAATAGAATATCTGCATGGCCTGGAGAAGCAGAATGGACGGTCCCTGACCGACTCGGAGATTTTTGGTTTCGCCCAGATCAACTCTGAGCACTGCCGCCACAAGATTTTCGGTGGCACGTTCATCATCGACGGCAAGGAGATGGAGAGTTCGCTTTTTGCCATGATCAAGAAGACCACCCAGGAGAATCCCAACAAGATTCTCTCAGCTTATAAGGACAACGTAGCCTTTGCGCAGGGTCCCGTAGTGGAGCAATTTGCCCCCCAGGACCAGTCGACGGCCGATTGGTTCCGGGTGAAAGAGATAGAGAGTGTCATCTCATTGAAGGCCGAGACCCATAATTTCCCCACTACCGTAGAGCCTTTCAACGGTGCTGCCACCGGCACTGGCGGCGAGATTCGCGACCGTATGGGTGGTGGCACAGGCTCTTGGCCTATTGCTGGCACGGCAGTTTATATGACGGCCTACCCAAGACTAAGTGAAGAGTTAAAAGTGGAAAGGGACTGGGAAGCGATACTGCCCGTGCGCCAGTGGCTCTACCAGACGCCCGAGCAGATTCTCATCAAGGCATCCAATGGTGCCAGCGACTTCGGCAACAAGTTCGGCCAGCCCCTCATCTGCGGCTCGGTGCTCACCTTCGAACACCAGGAATGTCCCGCAGACTGCAACAGTGTTGCAGCGAACCAGACGAAGTATGCCTACGACAAGGTGATTATGCTGGCTGGCGGCGTGGGCTATGGCACCAGGCGCGACTGCCTGAAGAAGGAGCCGCAGCCAGGCAACAAGGTCGTCGTCGTGGGCGGCGACAACTACCGCATCGGCCTCGGCGGCGGCAGCGTCTCTTCTGTCGACACCGGGCGATATTCCAATGGCATCGAGCTGAATGCCATTCAGCGTGCCAATCCCGAGATGCAGAAGAGGGCCTACAACTTGGTGCGCGCCCTCTGCGAGGAAGAAGTAAACCCGGTGGTCTCCATCCACGACCACGGCTCGGCCGGCCACCTGAACTGCCTGTCGGAGCTGGTGGAGGAGTGCGGCGGCGAGATAGACATGACCAAGCTGCCCATAGGCGACAAGACCCTGTCGTCGAAAGAAATCATTGCCAACGAGAGCCAGGAGCGCATGGGTCTGCTCATCGACGAAAAGCACATCGACCACGTGCGGCGCATTGCCGAGCGCGAGCGTGCACCGATGTATGTGGTGGGCCAGACCACGGGCGATGCCCACTTCTCCTTCCGCCAGGGCGATGGCGTGAAACCCTTCGACCTCGACGTGGCACAGATGTTTGGCCACTCGCCCAAGACCATTATGCGCGACAGCACCGTGGAGCGTCACTACCAGAATGTGGAGTACGCTACGGCTACGGAAAATATTACGGGCTATCTCGAGCGTGTGCTGCAGCTGGAGGCTGTGGCCTGCAAAGACTGGCTGACTAACAAAGTGGACCGTTCGGTGACGGGCAAGATTGCCCGCCAGCAGTGTCAGGGCGTGCTGCAGCTGCCGCTGAGCGACTGTGGCGTGGTGGCTCTGGACTATCGTGGCCGCAAGGGCATCGCCACTGCCCTGGGCCATGCCCCGCAGGCCGGACTGGCCTCGCCCGAGGCCGGCAGCGTGCTCTCGGTGGCCGAGACACTCACCAATATTGTCTGGGCACCACTGTCTGAAGGCCTCAG
>CAMJLB010000169.1 GCA_946406555.1 uncultured Prevotellaceae bacterium | reverse complement strand
CGCGGCCCCACTCCTCGGCGTTGAGCACCTTCATGCGGTGGGCATACATCGAGGCGGCAATGCTCGCATCGAGGTTCACCTTCACCTGGCCCTGCTTGCCCTTCTTGGTGGTGATAATGATCACGCCGTTGGCGGCACGCGAACCATAGATAGATGCCGAGGCGGCATCCTTCAGCACCTGGATAGACTCAATGTCGTTGCCGTTGAGCTCGTGCATGCCCGACTTGGTGGGCACACCGTCGATGATATAGAGCGGGTCGTTGTCGTTGAGCGTTCCCACACCGCGAATGCGCACCGTGGCGGCACCGGAGGGGTTGCCGTCGGCACTGATGTTCATGCCCGGCACGCGGCCCTGCAGGGCCTTCATCGGGTTGTTCTCGTTCTGCTTGGCCATCTCGTCGACGCTCACCGTCGAGATGGCACCCGTCAGGTCGGCCTTGCGCTGGGTGGTGTAGCCCGTGACCACCACCTCGTTCAGCAGCTGGGCATCGTCTTGCAGTTTCACCTGCATGCCTCGGGCGGCGGGCAGCTCCTGCGTGGTGAAGCCTACGTAGGAGAATACGAGCGTCTTGCCCTCGGCAACCTTCAGCTTGAAGTTGCCGTCGAAGTCGGTCACTGTGCCGTTCGACGTGCCTTTCTCCATGACCGTGGCACCAATGATAGGCTCGCCCTGCGGGTCTAGCACGGTGCCGGTAACTTCTGTCTGCGCAAGCACGATGGTGCTGGCAAACATGAGCAAAAAGCTCAGTAGAAGTCTTTCGAAATGATTCATAAGTGTTGTTAATTGGTTAGTACTATTGTGAAAAATTTCCGCAAAGATACTAAACGACGGGCAAAAAGCTTAACAATAATCGTTCACACGCAATTAAAATTGTTGCACGAAACAATCATTGACTATTATGTAAGAATCGTTCAGCCCCCCTGTAGAAGGCTATTCGGCTCGCAATTCGGTAGGATATTTTCCAAATTGCTGCTTGAAACATTTAGAAAAGTAGCCCGGGGTGCCAAACCCTACCTCGTAGGCCACCTCGCTCACCGTCTTGGTGGTTGTCTGCAACAGAGCGTAGCCACGCTGCAGGCGCATCTGCCGCAGCAATTCTACGGGCGATAGCCCCGTGATGGCCTTCACCTTGCGGTAGAGCTGCACGCGGCTCAGCCCCAGGGCATCGCCCAGCTCATCGACCTTCAGGTTGGGGTTATGCATTCTCTGGCGTATGGCCTCGTTCAGTTGCTCGGCAAATATCACGTCCTGCGTGCGGGGTGGTGGCAGGTCGTCGTCGGGTTTGTCGAATATCTGGTGTATCTTGCGGCTGCTGGCATCGGTGTAGAAGCGCGTCTGCTCCTCGTTCATGGCCTGTCGGTGGCGTATGGTGCGCCGGGTCTGCAACAGGGCCCGCCAAATCAGAATCACGGCCACCACCAGCAGTATGATGGTAATGACGGTGACCACCACAATCTTGTTGAGCAGCCCCACCAGGCCGAAATATCTTTCCAGTTTCGTCTCGATGGTAATGAGGTTGTCGTTCTGCCGCATCAGCTCGCGGCTGTTCAGGTCTATCAGGTCAGCGTTGTCGCGGGTCACCATCATGCCCTGCAGCGTGTGGTTTCGCTCGAAGGGGCGATGGGTCAGAATGTCGAGGGCCAGCCGCACCACCTCCTCGCCGTGGGTGGGATAAATGTAGGTGGCCACCTGGTGGCCGAACTGCACATATTCTATGCCTTCGCCGGGCAGACCATCGATGCCGATGATTTTTGTCTCTCCTTCCTTCTTCGTCTCGACGAGTGCTTTGTATACGCCTGTGGCCATGCCGTCGTTGTGGCAGAACACGATGCCGGGCACTCTGCCACGCTCTATTTGTTCAGTGACTAGTTGGTAGGCCTTGTCGCTGCTCCAGCCGCCGTCGCGGCTCACGTAGTCGGCCTGTAGCCCCTGCACCACACTGGCGAAGCCGGCATGGCGCTCGCGGGCGGGCGAGCTGTTCATGTCGCCCGTAATCTCCATCACCAGCGGTCTCTGGCCTGCCGGCTCTTCGGCCAGCGACAGGGCATAGTGGCCTATGGTGCGCCCCACCTCTTCGTTGTTGCCGCCAATGAAGGCTGTGTAGTCGTCGGTGGAAGCCTTGCGGTCGAAAAACACCACGGGTATGCCCTTCTGGCGTACGCGGGCGATGGCATCGGCAAGCGGTGCCGACTCGGCTGGGGCTACCACTAGGAGGTCGATGCCTGTCAGGGAAAGGCTGTCTATCTGACTTATCTGCCGGGCCACATCGTCGTGAGCGTCGCAGATGCTCACTTTCGTGTCGTGCTCATACAGGTGCTGCGCGGCCAGCATCTCCTGGTTCACCTTTTCGCGCCACTGGCCCGAGGCACACTGCGACACCGCTATCTTGTAGCTGCGCCGACCGTTGCCGCAGGCTGTAAGCATTGCCAGCAGTACATATAATATAATGTACGCGAGGAAATGTGGCTTCATCATGCTTCTGTTTTTTTTATAACTTTAGGAAAAGTCATTTTGTCTGCACAAAGATACAACAAAAAAATGAATGCACCATAAATTAGGCGAATTATTTTTATTCTGGTTTCTCGTCACTTCATGCGCCCACGTCGCCATAAACTCGGCCGGAAAAAGTACTTTGAGCAGCAGAAAGGCCCGCTTGGATGCGACAGGCAGAGGAACTGGTCAGAGGACGGAAAGAACGGACGGCTCTTCATCATGTTTGTTGCGCTGATCATGTCATCGTATCTGAAATACATATGGAAATCAACCGCACTGAAGAAGTCCTTCTGCTCGTCTTTGGAGATTCTGGACGAGATGCGTTCCATCAGGATCGTGGAGCATAAAGGTAAGGCCAAACACATAACCCCATTTGTCGGGCGGCAGCTTGAAATATGCGAAGCCTTTGGATTCCCTGTGCCAGAAAACTGCGCTCCCAAGTACAAGTCAAGAAAGGTGAAGGCCAAGGGGCCTGGCAGACCACCAAAGCCCAAGGTCATAGCCGAAGAGGGTTGATAGTACAAACAATTTGCGAAATAATCGCTCTGAACACATCAATTTAACCTGTTTTCTCGTATATAATGCCACCCAAATATAAAAAAACGAGCTATTTTCGGCACGAAACGGTTAAAGTATTCAAAAAGTATTAACAATATTATTATTCTATGACGATTTTTTCGTAACTTTGCATCGAAATCAAAAGACATTGTTATGCTGATTAGGATTGTAACGACGAATTTTAGGTCATATGGACAAGAAACGGAGTTCAATATGTTGCCGTCATCGAATGTCCGCAGAAAGGACT
>CAMJLB010000168.1 GCA_946406555.1 uncultured Prevotellaceae bacterium | reverse complement strand
TTCGACTCGTAGGCAAAACCGTTGTCGAGAATCTGCTGCACCAGCTGTTGCTGCTCGATGATATGTCCCGTGGCATGAGGCTCTATTGATGGTGGCAGCACATTCAGCGCCTCCATGGCTGCATGGTAGCGGTTGGTGTAGTATTGGGCTATCTCCATCGGCTCCAACTGCTCCAGGCGTGCTTTCTTCTCAATCTTGTCGTCACCCTCGTCGGCATCGTGCTCCAGGTGTCCCACATCGGTGATGTTGCGCACATAGCGCACCTTGTAGCCCAGATGCTTCAGGTAGCGGAACACCAGGTCGAACGTAATAGCCGGCCGGGCATGTCCCAGATGGGGGTCACCATAGACGGTAGGACCGCAAACATACATACCCACATTGGGTGCATGAAGAGGCACGAAGCGCTCTTTCTGTCGTGTCAGTGTATTATAGATTAATAATGCCTGTTCCATAATCCGTTATTTTTAATCGGCTGCAAAGATACAAGAAATCGGCGGGAAAACCAAATATCCCGCCGATTTCTTATCTGTTTTGTCGAAAATGCTAATCCAGTAAAATACCAAACGAGAGTGCCTTGAACTTAATGCCATTGTCTTTCAGCACATCGTTGGGACTGTATTTCACATAGAAATTGAAGCCGCAGATGTCAATCATGCCCAACAAGTCGAAAGTGACAGGGCGATGGCCGGCCTTCTTCTCGATGACAGAAACTTTCTTTCCGTCTTCTTCATACTTGGTCTTCAGGCTCGAGTATGTATTGAAGTTGAGCACCGGACCTAAGGCCATGCCAAAATTCTTGGAGAACTTGAGACGGTAGAGCACGTCGGCCGTCAGACTGAACACCTTGATGCGCGAGAAATTACGCTTCACGCCATCGGGATAAGGTGTCACATCGACCATACCGTCAGCATTCTTTACAAACATCAGGTCTTTCTTCATGCGATAGTTACGCCAATCGAGACCCAAGCCAAACTCGATGCTGTTGTTTTTCTTCTTGTTGAAGAAATGCTGATAGCTGAAAGGAGTCCACCATACTTCCCACGAGCCGGCGCTGAAGTCCACGCGCTCGTCTACATTTACGGGGGCGTTAATACCAAAAGCCAGGCGCATGCTCAACTCGTCGAGCTCATCCTCCTTGTTTTTCTTGCTGCCCACTTTCACCGACGGGATGATGTCCCACGAGTCCTTGTCGTCGGCCTCGTGCCGCGTGAACTTACCGTTGGTCGACTGAATAGTATTGCGGTAAACATAATTCTCATCTCCCTCACGGCCCTCGATTAAGATTTTCTGTACAGAATCGCCAACAACGACAGTCACTTTGTTCGGTTTATTGACGACAAGAGTGTCGTTGTCGGCTGCATTGGCTTGCATACTGAAAGCCAATAATAAAGCGAAAAAAATTGATTTCATAAACTACTGTTCTTTTTAGGGGTTTTGTAATATTTTGCAAAGATATACATAAATCCTAACAAATCCAAACATTTCATCACATTTTTTAAGAAGATTGGTTCCGTTCCGCCTGCAATGAGATTGCAATCATAAGTAACTCCATTTTTTAGTGCAGAAACTTGGCTATCCAAACTTTATTTACTACCTTTGCAGCAGAATTAAAAACACATATCGATATGACAGCACTTTTAGTTTTAGCAGCTCTCGTTGTGATAGCACTCGTGGGCTGGGCCATTGCCGAGGCTAAGGCAAAGACTTGCACCTATCATAATAATGAGGAAGAGGAGGCTGCCCTGGAGCGCACCCAGGAAGCTCAGAAGAAGTCCGAGTATGCCGAGATGAGCATTCGCGACGTCATCAAGACCATCAGCACCAAAGGCTTCAAGGCCGTCTGATATGCTGACCGAGGAGCACTGCGTTCAATTGCTGGAGAGCCATAACGTCAAACCCACTGCCAACCGCATCGTCGTTGTCAGGGCCTTGGCTGCCGCCATGAGACCTCTGCTGCTGGCCGAGCTGGAGGCAGAAATTGGGACTATCGACAAATCGGGCATCTTCCGCACACTCACCGTTTTCAAAGAGAACCACCTCGTTCATCTTGTTGAGGACGGTTGCCAGGGAGTGCGCTATGAGCTTTGTCACAGCCGTCATGAGGAAGAGGACGACGACATGCATGTCCACTTCCATTGCACCCAGTGCCACAAGACTTTCTGCATCGACAACACACCCGTTCCCGTTGTTGAATTGCCCGACGGCTACCACATGTCGACAGTCAACTATGTTGTAAAGGGCATTTGTCCCGATTGTGCCAAACAACGATGAATCCTATACAATTCGTATCATTAGGTCCCGGTGATGCCGAGATGCTTACGCTCAAAGCCTGTCGTGTGTTGCGACAGGCCGATGTCATTTTGCTGCCAGCCATTCTCCGCTCCGACGGCACATGCACCTCCCGTGCCTATGATATCCTTCAAGAAGCCGCCTTGTTCCCTCTCCCCGACAATGTTGAAGGAAAGAACGAAAGCGGTTCGTTCTCACCTCAATTTCACGGTAAAGACCAGGAGCAACACCAGCAACCTGCTACCCCCATAACAGACGAAGGTGCAGCATCGTCTCCGCTGTTGCGTCTCTATCCTTTGCCCATGCAGGCCGACCGGTCGGCTGCCAAGGCCGTCTATGAGCGCATGAAAACCGATGCCTGCCGCTGGCAGAGAGAAGGAAAGCGCGTGGTCATCGGCGTGGAAGGTGACATCAGCATATACGCGTCGGTACATTACCTGCTCGACCAACTGTCCGTCGAGGGCATCGCCACCGGGCAGATAGAAGGCATCCCCTCGTTCATCGCCTCGGCAGCGGCAGCCGGGTTGTCACTCGTAAGCGGCTCCCAGCGTCTTGTGGTGGTGCCAGGCAACCTGCAGGAGACGGAGATGGAGACTATGCTGGCCAGCGGCCATGTCGTTGTCGTGATGAAACTGTCGCAATGCGAGGCTGCGATGAAGGCTTTCATGCGTGCACATCCCGACCACGAATACCACTATTTTGAGAATACCGGCTCGCCAAAGGCCCGCCATCTGACAAGCCAAGCGACCATTCTTGACGTCCGATTCCCCTATTTCTCACAATTGATAGTCAAATAATTATAATTAATGTGCCAATAATTTTGTCAACCCATCGATTTTGATTAAATTTGTGGCCGTAATCTTAAACCCGTAAACTATAAAACAATGGCGTATCCACGTATGACCGCTGCAGAAGCAGCAGCGTTGATTAAAAACAACGATCACATTGCCATGAGCGGCTTCACGCCCGCTGGTGTGGCAAAAGCTGTAACCAAAGAACTGGCAAAAGTAGCCATCGCCGAGCATGAGGCAGGCCGCGAGTTCAAAGTAGCTATCTTCACAGGAGCCTCCACAGGCCAGTCTACCGATGGTGATTTAGCTAACGCTCAGGCCATCAAATACCGCGCCCCCTACACCACCAACCCCGATTTCCGCAAGCACGTGAACAT
>CAMJLB010000167.1 GCA_946406555.1 uncultured Prevotellaceae bacterium | reverse complement strand
CGCCCGCCGCGACGACCATGGCGCCCGCACTTACGGCATTGCCGACTGCACCCCCGACGTGCTGGCATTGCTGCCCGTGCTGCTCGAGAAGTGCGAATGGCTCATGCTGAAGTTCTCCCCCATGCTCGACTGGCGCAAGACGGTGCTCGACCTGGGAGCCGACAACGTGCGCCAGGTGCATATCGTGTCGGTGGGTGGCGAGTGCAAAGAGCTGCTGCTGGTGCTCTCTCAGCGGCATGGCGGCCCGCTCAGCCTGTGGTGCCAGAACGACGACGAGCAGTTTTACGTGGCCGATGCAGGCGACGCCGGCGAGAGCCAGCCTGCCGGCATACAGGCCATCGGCGACCTGCTGGGCCCGGAAGGCAGTCCGCGCTACCTCTACGAGCCCAATGCCTCGCTGATGAAGGCCGGCTGCTTTGCCGCCATCGAGGCCCGTTTCGGCCTCTCTCAGCTGGCGCAGAACAGCCATCTGTTTCTTTCCCAACACCCCTTGCCACAGTTCCCCGGCCGGGGCTTCTGCATCGTGGGGGCCACCACCATGAACAAGAAAGAGCTGCGCAAGGCCCTTTCTGGCATGCGGCAGGCCAACATCGCCGTGCGCAACTTCCCTATGAGCGTTGCCCAGCTGCGCCAACGTCTGAAACTGAGCGAGGGTGGCGGCAACTATCTCTTTGCCACCACCCTCGCATCGGGGCTTCATGTCCTGATTGTCTGCCGGCGGATGTCCGGCCTTTCCGTCTAATTAGTCGGTCACCGGATCCTTCACCTCTCTCTGGCGGGTCACCATCTTCTTCACCTTCTTGGTGGTCTTCTTCTCTACCTCTACCTCCTCATAGGTCGTCACCTTGAAGGTACCCTCACCCGTGACGATCACGCAGCGGTTCTTGTCGTTCTCGGCAAAGGGCTGCACGGTGTCGCCCTTCGAGTCGCTCTTCACGCGAGCAGGATCGATGCCATGCTTTTCCACCAGCTCCTTCACCACGCCCTCGGCGCGCTGCTTGGCATACTTCTTGTTTATCTTGGCCGTGCCCGTGCCCTTGTCGGCATATCCCGTGACGGTGAATTTGGCATCGGGGCTGGTCTTCATCAGGTCGGCCACCTTCTTGATGGCCTCATCTATGTTGGCAGCCTTTTCGGCATCGCTCTCCCGAATGTTGAAGAAGATAGCCTCTTCCATCTTCTTCTGCTCCATCGTCTCCTTGGGGCGCTTCTCTTTCACCATGATGACGATAGGCTCGTCTACCTCTACCTCTTCCTGATAGTCCACGAACTTCGTGACGTATCTCGGCTCCTGATACTTATGGCCGAACCGGAAGCTCAAGCCCAGCATGGCCGTAAACTGCCAGTCGTCGGCATCGTTGGTCTTCGAGTTGAAGCGGTCTCCCTTCGAGTTGGCATTCACCTCAAGCGAGACGCCCAGCGGCTTCGTCACGTTCGTCTCCAGGCGCAGGCCGGCGCGCAGGTTGTGCACCAGGCGGTTGTCGTCCCAAGCCAGCGGCACGCGGGTCGATGCGAGGTTCATTGCCTTCAGGTCGTCGTTGCCCCAGCCGTAGGTCAGGCCCACGCCGCCCAGCAGGATAAGGTTCAGCGGGTGCCGGCCCGTTTTATTCTTGCTCCAGAGGTTGGTCAGGTTGATGAGCAGGTCCAGGTCGGGCGTCACGTACTTCCACTTGTAGTACTGGTCCAGATCCGAGAATCCGCTCTTGGCCTCCCATGCGTTCACATGCAGGCGTGCACCTACCACCGGCGAGAAATAGTGGCCCACCGAGATGGCTGCCGTCGGAGTGATGAGCTTGTCCATGGGGGCATCGGTCGATGTGAGCTGCACACCACCCTGAGCCTCGACGAAAGAATACGACTTGAGCTTTTTCATGTCGCCCTGTGCTTGGACGGCACCCACCAGCAGCATCGAGAGAGCTGCCGTCAAAATGACTTTCTTGTTTTTCATTACACTCGAGTTTTTGTTTTTTATTTGATCAAATAATTGTTTGCTTTTCGGTGCAAAGATACAACTTTTTTTGAAACCTTTTACAAATTTATTGTTTTTTTTCGCCTAACCCCATTGTTTTTAGGATTTTAGCCCACGTCTACAGCAGGTCGAGACACTGCTCGATAGGTATGCCGCGGCATTTGTCTGGCAAGTCTCGGTTGCGCTCTATCAGCCGGCTCACCACGTTCATGGCCGTCTGGGTGCTCAGTTTCAGTGGCTCGCCGCGCAGCAGGTGGCCCATGAGCACTGCCGAGAAGATGTCGCCCGTGCCATGGAAGAGCACGGGAATCTCGTCGTAGGGCAGGCAGAAGTACAGTCCCTCGGCAATGTTCTGCTGAAAGCCTGCCAGCGGCTCCTCGCTCCGGCGGCCCACCACGCAGTGGCGCCCGTCTACCTTGGCACTGGTGATGATGGCACTGCGCGTGCCAATGCCCACGAGGCGGTCGAGCATCTGCCGCGCCTCGTCCCAGCTCATGCCCTCGGGCCTGTACTCCAGGCCCGTCAGGTAGCACGCCTCGGTATAGTTGGGGAAGATAAGGTGGGCCACGGCCACCATCTCGCGCATGAGCGCCACGTTTTCGGGTCCCATGCCGTTGTAGAGCCGTCCGCCGTCGCCCATGATGGGGTCTACGAAGATGGTGGTGCCCTCCTGGCTCAGCTCGCGGCAGTAGCTGCCCACCAGCCGCGCCTGGCTCTCGCTGAACATCAGCCCAGTGCACACGGCATCGAACGAGAAGCCCAGCTCGCGCCACACCGGTATCGTGCCACGCATGTAGTCGGTGGTCTCGAGCACGTTGAAGCGGCCATAGTCGAGCGTGTTAGACACCAGCGCCGTGGGCAGGTTGTAGGCGGCATGGCCCAGATAGGTCAGTATGGGCAGCATGGCCACCATGCCCACATGGCTGCCGCCCACCACATCGTTTACAAGCAGTATCTGTTTCATATTACGGGTGCAAAGATACAATATTTCGGCTGAATTACTCATGCCAAGCCACATGTTTTTTCATAAAACGCCAATGTTTTTTTCGATTTTCAAGACAAATGAAAATCGCGAAATAGAGCGTGAAACATCGGTTTCCCGATGTTTCACGCTCGCTCAAAGTGGTCTCCAGGCCAGCAACGGTCGCTGTTCAGCCTGTTTTATGTCGCTATTTGCACCAAACTGAAGCGCAATCTACGCTGAATTGCATCGCAACTTAGGCTGAATTGCCACCCAATTCAGTATCGGTTGCAGAAGGCCGGAAAACACAAAAACATCAAGTTCCTGTTTTTCAGCTAATTGACAAGTACCTCCAAATTTTAAAAATTTCGAACAAAAGATTTCGTGGTCGAAAATTTTGAAATCTCAGCGGAGATAAGACCGGCATTTTCTGTCGGCAGAGCCATTACCTTATAAATTATACACGAAGACACAAAGATGAAGCCTTATATGCGTAGCCCTTTGTGCCTTCGTGTCTTCGTGTCCAATTATAAAATCCGTGAAATCCGCTTCATCCGTGTTCGTTATGAAGGGTGGGAA
>CAMJLB010000166.1 GCA_946406555.1 uncultured Prevotellaceae bacterium | reverse complement strand
AAGGCCAACTACCCCGCCGAGTTCATGGCCGCCATCATGACGCGCCGCCGCGACCAGATCACGGAGATTACCAAACTGATGGACGAGTGCAAGCAGCTGGGCATCGCCACGCTGGGTCCCGACGTCAACGAGTCGTACCTGAAGTTCGGCGTCAACCAGAAGGGCGAGATACGCTTCGGCCTGGCCGCCATCAAGGGCATGGGCGACGCCGCCGCTAATGCCATCATCGACGAGCGGCAAAAGAACGGACCCTATCGCGACATCTACGACTTTGCCCAGCGCATCAGCTTTGCCAATGTCAACCGCAAGGCCTTCGAATCGCTGGCGCTGAGCGGCGGCTTCGACTCCTTCGGCATACGCCGCGAGGCTTTCTTTGCCGAGAACGGCAAGGGCGAGGTGTTCCTCGACACCCTCGTGCGCTACGGACAGAACTATCAGGCGGCCAAGGCCGAGGCACAGAACTCCCTCTTCGGCGGTTTCGACAGCGTGGAGATTGCCACGCCGCCCGTGCCCAAGACCGACGTGCGCTGGAGCGACATCGAACGGCTCAACAAAGAGCGCGACCTCGTGGGCATCTACCTCTCGGCACACCCGCTCGATGAGTATAAGATCGTGCTCGACAACCTCTGCAACACACGTTGCGAAGAACTCGCCGACGTGCAGCAGCTGGGCAACCGCGAAGACGTCATCATCGGCGGCATCGTCACCGCCGTGCGCTCCAAGTTTACCAAGAACGGCAAGCCCTGCGGCTTCGTCACCCTCGAAGACTTCAACGGCTCGGGCGAGCTGGCCCTCTTCGGCGAGGACTGGGGGCGCTGGAACGGCATGTTCACCGAGGGGGCATCGGTATACATCCTCGCCAAGATGCAGCCGAGGTTCCGCTTCCAGGAAGGCAGTCCGCTCGACCTGAAGGTGCAGAACATCGAGTTCTTGCAGACGGTGAAGGAGAAGGCCATCGACCGCATCACCATTTCGCTGAATGCCGACAGGCTCGACGAGCAGATCGTGACAGACCTGAACGAGCTCATCAGCGAAAGCCCCGGCAAGACAAAGCTCTTCTTCCAGCTGCGCGACTCCTCGGGAAAGAACCATGTGCTGCTGCGCAGCCGCTCCAGCCTCGTCGACGTGCGACGCTCGCTCATCGACTATATCGAGCACAACGAGGCGCTCGACTATAAGATAAATTGATTCACTATTTCCTTGCAGACTGTTGACAAGTTATATTTATGCATCGCCATGCTGCATGAATATGCGGTGAAAACCGCTGAGATTTGAAAATTCGGAAGCTCGCCGATTCTCGACGGGAATTTTGAAATCCCAGCGGTTTTTGTAAGTCTTTGTTAGTCAATATGTTGTGAAAACTGAAAACTGACCTGCTGCAATTCGGGCTGTTTTGGGTGGCAATTCAGGCTGAATTGCATCCCAATCCAGCCTGTTTTGGGATGCAGTCAAGGCTGGATTGCACCCTGAGGAAGGCAGAACTATTGGGCCGCCATGCATGAGCGGCAGCGCCGGGGAGCCACCACGATGGTGCAACGGAGGCTGAACGACGTTCCCGACGGCGTTCGGCGGCATTCCCAAAGAGGGCGTGGCTGCTTTCCGCCATTCTAAAACGCAATTTTATTTTGTCTTGAAAATCGAAAAAACAGCATGCATATTCATGCAATTTTACTTTGTGGCCTGAATTGTTCATACCGCAAAGGGTATATCCCAAGCTCCATGAATAATGTAGGGTAGAGAAAAGAAATGACATGACGGATTTGTTAAAAATGCATATCGCATACCGCAAAAAAACAAGGCGAAATATTTAATGTGAACTTTTTTTTCGTAATTTTGCAGCCAAAAAGAAAACTAAATCAGGATGCTTACATTTTTTATTGCTCTGCTTGCCCTTTTGTTAGGCTTTGTGGTCTACAGTCGTGTTGCCGAACGGGTGTTTGGTCCCGACGACCGTCCTACGCCGGCTATTGAGAAAGCCGATGGCGTAGACTATATCGTGCTGCCCACATGGCGCGTGTTTATGATACAGTTTCTCAACATAGCTGGTACGGGGCCTATCTTTGGTGCCATCATGGGCATGTGGTACGGTCCGGCGGCCTATGTGTGGGTTGTGTTGGGCTGCGTGTTCGGCGGTGCCGTCCACGACTATATGAGCGGCATGATCTCGATGCGCAATGGCGGAGCCAGTCTGCCCGAACTCACCGGCAAGTATCTGGGGCGTGTGGCGCGTGCCGTGCTGATGGTGGTCACCGTCGCGCTGCTGCTCGTGGCCGGCGTGGTGTTCATCTATAGTCCGGCCGTCATCCTCAGTTCGTTCTGGGGCGACATGACGCTGTGGGTGGTCATCATCTTCTGCTATTACATCCTGGCCACGATGCTGCCCATCAGCAAGGTCATCGGCCGTGTCTACCCCTTCTTCGGCGGTGCCATGCTGTTCATGGTAGTGTCGCTGTTGGTGGTGCTTCTCGTCAAGCAGCCGGCGCTGCCCGAGGCCTGGGACGGATTCTATAACTGGGGTGCCGAGCGCTTCCAGATGAAGGGCGACCTCTTTCCGGCCCTTTTCGTGACGCTGGCCTGTGGCGCCGTCAGCGGCTTCCATGCCACCCAGTCGCCCATGATGGTCCGTTGCATGCCCAATGAGCGGCTGGGACGCCCCATCTTCTATGGTGCCATGATTACCGAAGGCCTGGTGGCACTGGTGTGGTGCACCCTGTCGAGCTATTTCTTCTTTGCCGACGGCTGGCGCGAGGTATGCCCGCCCGAGCTGATAGCCCAGTTTGAGGGCCAGCAGGCCAAGACGCTCATCCAGTTCTTCGATGCCCCCATGGTGGTGAAGGCCATCTGCTCGGGCTGGCTCGGCGTGGCAGGCAGCGTGCTGGCCATTCTTGGCGTGGTGGCTGCCCCCATCACCACCGGCGACACCTGTTTCCGCTCGGCCCGTCTCATCTTTGCCGAGACCTTCCACATCAATCAGACCAAGCCGTCGCGCCGCCTGCTTATCGTGCTGCCGCTCTTCGCCGTGGCCTTGCTCATGCTGATCTGGCAGATTACCAGTCCCGACGGCTTCCGTACTATCTGGCAGTACATGGGGTGGGGCACGCAGTTCCTGGCAGCCGTCTCGTTGTGGATATGCACGGTCTATCTGGCCAGGAAGCACAAGTTCTACTGGATCACGCTGGTGCCGGCAATCTTTATGACGGCCGTCTGCTCCACGTTCATCTTCGTCTCGCCCATCGCCTTTGGCCTGCCCAAGACGTTGTCTTATTTGCTGGCCTCGGCGGTGACGCTGACACTGATTGTGCGTTTTGCCTACTGGAAAAGAAAGATGATTACGCCTGCGGTCTCTTGACCTGCATGGGGCATCATATTGGCAAGGGAAATGCAAAGAAAGCACACTTTTTCTTTGCATTTCCCTCGTTTTTTCGTAACTTTGGAAGAAATTGCAGGATTTCTTTGTATAAAGGCAGTTTGGGAGATTGAGGATTTTGAGGGTTCTTGCTTAGGCAAGCGGCAAAGCCGAGTCCGGATAAGAGACCGTTCTAATCTCCTTGTCCTGCTATGAATTGCATCCGCTCGAGCCTCTTCAGCTCTGCTTTCCATTTCCTCCTGCTGGTCAGTAAGGATGAATTCCA
>CAMJLB010000165.1 GCA_946406555.1 uncultured Prevotellaceae bacterium | reverse complement strand
TGGCGGCAGACGCATTTCGCAGATACACTATGGCGGCGGCACGCCGACGGTGCTGCCCCCGAGCGAGCTACAA
Organism: uncultured Prevotellaceae bacterium; assembly: GCA_946406555.1. Classification (GTDB taxonomy): domain Bacteria; phylum Bacteroidota; class Bacteroidia; order Bacteroidales; family Bacteroidaceae; genus Prevotella. The sequence goes on along the minus strand of CAMJLB010000165.1, from coordinate 3,593 downwards.
TCGCTCAACGACCACCTGCTGTCGGCCTTCTCCACAATCAGTGGCGCGGAGATTGCCATAGAGTGCCATCCGGGTTATCTGTCTGCCAACGACTGGCAGGGACTGATAGCTGCGGGGGTTACGCGCATGAGTATAGGTGTGCAGGACATGGACGAGCAGGTGCTCAGGACTGTTGGCCGCCGACCTTCGCGCGAGCCTATCGAGGACGTGGTGGCTCTGCTGCACGACGGTGGTGCCACGGTGAACCTCGATTTCATGTATGGTCTTCCCGGTCAGACGGCTGAAGGCTTCTGCCGCTCGATAGACAAGGCCATCGCGGCGGCCCCGGACCGCTTGGCAGTGTTCAGCTATGCCCACGTGCCTTGGCTCAAGAAAAGGCAGCTCAGGCTCGAGAGGGCCGGTCTTCCATCGAGCGAGGAGAAGGAACGGATGTTCGCTCTTGCGGCTGAACGCTTAGCTGCGGCGGGCTATGTGCGCATTGGCATGGACCACTTTGTGCGCCCCGAAGACGAGCTGTGCGCTGCTCTGGCCGAGGGCACACTGCACCGCAACTTCCAGGGCTACTGCACACGCCGCACCACTGGGCAGGTGTATGCCTTCGGGGTGACGGGCATCAGCCAGCTCGAAACGATGTATGCGCAGAACACCAAGGACATCGACGACTATCTGGCGAGCGTGACCAGCGGAAAACTGCCCATACGCCGGGGCTATGAGCTGAGTCGCGAGGAGCAGGTGGTGAGGGAGGTCATTGACACGCTGATGTGCAACTATCAGGTGACACTCAACGACGAGCAGCGCGCGGCAGTGAACTTCGACGAGCAGGCGCTGCGCGAGATGGAGGCCGACGGCATCATCACGCTCTGCGGCAACACCATTCGCATGGTGCACGAGAGTTCGCCCTTCGTGCGCAACGTGGCTGCCCTGCTCGACCCGCTTATGAAGAACACTGACAGGGCTTACTCGAAGCCTATCTGACTTAACACAAATGACAATGAACACTGACGTAATAGTTATAGGAGCCGGGCTCACTGGGCTGACCACGGCCTATCTGCTGGCCAGAAAGGGACGCAAGGTGGCAGTGCTGGAACGGATGGCCGTGGCTGGCGGACAGATACAGACCCACACGGAGAGCGGCTTCGTGTTTGAGGGTGGTCCCAACACGGGCACCGTATCGTGCCCGGAAGTGGCCGAGCTGATGGCCGACCTCGAGCTGACATCGGGCGGCAGGTGCAGGATGGAGCTTGCTCCCGATTCAGCGAAGCGCAGGCTGATATGGAAGGGGGACCGCTTCCACGCGCTGCCGTCGGGACCGATGAGCGCCGTCACTACCCCACTCTTCACCTTCGCCGACAAGATGCGCATACTGGGCGAGCCTTGGCGCACAAAGGGCAACAACCCCGACGAGTCGGTAGGCGCACTGGCTCGCCGCCGACTGGGCAGGTCGTTCGTCGACTATGCTGTTGACCCGTTTCTCTCAGGGGTGTATGCCGGCAATCCCGACACACTTGTCACCCGCTATGCCCTGCCCAAGCTCTACAACCTGGAGCAGGAGCATGGCAGCTTCATACGTGGCGCGATAGCCAAGGCCAGACAGCCAAAGAGCGACCGCGACCGTCTTGCCACGAAAAAGGTGTTCTCGGCAGTGGGCGGACTGAGCCAGATCACCCGCGCCATGGCCACCTATCTTGGCGAAGAAAGGCTGAAGCTGGGGCTGAGCGAGGTCAGGGTAAGCCCGGTTGAAGGCGGATGGAGGGCCACATATATAAATAAGGTGGGCGAAGAGGAACGGGTTGAGGGCCGCCAAGTGGTGACTACGTGCGGAGCCTACGACCTGCCTGAGCTGCTGCCCTTCATCAGCTGCCAGACAATGGGCAGGCTGAGCAACCTCAGCTATGCCCCCGTAGTGGAAATAAGCGTGGGCGCGAGAAACACTTTCGGCGGCGACTATCGGGCTTTCGGCGGACTGATACCGTCGTGCGAGAAGAAAGATGTGCTTGGCATACTCTTTCCCTCGGCCTGCTTCAAGGGGCGCGCTCCAGAGGACGGTGCTCTTTTCTCTTATTTCATCGGTGGAGTGAAGCACGCCGAGATGCTACAGAAAAGCGACGGCGAACTGGAAGCTCTCGTTGAAGAGTATTTCCACTCGATGCTGAAGTTCCCGGCCACGGCCACACCCGACCTGATAAGGATATTCCGCCACCGAAGAGCCATTCCTCAATATGAGATTACAACGGGCGAACGCCTCGATGCCATAGCCCAAATAGAAAGCCTATACAAGGGGCTGACCATTGGCGGCAACCTGCGCGACGGCATAGGCATGGCGCACCGCATAAAACAAGCAACCGACATAGCCAACAAACTATAAAGACTTGACATGGACAGTATATTCCTAAAGACCCTGTTGGGCAAAGAGTGCCTTCGCCCGCCCGTGTGGCTCATGCGTCAGGCTGGCAGGGTGCTGCCCCGCTACCGTGAGATGCGCGAGGCACACTCGTTCGCAGAACTCATAACCACGCCCGAAATGGCAGCCAAGGTGACTCTGCTGCCTGTAGAAGACCTCGGCGTAGACGCAGCAATCCTTTTCAGCGACATCCTGACCATCCCCATGGCTATGGGCATGGAGATAGATTGGACCGAGAGCGGCCCTCGCTTTCACAGGCCGCTGGCACAGGAGCCGCGAAAACTCACGGTCAGACCCGGCCATCTATCCTACGTGTATGAGACCATAGACCGCGTAGTAGACAAAAGCAAAGTGCCGCTGATAGGCTTCTGTGGTGCGCCGCTGACCACTCTCTGCTACATGATACAAGGCATAAGCACCAAGTCTGCCTTCCCGCAAGCCAAGAAGTTTTTCTACGAACGTCCCGAAGAGACTCGTCATCTCATTGATGCAGTGACCGACCTGAGCATAGAATATGCCGTAAGGCAGATAGAGCACGGCATTGATGCTTTCCAGCTTTTCGAGAGCCATGCCGGACTGTTGCCCACCGATGTCTACGAAGAGCTGTTCATGCCAGCCGTGCGCCGCATAGCCGATGCCGTGCGCCGGGTGGGAATACCGCTGATATTCTTCCCAAAGGGGCTGGGCAGCGGATTGAGGATGATTACTCCCGATGTGTGCGACTTCGTAAGCATCGACTGGCAGACCTCTCTTGCCGATGCACGCGACATGGTTCATCCCGAGGTGGGGCTGCAAGGCAACATAGACCCTCACCTGCTCTTCGCTACTCAGACAGAGATAGCCCGCACGCTCGAGGAATACAAGCCTTTCTTCAGAAAACACAAAAACTGGATAGTAAACCTCGGACACGGGGTGATGGCCGACACACCCTTTGAGAACGTGAGATTTATGGTTAACTGGATAAAAGAAACCAACTGGCAATGATACAATACAAATCCATCAGTCACCGCAACACTTCGCTTGCGGACCGCGAGGACTATTTCAAGCAACTCTCGCACGAGGAAAACGGACCGTCGGTATTTCTCCAGACGTGCAACCGTGTGGAGCTATACTATGGAGACGGCGACGTGCCCGACAGCGTTGCACGCCATCTATTCCGAGTGGCGTGCGGTCTGGAATCGGCCATCGTCGG
>CAMJLB010000164.1 GCA_946406555.1 uncultured Prevotellaceae bacterium | reverse complement strand
CCAATAACGATGATGTCGCACCCAATTCACCGCATGGGAGGAAGGCAAGGGCGGGGCACGGTGCGACTGTAGGGGCCGGCCCCGTGCCAGCCCGCTTGCCCGATAGGGCAAATTGAAGCGACAATGCCACGAAGAAATGCGGCACGACATACGCCGTGGCCGGCGTGCGGGCTGGCACGGGGCCTGCCCCTACAGTCGCACCCAATTCGCCGCATGCCTGCCCCTACAGTCGCACCCAATTCGCCGCATGGGAGGAAGGCGTACGGGCGGGCACGGGGCCTGCCCCTACAATCGCACCCGCTTCGCCGTATGGCGGTGGTCACTTCACCGGGATCTTCACCTCCTGCTGCAGGGCGCGCTGCTCGTCGATGACACGCAGGGTGAGCGTGCCCGCCTGACGGGCCGCCTGTGCCACCACGACGAGCTGGCCGCTGAAGAGCTTCATCGTGGGCTGCGTGAAGGGTTCGAGCGAGGTGGCATCGCCATTGCAGACAGCACGGAAGGTGCCGGCACCCTCCACCTCGAAGCGCAACTGGTCGGCGGCATCGGGAATGAGGTTGCCGTCGGCATCGGTGAGACTCACGGTGACGAAGGCCAGGTCGTTGCCGTCGGCATAGAGGGCATCGTGAGCGTGCGTGGGGTTCTCATCGGGAGAGATGCACACGGGCGCGTGGTCCGACTGCTGCGTCCATACGTCAAGCTTCAGCCGGGCGGGCTTACCGGCGGTCTTCACCACCTGCGAGCCGCAATTTTTGCCGTTTTCATCGTATACCACCACGCGCAGCTCGCCAGGCTCATACACCACGTCGTTCCAGCGCAGACGGTAGCGGTCGAGGCGTTCGGCGGGGTTCTTCCTGATGCGGCCCTGGCTCTTGCCGTTCACGAAAAGCTCGCCCTCGGGACAGTCGGTGTAGCAATACACGGGAGTTGTCTGCCCGATGCGGTTGCCCTTGGCCTTTTTCGAAGTGCCCCACGACCAGTGAGGCAGCAGGTGGAGTGTGGAATGTGGAGTGTTGAGCCACTTCGAACGGTAGAGCCAGTAGCGGTCCTTGGGCAGTCCGGCCAGGTCGCAGATGCCGAAGTAGCTGCTGCGCGACGGCCAGTACTCGTCGTAGGGCGTAGGCTCGCCCAGATAGTCGTAGCCGGTCCATACAAACTCGCCGATCACCCAGGGATAGTCGTCTTGCCAGCGCCAGTCGTCGTCGGGCAGGTTGCTCCACGAGCAGTACTCCACGTCGTAGCTGGAGCACTGTCCGTCGGCGTTCTTGATGGCGTTGGGGTCGTAGCCCTTGGCCCACGAGGCGAAGCGGGTGTTGTCGTCGGGCTTCACGGGGAACTTATAGACGCCGCGCGACGAAACGGTGGATGCCGTCTCGGAGCCCAGCAGGAAGCCCTGCGGCAGCTGGTCGTAGGCCGACTGATACTTATGTACGCGATAGTTCATGCCCGGCACGTCCATGGTCTGTGCAAAGCCCGTCTTCAGCGCATTGTCTATGCGGTCCATGCCCTGCGTCACGGGGCGCGTGGGGTCCAGCCGGTGGCAGATGTCCTGCAGGTGTCGCGCCATCTCCTTGCCGCCCTTCATGCCCTGCTCGGGAATCTCGTTGCCAATGCTCCACATCACCACCGAGGGGTGGTTGCGGTTGGCCAGCACCAGGTTCTCTATGTCGCGGTCGCTCCACTCCTTGAAGAAGCGGGCGTATCCGTTCTTGCACTTCGGGTAGACCCACATGTCGAAACTCTCGGCCATGACCATCATGCCCAGCGAGTCGCACACCTGCATCTGCATCTGCGACGGCATGTTGTGGGCCGTGCGTATGGCATCGCAGCCCATGGCCTTCATGGTCTTTATCTGGCGGATGATGGCGGCCTTGTTCACGGCGGCCCCCAATGGCCCGAGGTCGTGGTGCAGACACACGCCACGCAGCTTGCGGCTGACGCCATTCAGCCGGAAGCCTCCATCCTTGCTGACGGCGACGGTGCGCAGGCCCACGTTTTCCACGATTTCATCGATGGTTTTCCCGTTTTCCATCAGCCGCACCACGGCCTTATATAAATAAGGTGTCTCGGGTGTCCAGAGCTGTGGCTTCTCAACGACGAAGTTCATCTCGGCCTCGCCCTGTGGCGACAGCGATGCATGATGGGCGTCTACCACATGGCCCTTCTGGTCGCGAAGCTCCACCTCTACGGCATTGCCGCGCCCGTCGGCCTTGGCCGACACGGCCACGGTGGCCCGTCCCGGCTCTATCGACGTGGTACGGACGAAGGTGCCCCAGCGGTCGAGGCGGCCATCGCCGGTGAGCACGAGCGTCACGGGCCGGTACAGCCCAGCCCCGGGATACCACCGCGAGCTCTCCTCAAGGTTCTGCAGGTCTACCTCGAGCGTGTTCTCTCCCGTCGTCAGGTAGGGCGTGGCGTCTACGCGGAAGGTGTTGTAGCCGTAGGCCCAGAAGCCAGCGCGCTGCCCGTTGACGTAGACCGTAGGTTCGGCCATGGCGCCGTCGAACACCAGTTCGGCATGGGTGTAGGGAGCCGGCACGACGAAGGTGCGCCGGTAGTGGCCCTGCCCTATCCAGGGCAGCGAGCCAGACCGGCCGCTCTTCTCGGTAGCCTCTTTCTCGCCGTTCTGCTCGATGCGCACCACCTGCAGGTCCCATTTCTTGTCGAAGGGGCCGCTGATGGCCCAGTCGTGGGGAACGCTCACCTGCTGCCACTGCTGCTTGTCGTGGCTGAACTGCCAGCCGTCGGCAAGCACCGTCTCTTGTCGCTGCTGTGCCAGAGCGGTGGTGGCACAGAGCATGGATAGAAACAATAGTCTTTTTTTCATCGTGAAGTGTGTAGTATTTTTTTTAGGTGTAGTTTTGTGCAAAGGTACAACTTTTTAGACGAACGGCCAATTTTTCCACAAGAAAAAACGAATAAAGCCTATCGAGCCACATCTTCTCCGTTTGTTTTTCGTCCATTGTGCGGCCTGTCTGGCGCCACCACCGCGCTGTATGAATATGCATATCGTTTTTCGATTTTCAAGACAAAAAAAATTCTCGTTTTAGAAACGGTGAACGTCAGCCTTGGCGCACGCTGAGAAGTCTCCGAACGCCGTCGGCGAAGCAATAGAGCCTCCGTTGCAGCATCGGGGTGGCTCCCCCCGTGCCCTGCTCATGCATATCGGCTCGCCGTTCAGCCTCCCTCAGGGGGCAATCCATGCTGGATTGAAGCGCAAAACAGGCTGAATTGAGATGCAATCCAGCCTGAATTGCACCCCAAAACAGCATGAATTGCGACACGCCTTTCTACGATTTCACAACAGTCTGAATACCAACATCTTACGAGCATCGCTGAGATTTCAAAATTTCGAAAGAGGAGCGGTGCGCTCCCGAATTTTCAAATCTCAGCGATTTTCGCCGGATATTTATGCGGTGTGGTGTTGTATAAATATTCTCAACTTTCGCAAGTAATAGACCAATTATTATTCTTATTTCTGGATAAAATTATTCACATTATTCCTATTTCTTTCAAAAGAAACCACCATAGGACAGAAATTAGAATAATTATAATAATTTCTGTTTTTGGAAAGAAATGAGAAACAATGACAAATAATCTCGTTCAACGACTGTAGGGGCAGGCCCCGTGCCAGCCCGCTTGCCCGACAGGGCAAATCTCCGCGACAATGTCCCGGGGAATAATCCCACGACATACGCCGTCACC
>CAMJLB010000163.1 GCA_946406555.1 uncultured Prevotellaceae bacterium | reverse complement strand
ACTACCATCCCGTACACTTGGAGCAGACCGACGTGGTGTTCGACTGCGAGACGGGTACAGCCACGCCCTCCAGCTATGGCTTCTCTAATGAGTCGGGCTATAACACCGACTTCACCTTCAGCATCGACCTTACCGACAACGACCCAGAGAAGGTCTACGACGTGGCACTCTACGTCTATACTTCGGGCAAGGAGAACGGTGTGCGCGGACTCATCGCCAAGTACAACCCGAGGAAGAACCGCTGGGTGGCCTACGACAAGTTCAACACCGAGTGCCTGCCCTACATGGTGAACGTCGTGCCGCACTACAGGCAGGAACCCATCGCCTCGCGCACGAAGCTCAATGGTGTCTACAGTGACTACACCAGTCAGGCCACCGTGCAGGCCGACCCGCTCGTCAAGCGCTTCGAGGAGCTGGTTGAGCAGGAGAAAACCGCTATGGAGACCACTGGCAGTGTGCCGCAGGCTATCAGCGACGAGATAGATAGCATCCTGCGTGAGCTGATGCAGCGTCAGGGACAGGACTACGACAATCCTGGGGATGTTGACACCAGCAGTGCCGCCATCGACCGCCTTGAAGCTGAGAGTAAGGCACTGCACGAGAAATACGACGGGCTGACAGAGGGCTTTGGAGAGGTACCATTGGGCCTGAATCAGGCGGGCGGCCTGCTCGACGGCGTCACCTTCGGCAATACCAACGGCATGACAGAGGCCACGCTGCTGGCTCAGGGCTACGAGGTAGTGAACCTCAACGACGGCTCGAAGGTGTATGCACGTTTCAGCCCTGCCAACTGGAGTTTTGCCGATCTGAAGAACAACCTGTTCATGTCGGTTGACCTGCCCGCTGCCTCACGACCCATGAGGGACGAGGCCACCAACGACATGGAGAAGAAATACAGCGAACTACAGGAGAATCTCGACAAGTTCAACACCGCCCTCGGCATGATTGCCGACGCTGCCGACAACGTGCTGAAGATTGTGGACGAGGGCATTGAAATGTTCAACAAGTGTGACATGACCTTGATGGACCAGCTCGCAAAAATCCGCCAGACGGGAGGCAAGTATGCGTCGTTGGCCAACTACTGGAACTACTACAAGGCTCAAACGCTGCTCATCGAGAACAACGCCGCAGCCAGCCTGCTGCTGCGATGCAAGAACATCCTCACCAAGTTCAAGGTGGGCGATGGCGTGGGAACACTGGCCGGACTCTACAGCTACGTCAAGGACATCTATGACATGCTGAAGAAGCAGCGCGAGATGGAGGCGTACTACTACAAGGTGCCCGACCCCTGCTGGGATGACTATATCCGCGCCAGCAACCTGCGGGCCGACATCCACTCGTTCCACAACCACGCCATGACCTTCATGATTACCAACGTGGCCGCCGACGGACTGGCACTCTATGGCGCCGCCGCAGGCCTGGCAGGTGTTGGCGCGTCGTCAGGCACCAGCATCTTAGTCACCCTGCTCTCGATAGCCAAGATTGGCGCCACCTACTGGATCAACGAGTATTTCGACAAGAAGTACAACGACAACATGACCTACATCAAGGCCGAGCTGGCCGCGCTGAAGTGCAAGAAATGCGACGACCCGGAGAAGTGCTGCCCCGAAACCGCCGTGACCAATGTTGACGGTGGCGCTTCGGGCGATCAGCCCTGCTGCATCGACCCGGGAAGCTGCCCGCCCTATCCTGAGTTGCCGCCTCCCGGCCCCGACGGCCCCGGCTCTAATCCCATCCTCGACCCCTCAGGCTTTGTCTATGAGGGTGTGCAAAGCAACCGCGTGGAAGGCGTCACCGCCACCGTGTATTATAAGGAGACGGTGAAGGACATGTATGGCGACCTGTACGAAAACATCGTACTCTGGGATGCCGAGAACTACGCCCAGCAGAACCCGCAGCTCACCGACGTGAACGGCGAGTATGGCTGGGATGTGCCTATGGGCCAGTGGCAAGTGAAGTATGAGAAGACGGGCTACGAGACCGCCTTCTCGGAGTGGCTGCCCGTGCCGCCGCCACAGCTTGATGTGAACCAGAACCTGAAACAGTACTCCCAGCCCGTGGTCAACCAGGTGAAGGCCACGCAACAGGCCGTCACCGTGGGCTTCGACAAATACATGAAGACATCGACGCTCACCACCGACAACATCCGCGTGACGCGCGGAGGCACCGTGCTCAGCGGCACCGTGGAACTGCTCGAGACCGAGACCGAGGGCAAGCAGCAGTTGGCCAGCCGCGTGCGCTTCGTGCCCGCCAGCCCGCTGCCCGTGGGGCAGACGCTGATGCTCACCGTGGGCGGACAGGCTGAGAGCTATGCCGGTGTCGCCTTGGGCGACGACTTCCAGCAGGAGTTCGACATTCTGCAGGCTGTGGAGCGACTCGTCGCCGACTCGTTGGTGAACGTGGTGTACAACCAAGCCAGCACCATCACCGTCAGCGCGCTGCCCGCCGCTACCGCCGCTGGCAAGAAGGTGAGTGTGCGCCTGCTCAGCAACATCATCGCCACCGTTAGTGCCACCGAGCTGACGCTCGATGCCAACGGCAAGGCTACCCTTACATTGAATGGCGACATGCACGGCACCACTGGCCTGGTGATGCAGTTAGTGGACGACCCCGATGTGCAGACGCTCACCGTGGTGAACGTGAAGGACGAGAGTGACTTCATCACGCCCATGCCGCGTGCCAACTACCTCACCGGCACCGAACTCTATTATGGCACCCCCATTGAGCTGAGCTGCGACCTGCCCGATGCCGCCATCTACTACACCCTCGACGGCACTTGTCCCTGCGAGCAGGAGAGCGACAAGGTGTTCCGCTATCGACAGCCGTTCATCCTCGATACCAGCACCACCGTGAAGGCCATGGCCGTGGCCAACGGCTATGCCGAGAGCGACGTGAAGGTGCTCAGCTACACCGTGCGCCGCGACAGCACCGACCTGCGCCTGTGGCGTGGATGGATGTGGGTGTCGCACGCACAGAGCCAGCCTGTGCCCGTCGCCCGTCTGGGCAGCGCCACCGACAAGGTTGTCGACACCGAGGGCAACACCGTCAGCGACATGCAGCCCCAGACGGCCTATAAGGTGCATAACACAGAGCGACACAACGCACTCTTGGAGGGCTACGCCTTGAACCTGCGCGAGGCCGTTAGCGACCTGAAGGAGGGTTGGAATTGGCTGTCCTATCCCATGACGAAGGCGCTCACCCTCGACGAGGCCCTGGCCTACGCACAGCCAGCGTATGGCGACGTGCTGGTAGGCACCGACGGCTTTGCCATCTATGTCAACGACTATTGGAATGGCGACCATTGGGAAGGCACGCTCAATAAGTTGGAGCCAGGCAATGCCTACCGCTACAAGTCGAACAAGGACAGGCTATTCTACCTCAACGACCACGTCATCAAGAGCAAGGCTGGCCAGCAGCCTGGACTCCCCATGTTCCGCTACTACGACCGCTACGGACAGCCCGACCGCATGCCTATCGTGGCCCGTCTCATGAGAAACAATTGGTATGTCACCAGCAATACTGACGACTACGAGGTGATGGCCTTCTGCGGCGACGACTGTCGTGGCAATGGCTACTGGCGTGGCAACGGTGCCACAAACCTGATGCTCAACGTGCTGGGCAAGCCTGGCGAGACCATCCGCTTCACCGTGCACGTGAAGAGCGAGGACAAGAGCTACGACATTGTGGAGACGCTCCCCTTCAGCGACGACCTGCAGGGCAACCCCAACAGTCCCATCCTGCTCACCGTTGGCCAAGAGTCGTCGGGCATTGGCATTACGCTGATGGGCGATGAACAAGGTACAACGAACAACGAAGTCTACGATTTGCAGGGCCGCCGCATCAACGTTCAAGGCCAGAAGGGCGTCTATTTGCATCGCGGCAAAAAAATCGTAGTGAAATGA
>CAMJLB010000162.1 GCA_946406555.1 uncultured Prevotellaceae bacterium | reverse complement strand
CACAACCATGCGGCCAAGATGCCCATCATCGACTACCACTGCCACCTCATCCCCGAGATGGTGGCCAACGACCATAAGTTCAAGAGCATCACCGAGCTGTGGCTGGGCGGCGACCACTACAAGTGGCGTGCCATGCGCACCAACGGCGTCGACGAGCGCTACTGCACCGGCAAAGACACTTCAGACTGGGAGAAGTTCGAGAAATGGGCCGAGACCGTGCCCTATACCTTCCGCAACCCCCTCTACCACTGGACACATCTGGAACTGAAGACCGCCTTCGGCATCGAGAAACTGCTCTCGCCGAAGACTGCCCGCGAAATCTTCGACGAGTGCAACGACAAACTGCAGAACGACCCCAATTTCACAGCACGGGGCCTGATGCGCCACTACAACGTAGAATGTGTCTGCACCACCGACGATCCTGTCGACGACCTGCACAACCACATTGAGTATGCCAAGATACGCACAGAGAAAGACCCTCTGATGATTCCTGCATGGCGTCCCGACAAGGCCATGAACATCGAGAAGCCCGAATTCCCCAAATATGTGGAGCAGCTGGCTGAAGTCAGCGGCGTGGGTATCACGAAGTTCAGCGACATGGTCGATGCTCTGAAGAAGCGCCACGAGTTCTTCGAGCAGCAGGGGTCCAAGCTCAGCGACCACGGTATCGAGGAGTTCTACGACGAGGAATATACCGACTCGCAGATAGAGACCATCTTCGAGAAAGCCATGCGCGGACAGCAGCTCAGCCAGTATGAGGTGCGCCAGTTCAAGCACTGCTTCCTCACCGTGATGGCCGAGATGGATGCCGATGCGGGTTGGACGCAGCAGTTCCACTATGGTGCCATTCGCGACAACAACACTGCCATGTACAATCAGCTGGGCCCCGACACGGGCTTCGATTCCATCGGCGAGTTCAACACGGCCAAGGCCATGTCGAAGTTCCTCAACAAGCTCAACATGGAGGGCAAGCTCACCCGCACCATTCTCTATACCCTCAATCCCTGCGCCAACGAGGTCATCGCCACCATGCTGGGCAACTTCCAGGGTGGCGAGCCTGGCAAGATACAGTTTGGTTCCGGTTGGTGGTTCAACGACCAGATGGATGGCATGATCCGACAGATGAACGCCCTCTCGGTGTTGGGGCTGCTCAGCCGCTTTGTGGGCATGCTCACCGACAGCCGTTCCTTCCTCTCTTATCCGCGTCACGAGTACTTCCGCCGCATTCTCTGCAATCTCCTCGGCAACGATGTGGAGAAAGGACTGCTGCCCGATGACCGTGAGACGCTCGGGCGCATGGTAGAGGATATCTCCTACAACAACGCCCGCCGCTACTTTAAGTTCTACTAAGCTATTTACAAACTTATAAATTCCAAACTTCTGGACTACTGCATACGGCAGACTGCTCCAGAATGTGGAGTTGAATAAAAGATTGGCTGCTGCCTTTCGCTTAAACGAAAGCAGCAGCCATAATTTTTTTTTCCTTACGTGTTAGTTTTTTTGGGGGCAACTCCCCCGCTTCGTGCAGTACGCGTCATCACGACGCCCCTGCTTGCATCAGTGTTATCCTTTCGTGTCAATCTTTCACCTTAAATTTTCATACCTACTGTCCTGAATAAATCTTTACCTTAGTCTTTTTTTTTACTAACTTTTACCTATTAAGCTAATTTCTATAACTTTCTCTTCTCCTTTTCAATCCTTTTTTACCTTTTACTAATACCTTTTATTTTCTTTCTCTATTGAAGATGTCTTTCTGTTTTTTTGACGGTGCAAAGGTACGGCAAAAAATCGTTCCATGTATCGTTTTCCCTCCCTTTTCATCAAAAAACTTGTCTAATATTGACCCACGTCAATTTTGTAGTGTGTGCGGGCACAATGCATTTGTGCTCGCACACATGCGGTTCGTCATCTATTAAGTGTTTCCTTGCAGTGCTTGCTCTACCAGATTGGTCAGCTCTGTAAATTGGGCAATAGTGAGTTGTTCGGGGCGCAGGGTGGCAAAAGGTGAACTGAGGATTGTCGGCAGGGCATCGTTGGGCAGCATCTGTCTCAAGCTCACACGCAGCATCTTGCGCCGCTGGTTGAAGGTGGTCTTCACCACCAGCCTGAACAGTTTCTCGTCGCAGCCCAGGTGTTGCACGCTGTTGCGCGTGAGGCGTATAACGGCGCTCTGCACCTTGGGCGGCGGGTTGAATACCGTCGGTTCTACGGTGAAGAGATACTCCACGTCGTACCATGCCTGGATGAGCACCGAGAGAATGCCATATTGCTTGTTGCCTGGCGGGGCAGCCATGCGCACGGCCACCTCGTGCTGTATCATGCCTGTGCAGCAGGGAATGAGGTCGCGGTTGTCGAGCATCTTAAAGAAGATCTGCGACGATATATCGTAGGGGTAGTTGCCGGTGAGCACGAACTGTCCGCCGCCGAAGAGCTGGCGTAGGTCCATGCGCAGAAAGTCTTCACCTATTATATTATCGTGGAGGCGCGCGAAATGCTCGTGGAGGTAGGCCACGCTCTCCCGGTCAATCTCTACCACTTTCAGTGGTCGTGGCTTCTGTGCCAGAAACTGCGTCATCACCCCCATGCCAGGCCCTACCTCGAGCACGGGCAGAGTGGGGTAGGCGTCTACGGTGTCGGCAATGCGCCGGGCTATCGTCAGGTCGGTCAGAAAGTGCTGGCCGAGGTTTTTCTTGGGTCGTACTTGCTTCATCGTTCTCTGTATCAATATAATTGTGATTCGTCTGCATTGCAGTAGGGTGGCATAGGGTGGAAAGCCCTACCTTCTGCATGGTAGCTGCAAAGTTACGAAAAAACGAGAGAAATGCAAAAGAAAAGTGTGCTTTTCTTTTCATTTCTGAGTTCAGAGAAATTATATCTGGTAGGAGAACCTTCAAAGTTGAAGTCGTAGCGCTTGCGGAGCCCCTCCTGATATATTGGCAGGGGAGCAGATGAAATGTAAATAACACTTTAGTTGTTCGTGGAGTTTGGCAGCTCCAAACTCCACGAACACTGTAGGTTAAAGTTTGCGCATGTCTATCACGTGGGCGCTCTTGCCCTGGCTTCGCTCTATGGTGCCGGGAGCTTTCAGTTGCACCTTGGCAGCAATACTGAGCACGCTCTTCAGCTTAGAGGCGAGCTTTTTCTCTAAAGCTTCCACGGCTGCAGGAGTGTCGAAGGTGGAGGTGAACACCTCCTGCCGCAGCTCTGCCTGCACGAGCAGGGTGTCGAGGTTTTTCTGGCGGTCTACGATGAGCATGTAGCGGGGCGCGAACTCTGGCAGCGAGAGAATGACGCTTTCTACCTGAGAGGGGAACACGTTGATGCCGCGAATGATGAGCATATCGTCGGACCGGCCTTCGATGCGCCCCATGCGCACATTGGTGCGGCCGCAGTCGCACTGGCCCGCCATGAGTGTGCAGAGGTCGCGTGTGCGGTAGCGCAGCAGCGGCATGCCCTCCTTGGTGAGTGTGGTGAAGACCAACTCGCCTGTCTGGCCGTAAGACAGCGGTTCGAGGGTGGTGGGGTTGATGATCTCGGGATAAAAGTGGTCTTCGCAGATGTGGGAGCCATGCTGCTCCTGGCACTCATAGCTCACGCACGGTCCCATGATTTCCGACAGCCCGTAGAGGTTGAAGCCCTTCAGACCCAGTCGCTGCTCTATCTCCGTTCGCATCTGTTCCGTCCAAGGCTCGGCTCCGAAGGCTCCGATACGCAGATGTATCTGGTCTTTGGTGATTCCCATTTTTTCCATGGTCTCTGCCAGGTAGAGGGCATACGACGGCGTGCAGGCGATGCCCGTTACTCCCAGGTCGCGTATGAGCTTGAGGTGTTTCTCGGTGTTGCCCGTTGAGGCGGGCAGCACTGTGGCCCCGAGGTGTTCCACGCCATAGTGGGCACCGAGGCCGCCGGTGAAGAGACCGTAGCCATAGGACACGGAGAAGATATCGTCGCGCGTCACACCGTATGACGTGAGGCAGCGGGCCATGCACTCGCTCCACACGCCGATGTCCTTGCGTGTATAGCCCA
>CAMJLB010000161.1 GCA_946406555.1 uncultured Prevotellaceae bacterium | reverse complement strand
AAAAAAAATACTACTGCACAATGAGAAAACTTTTCACGCTGCTACTGGCACTTGCTCCCTTTGCCACGACCCTGGCACAGGAAGAGACGGAGATCACTACCGCCGAAGCTAAGACGCTCTACAAGAACACGTCGAAGAAGTGGATCAGCATTCACGACCCTTCGGTGGTATGGGAGCCTACCAACAAGCGATACTACATCTTCGGTTCGCATAAGGCTGGAGCCTACTCCACCGACATGCAGAACTGGACAGGGACCGCACCCACCTGGCGCGTGGGCAGCAACATCAACGCTGCCAACAAGGATGCCTTCGTCACGCCTGCCGTGACCAAGGTGAAGAAGGGTGGGGCAGAGGTGGACTTCCCGGCCTTCGACGCGGTGGAGTGGAGCGCACGCACCGATGATGCCTATAACGTGGACGGCAATATGTGGGCGCCCGACGTGATCTGGAACCCCGTGATGAAGAAGTGGTGCATGTACCTCAGCATCAACGGCGACGCGTGGCACTCCAGCATCGTCCTGCTCACCAGCAGTTCCATCACCGGCCCCTATACCTATCAGGGACCTGTGGTCATCTGCGGTTTCCAGGACAGCAAGCACTCCTACAAAGGCACCGACCTCGAACTGGCCATCGGCACGCATGCCACGCTGCCCTCGCGCTATGCCGTAGGCTCCGGATGGGGCCGGCGCTGGCCCCACACCATCGACCCCGCCGCCTTCTTCGACGAGGACGGCAAGCTCTGGCTGGTCTACGGCTCGTGGAGCGGCGGCATCTGGATGCTGGAGCTCGACGAGGAGACGGGTCTGCGCGACTACGATGTGGTCTATCCCTCTACGGGCGGCAGCACCGACGGCGTGACGAGCGACCCCTACTTCGGCACGAAGATAGCCGGCGGCTACTACGTCTCGGGCGAAGGCCCCTACATCGAGCACATCGGCAACTACTACTACCTGTTCGTCAGCTACGGCTTCTATTCGCCCGACGGCGGCTATGAGATGCGCGTCTTCCGCAGCGAGAAGCCCAACGGACCCTACAAGGATGCCATGAACCGCTCGGCCATCTTCACCAGTGCCACGAAGAACTACGGTGCTGGCACCGACACGCGTGGCATGAAGCTGCTGGGCAGCTACAACGACTGGGGCTTCATGACGGTGGGCGAGTGCGCACAGGGCCACAACTCCATCATCGCCGCCGAGGACGGGCGCACCTATCTCGTCTACCACACCAAGTTCAACGACGGCACTGCCGGCCATCAGGTGCGCGTCCATCAGGTGTTCCTCAACAAGAACGGATGGCTCGTGGCCGCTCCCTTCGAGTATAACGGCGAGACGCTCACCGACAACGACGTGGCCACGCGCCAGATTGTCGACGATGCCGACATCCCCGGCATCTATCAGGTGCTGTTCCATAAGTACAAGATGGACTACGAAAACTACGAGGAGGTGAAGCCCGTGGAGCTCACCCTCACTGCCGACGGCAAGGTGACGGGCGCTCGCACTGGCACGTGGAAGCTGGACAACGGCACGAGCTACATGACCATCAACATCAACGGAACACCCTACACGGGCGTGCTCGTCGAACAGCTGATGGACGGCAAGTCCATCAAGACCGTGGCCTTCTCGCTGACCAGCAGCAGCGGCTTCGCCGTCTGGGGCTATAAGTATCGTCCCGACTATGCCATCGCCTGGCAGCTGAACAACCAGAAACTGCCGCTGAGCAACGGACTGAACGTGAAGAAGAACATCGACCTCTACAGCATGCAGCCTGCCGACGGCAACGTGTCGTTGCAGTGGGGCAGCAGCAATCCCGAGATCATCAGCAACTACGGCAAGTACTATCCCCTGGGCTTGCAGGACGATGCCAACGTCACCCTCTCCGCACGCTTGCAGAGCGGTCGCTACTTCTGGCAGCAGGACTTCGACGTGAAGGCACTCTCTGAGGAGAATGCAAAGGCGCTGTCCGACACGTGGAAGGACGGCATGGTGGCTCACTATACCTTCGACGACAAGGAGCTGACGAACGCGCTCGACAACACGCAGAAGGCCAAGCTCAACCGACTGGGCACCACCGCTCTGCCGACGGTCGACACGGCTGAGCAGCTGCGCAACGGCAGCACCGTGCATCTGAAGTTCGGGGCCAACGGCAAGGAGAGCTACGTCAGCATTCCCAATCCGCTGAAGGGCAAGGAGCTGGCCAACGGTGCCACTATCTCGTTCTTCGTGAAGCGCACCGACAACAACCTGTGGGACGCACTCTTCGGAATGGTCAACGGCGGTGCAAGGCTCTACCTCACGGGCAACCTGTACATGGGCTACAACAGCGGCACGGGCAACTGGATCGACATCAACCACCCGGAGACGGTAGAGACGGGCAAGCTGGGCGTGGGCGCATGGAACCACGTCATCATCACCATACAGCGCACGGCCAGCTCTTCCAGCGGCGGTGTCACCATCTATGTCAATGCCACGAAGAGCAGCGACCGCTACAACGAGTCGCTCGACGGCAAGGAGGCCAAGACGAAGGTGGGCTTCGACTACAACCTGCTGGTCGACCACCTGTCTGCCTGCGATGAGCTGATGCTGGGCAAGGGTTCCTTCTGGGGTTCGCCCGATGCTCGCATCGACGATGTGGTCATCTACGACCGTGCCTTGTCGTTGCTCGAGGTGATGTCGCTCAACCAGATGCTCGACCGTTCCGACAAGACCTACATCAGCGACGGCATCGACGAGCTGACCGTCTCGTCCTCTCTGTCCTCTCCTTCCTCTGCCGTCTACGACCTTTCTGGCTGTCGTGTGCAGTCAGTGAAGTCAGGTCTCTACATCAAGGACGGCAAGAAGTTCTATGTAAAATAGTCTCTCATCATTGTTCGGGCCTCCCCCTCTTTCCCGGAAGGAGAGGCCCCCTCAATTCCTCCGATTATTCTGATTACTCCGATTATTCCCCCCTATGCGCACTCTTTTCCTTTCCCTTCTTTTCCCCCTTTCTCTTTCGGTCTTCTCTCAGTCCGACCGTCTATCCTCTCTTCAGTCTTCTCGCAATCTTGTCATCACCTCTTCCGACGGCACTTCCTCTTACCACACCGTCACCTCCACCCAGTCTCTCATGTTCTACAAGCAGGGCGACCAGCTGACCCTCAACGGCCAGCAGCTGCCCATCGCTGACATCAGGAAGATGCGACTCGTCATCCCTCAGCGGTTTGCCCTGAGCGAGGACAGCACCACGTTTACGCCCATCGCCACCGACCATGCTTTGCTGGCCTTCAAGCGTTCGTTCGTGCTCAACAAGTGGAACACCGTCGTGGTGCCTTTCGGTCTCTCTGGTCGTCAGGTGCTCGATGCCTTCGGCGAAGGCACCCTCCTGGCCTGTTACAAAGGCATCACCGAGGGCGACGACGCACAGGTGGACTTCGAACTCCTGGACCTCGACTCCGACGAGACGGTCATGCAGCCCCACACCTATTATATTATTAAGCCCACCCGTGAGCCCGACATCCCCGAAGGCAAAAAGACGACCGTGGCCTATGGCAAGTCGACCATCCCCGGACCGGCCTATATCATCGGCAACGTGTCGATGGAGTTGGGCAAGGACTACGTGGCCAACACCGCCGTCAACTCGTCTGAGGGCAATGTCCGTCTGCGGCTCAGTGGCACCTACAAGAAGCTGGCCGACAAGCAGCGCATCTTCTTCAGCAACGGTCGCAGCTTCTATTTCATGAACGACGAGGGTCATTTCTACGAGCCCACCGATTCAGTCGAGGTGCGTGCCTTCGACAGCTGGCTGGTCAGTGTTCGCAACACCAACAACCTGCCCATCCGTTTCTTCGTCAACGGCATCGACGAGGACATCACCGTTCCCACCTCCATCGAGTCCCTGCACGCTCCCTTCGCTGGTTCCCCCTTTGTCCTCTCCTCCTCTTCCGTCCTCTACGATCTCCAGGGCCGTCGTGTCTCCGTCCCCTCCGGTTCCCGCGTCCCCTCCGGTTCTTCCGTTTCTTCCGTTTCTGGTTCTTCTCGTGTTTCCTCTCTCCGTCCCGGTCTATATATTCTGAATGGCAAAAAAATCCTCCTCAAGTAGCTTTTCCTTTT
>CAMJLB010000160.1 GCA_946406555.1 uncultured Prevotellaceae bacterium | reverse complement strand
CAAGCGGGCTGGCACGGGGCCTGCCCCTACAGTCGCACCTGCGAAAGTTGAATAAATTTATGTAAAAATTTCCCTCATTCCTCAATAAATTGAAAAATAATTGCTAACTTTGCAGCAAAATTTTCGAATGGTCGAAAGCGAAGGCGTAATATAACAGACTAAAAGAAAAAACAGATTATGGGAAGGAACAATAATCACCTTGTAATCATGGCAGGCGGTGTGGGAAGCCGCTTCTGGCCCATGAGCACCACCGAACGTCCCAAGCAGTTCATCGATGTATTAGGCACAGGCAAGTCGCTCTTACAACTTACGGTAGAGCGTTTTGGACAGCTGATAGAGCCTGAAAACGTCTGGGTAGTGACCAACGAGAAATATGCCAGCATCGTGGCAGAGCAACTGCCCGACATGCCAAGCACCAACATCTTGTGCGAGCCATGCCGGCGCAACACAGCCCCATGCATAGCCTACGTCAGTTGGCGCATCAAATCGAAAGATCCCAAGGCCAACATCGTAGTGACGCCCTCTGATCACGTGGTGATGAACGTACAGGAGTTTCAGCGCGTAGTGGCCGACTGCATGAAGTTCACGGCCGATGCCGATGCCATCGTCACTCTGGGCATGAAGCCCTCCCGCCCCGAAACAGGCTACGGCTATATACAAGCCAACCTCGCAGCACCATCGCTAAGAAACAGGGGTATCTTCCGCGTAGATTCGTTCAGGGAGAAGCCCGACCTGGCCACGGCGAAAGAATACATCACCCATAACAACTACTTCTGGAACGCAGGCATCTTCATCTGGAACGTGAACACGATTGTGAATGCCTTCCGCATGTATCAGCCCCGAATGGCCAAGATCTTCGAAGCCCTGCTGCCTGTGATGAACACGCCCGAAGAACAACAGGCCATCAACGAGAAGTTCCCCCAGTGCGAGAACATTTCGGTAGACTATGCCATCATGGAGAAAGCCGAGGAAATCTTCGTGTGCCCTGCCGACTTTGGCTGGAGCGACCTTGGCACATGGGGTTCGCTGCAAAGCCACGGCAAGCGCGACCTGTATGGCAACGTGGCTCTCGGTCCCGACGTGCAGCTGTTTGAATGCCACAACTGCATGGTGCACACCATGAACGAGAAGAAAGTGGTGGTGCAGGGCCTCGACGGCTATATCGTGGCCGAGCAGAACGACACATTATTAATATGTAAATTATCGGAAGAACAGCGCATCAAGCAGTTCTCTGGTGAAAACTAAAAAAATATGACAAAGACAGCATTGATAACCGGTATCACCGGACAAGACGGCTCCTATCTGGCTGAATTCCTGATAGAAAAAGGCTACGAAGTACACGGCTTGCTACGCCGCTCGTCATCTTTTAATACGGGACGCATAGAGCACCTCTACCTCGACGAGTGGGTACGCGACATGAAGCAGAAGCGACTGGTAAACCTGCATTGGGCCGACATGACCGATTCTTCGTCGCTCATACGCGTCATTGGCGAGGTGCGCCCCGACGAAATATACAACCTTGCCGCACAAAGCCACGTAAAGGTGAGCTTTGAAGTGCCCGAATACACAGCCGACACCGATGCCAACGGCGTGCTGCGCCTGCTCGAGGCGGTACGCATCTGCGGACTGGGCAAGACATGCCACATCTACCAGGCCTCGACGAGCGAGCTGTTCGGCAAGGTGCAGGAGGTGCCACAAAGCGAGACCACCCCATTCTACCCTCGCTCACCCTACGCCGTGGCCAAGCTCTATGGCTTCTGGATTATGAAGAACTATCGCGAGAGTTACGGCATGTACTGCTGCAACGGCATTCTGTTCAATCACGAGAGCGAACGACGAGGCGAGACCTTCGTCACTCGGAAAATAACACTGGCCGCCGCACGCATCGTGCAGGGCTATCAAGACAAGCTCTACCTGGGCAACCTGAACGCGCTGCGAGACTGGGGCTATGCCCGCGACTACGTGGAGTGCATGTGGCTCATTCTGCAGCAGCCACAGCCCGATGACTTCGTCATTGCCACGGGCGAATATCACACCGTGCGAGAGTTCTGCACCCTCGCCTTCCGCGAGGTGGGCATCGAACTGGAATGGCAAGGCGAGGGAGTCGACGAAAAGGGTATAGACAAGAACACGGGAAAAGCACTGGTAGAGGTAGACCCGAAATACTTCCGGCCAGCCGAAGTGGAACAGTTGCTGGGCAACCCACAGAAAGCCAAGGAGCAGCTGGGATGGAATCCGAGGAAGACATCGTTCGAACAGTTGGTACATATCATGGTGGAACACGACATGCGCTTCGTGAAAAAGCTTTTCCTCAAAGCCCAGATGGAAAAAGAAGACAAATAACAGCCCCCTGACAAAATGAGTTTAGATAAGCTATCGAAAATATATGTGGCCGGCCACCGTGGTCTGGTAGGCTCGGCCATTTGGAACAACCTGAAATCGCGCGGCTACAACAATTTAGTGGGCCTGACGCATGGCGAGCTCGACCTGACCGACCAAATGGCCGTGCGCCGCTTCTTCGACGAGCAACGCCCCGATGCCGTGGTACTGGCAGCCGCCTTCGTAGGCGGCATCATGGCCAACTCGCTCTACCGGGCCGACTTCATCATGCAAAACATGAAGATGCAATGCAACGTCATCTCTGAAGCATACGCCCACGGAGTGAAGAAGCTGCTCTTCCTCGGCTCCACCTGCATCTACCCAAAGAATGCCCCTCAGCCCATGAAGGAAGACAGCCTGCTCACCTCGCCCCTGGAGTATACCAACGAGGAGTATGCCATTGCCAAGATTGCCGGACTGAAGATGTGCGAAAGCTACAACCTGCAGTATGGCACGAACTACATAGCCGTGATGCCCACAAACCTGTATGGGCCAAACGACAACTTCCATCTCGAGAACTCGCATGTGATGCCTGCCATGATGCGCAAAGTATATCTGGCCCGGCTCATGCACGAAGGTGCATGGGAGGCTGTGCGCAGCGACATGACCAAACGTCCCGTAGAAGGTGTCGGCGGAACAGCCTCCAACCAGACCATAGAAGCTGTGCTTGCCAAGTATGGCATATATAATAACAAGGTGGTGCTGTGGGGCACCGGCAAGCCACTACGAGAATTCTTATGGAGCGAAGACATGGCCGATGCCTCGGTCCACGTACTGCTCAATGTAGATTTCAGCGACATTATTGGTATCGAGAAGTATTCCAGTGTGCACTATGGCGCATCGGCCAGCGGACAGGTAGACCGCAACCACTCGACAGGACGGGGCGGAGCCATACCCTCGCTCGGCGAGATACGCAATTGCCACATCAACGTAGGAACAGGAAAGGAGCTCACCATACGCGACCTGTCACAGTTGGTGGCTCATACCGTGGGCTTCGATGGAGAAATAGAATTCGATGCCTCAAAACCCGATGGAACGCCACGAAAACTGATCGACGTAGAGAAGTTGCACAGACTGGGGTGGACTCATAAGGTGGATATCGAAGAGGGAGTCCGCCTACTATTTGAGTGGTATAAAGCAAGCATTTGAAGGTTTTACTACATATTATAGCTAAAATTAACATTGTTTTTTCGCTCGTTTGACGGAAAATAACTAATTTTGCACCGCAAATAAGCGATAAGCGGAATTAGCTCAGTTGGTAGAGCATTGGCTTCCCAAGCCGAGGGTCGCGGGTTCGAGTCCCGTATTCCGCTCAAAAAGAAAACAAATTGTAACTCAATTGGTTACAGTAGAAAACGCAAACTAATCATTTAATTATCACAATCATGCGAAATACGCGCGGAGTTTCGCAAAGATTTTCGTTTTTTTTCTCGGCACGAGAATCATCTGGCAACACCGCGCAAAACAGAAAAGTTTCTGAAAAATTTTATGAATATGTAGGTCATTTGCAATTATTTTTGTATCTTTGCAAACGCTAAGAAAAAGCAAACAAATTTGTTTTAATATTTATATTAACTTTTATGAATTTCACTTTGTTAATTACCGTCTTGCTGACGGCTATTACACTGGTGGTAGCGGCTTACATCATAGCCAAGCTGATAGGACCGAGGTCCTACGCGAAGGTGAAAGGTGAGCCGTATGAGAGTGGTATCCCCA
>CAMJLB010000159.1 GCA_946406555.1 uncultured Prevotellaceae bacterium | reverse complement strand
CCTGTTTTAGGATGCAATCCATGCTGAGTTGCACCCTAAGGAAGGCTGAACAAGCGGGCAACCCAGCATGAGTGTCAGCGCCGAGGAGCCACTTCGATGGTGCAACGGAGGCTCGATTGCGTCGCCGACGGTCTTTGGGGGCTTTTGGGGCGGGAGCCGTGGCAGACCCCCGCCGTTCTAAAACGCAAATTTCGTTTGTCTTGAAAATCGAAAAACGGAATGTATATTCATGCAACTCGACGATGCCGAATGAGGGTCTTGGGCAGTGAACTTGAACGAATGATTTTGGCTCTAAATAACGGTGGAAATACATCAACAAGACACGTGATGGCGAATAACGTCGAGCCGTCGTTAAAAAAGATTAATGCGCTATAGAAAACTGTTTTTTTTCGCAGGAGAATGCCGTTTTTTTCGTAATTTTGCACTCGAATTTAATCCCAATAGGCGTTTCCCGTTCTGCGAAACGCATCTATCCAGATTCAAAAATCAATTCAACAACAAGCGTTACAACAACATTATTATTTTTATGTATACAAAAGAACAGCTTGAACAGATGGATCCTGCACAGTTGCTTAGCATCGCTGCAGAATTAGGTGTGTCTGTCTCACAGGATGACGAATTAGAAAAAGTTATTTATGCCATTTTGGACCAGGCGGCCATAGACAGTGCTTCTGGGACGAATGCTTCGAAGCGCAAGCGTACGCGCATTGTGAAAAAGGAAACTGATAAGGTATATACGGTGAATGGAAAAGAAGGCGAGAATCTTGACGTGAAGACTCAGAAAGGAAAGAGTGTAGAGATGCCTTCGCTTTTCGACGATGCTCCTGCAACATCTTCCGAGCAGGAAACCGATGCCCCTGTTGCCGAAGCCGACGCTCTGCCGCAGTTTCCCAAGCATCGTGGACGTAAGTCGAAGGCCGAACTTGCTGCCATTGCCGCTGCCGAGGCTGCGCGTATGGCAGAGGAAGAAGAACCCCAGGATGAGCAGGAACCGCTGTCAGAAATGGAGGAAGAAGAATTGCAGGAAGACATGAGCGCCATGGTGCCTGAAGAACAGGATGACGGTCTTGAAAGCGAGGCCGACATGGGACTTCTTGAAAAATTGCAAGAAAAAATGTCTCAACACGAAGGTGGTGATGAGCCAATGTATGCCGAAGCCGGACCCGATGACGTGTGGGAAGGCGATCCTGGCGATGGTACCGACTTCATTCCCGTGATAGACCTGCCTATTGAAGATCAGGCTGCCATTCCTACCCTTGACATGTTCGACCGCCCTGTGGTTCAGCATCAGGAACCTGTTTTCCAGGCCGTTGCGCCTGTCCCAGTAAAAGAAGCCCAGACAGTCAACTACGATTTCGAAGACTTGATTACGGGTAATGGCGTGCTCGAGATTCTTCAGGATGGGTATGGTTTCTTGCGCTCAAGCGACTATAACTATCTGTCGTCGCCCGACGACATCTATGTGGCTCCACAGCAGATTAAGAAATATGCCCTGAAGACGGGCGATGTGGTCGACTGCACAGTGCGCCCGCCGCACGATGGCGAGAAATACTTTGCGCTCTCTACTGTCAACCTTATCAATGGGCGCAACCCTAACGAGGTGCGCGACCGTGTGTCGTTCGAGCATCTTACCCCGCTTTTCCCCGAAGAAAAGTTCCGCCTTTGTGGCGACGCTACGACTACCAATCCTTCTACCCGCATCGTCGACCTCTTCTCGCCCATAGGCAAGGGGCAGCGTGCGCTCATCGTGGCCCAACCCAAGACAGGTAAGACCATCCTGATGAAAGATATTGCCAATGCCATAGCCGCCAACCACCCCGAGGCTTATATCATGATGCTGCTCATCGACGAGCGCCCTGAGGAGGTGACCGACATGAGCCGCACGGTAAACGCCGAAGTCATTGCCTCTACCTTCGACGAGCCTGCCGACCGCCACGTGAAGATTGCAGGTATCGTGCTCGAAAAGGCCAAACGCATGGTGGAGTGTGGTCACGATGTGGTTATCTTCCTCGATTCCATCACCCGTCTGGCACGTGCCTACAACACGGTAAGCCCTGCAAGCGGAAAGGTGCTCACGGGTGGTGTTGATGCCAATGCCCTTCAGAAACCCAAACGGTTCTTTGGTGCTGCCCGCAATATAGAGAATGGCGGCTCGCTCACCATTATTGCTACCGCACTGGTCGACACAGGCTCGAAGATGGACGAAGTGATTTTCGAAGAGTTCAAGGGCACCGGCAACAGCGAGATACAGCTCGACCGCATGCTCTCTAACAAGCGCATCTTCCCGTCAATCAACCTCGTGCAGTCGAGCACTCGTCGCGACGACCTGCTGCAAGACGAGACTACGCTCAACCGCATGTGGATTATACGCAAGTTCATCAGCGATATGAATCCCATCGAGGCTATGAATACCGTGCGAGAACGCCTCGTGCAGAGTCGAAACAACGAGGAGTTCCTCATGTCGATGAACGGGTGAACATCATAAAAAAAATGACAATATGGCTACAGTCGACGATAAAAAAGTGATATTCTCGATGGTCGGTGTGAGCAAGACCATTCAGCAAAACCAGAAGCAGGTGCTCAAGAACATCTACCTCAGCTTTTTCTATGGTGCCAAAATCGGCATCATAGGTCTGAACGGTGCGGGCAAGTCTACACTTATGAAGATCATTGCCGGGCTCGACCAGCAATATCAGGGCAACGTGGTGTGGAGTCCCGGCTACAGTGTGGGCTACCTGCCGCAAGACCCGCCTCTTAATGAAGCGAAGACGGTGAAAGAGAACGTGATGGAGGGTGTGCAGCACGTCTACGACGCACTGGCCGAATACGACGACATCAACGTGAAGTTCGCCCTTCCAGAATATTATGAGGATCCCGACAAAATGGACAAACTGATGGCTCGCCAGGCCGAACTGCAGGACATGATCGATGCCACCGATGCGTGGAACATGGATTCGAAACTTGACCGTGCCATGGCCGCGCTCCACTGTCCCCCGGGCGACTGGCCCGTGCAGCACCTCTCCGGCGGCGAGCGCCGCCGTGTGGCCCTTTGCAGGCTGTTGCTGCAGAAGCCCGACGTGCTGCTGCTCGACGAACCCACCAACCACCTCGATGCAGAGTCGATAGACTGGCTCGAGCAGCACCTGCAGCAATACGAGGGCACGGTCATTGCCGTGACCCACGACCGCTACTTCCTCGACGATGTGGCCGAGTGGATACTTGAGCTCGACCGTGGCGAGGGCATCCCCTGGAAGGGCAACTACTCCAGCTGGCTCGAGCAGAAGAGCCAGCGGCTGGCACTCGAAGAGAAAACCGCCTCGAAGCGCCGTAAGACACTCGAACGCGAGCTGGAGTGGGTGCACATGGCACCTAAGGCACGCCACGCCAAAGGCAAGGCCCGCCTGAACTCCTACGACAAGATGCTCAACGAAGAGCAGAAGCAGAAAGAGGAAAAGCTCGAGATATATATTCCAAATGGCCCCCGCCTGGGCAACAAGGTCATCGAGGCCGACCATGTGGCCAAGAGCTATGGCGAGAAGACCCTCTTCAGCGATCTTAGCTTCATGCTGCCACCCAACGGCATCGTGGGGGTGATAGGTCCCAACGGCGCTGGCAAGACCACCCTCTTCCGGCTTATCATGGGTCTTGAGCAGGCTGATGCGGGCTCTTTCCATGTGGGCGAGACCGTCAGGCTGAGCTATGTTGATCAGCAACACAAAGACATAGACCCCGCGAAGACCGTCTATCAGGTGGTGAGCCAGGGCAACGAGACTATACGCATGGGCGGTCGCGACGTCAACGTGCGCGGCTATCTCTCGCGTTTCAATTTCAATGGTGCCGACCAGGAGAAGAAGTGCGGCGTGCTCTCAGGCGGCGAGCGCAACCGCCTGCATCTGGCCATCGCCCTGAAGCAGGAAGGCAACGTGCTGCTGCTCGACGAACCTACCAACGACATCGACGTGAACACCCTGCGTGCGCTCGAAGAAGGTCTCGAAGCGTTTGCTGGCTGTGCCGTCATCATCAGCCACGACCGGTGGTTCCTCGACCGCATCTGCACCCATATCCTGGCTTTCGAGGGCGAGGGCAAAGTGTTTTATTTCGAAGGCAACTATTCTGAGTATGAGGCTAACAAGGCCATGCGGCTGGGACTCGACGAGCCTAAGCGTGCGCGCTATCGCAAACTCATGGAAGACTAATCCTCTTTACCCTACCGCGGCCATTAAGCCGTAAAAGCTAAAAAAACAAAAAAACGTCGGCGTAATATCTTGTTTACGCCGACGTTTTATTATCTTTGCAAGACAGAAATCTATTACAACTTAAAAACATTTAATCTGATGAAACAGTTCAACGACAAAAACTTCGTGCTGGAGACCGAGGTCGCCCAGGACCTGTATCACAACCATGCGGCCAAGATGCCCATCATCGACTACCACTGCCACCTCATCCCCG
>CAMJLB010000158.1 GCA_946406555.1 uncultured Prevotellaceae bacterium | reverse complement strand
GACGACGGCAGCGGCATGATGAGCGACACGCTCAACGTGATAGCCCACCGCCCCACTCTTGGCGACACGACCATGGTGAACAGCCTTGTAGAGGCCGGGAGCACCTGGGTGGAGATGAGCTACGCGCAGGATGTAGACGTGCTGATACTGAACCGCCACGACAGCACCGGCCGTTACAGCATCGACACCCTGCTTGTGGAGAAGAGCAACCAGGCCCATTTTGAGTCGGTAGACTGCGCCCCCGCCTACTTTCATGAAATCAAGAGTGTGAGCCACACCCATCATGGCCTCGACTCGGCAGTGCTGTACAAAACCACTGTAGACTATGACACGACCCGTACCAACATTAAGCTCTATTTCAAGGCACTTGATTAGTCTTCTCTGCCTGTGCGGAGCTCTCAGCACCTACGGTCAGCCCAAGCTGAGGGTCGCGGAACCGGTAGACAGTGTCGCCTTTCTGCGCGGTTTTGCCGTGTCGGTAGATTTGGTGGGGCCGATACAGAAAATGGTGAGCGACTACGGTCAGTTTGAAGGCGCCTTTCGTGTGAATCTGCGCGACAAGTATTTCCCCATCATTGAGGCCGGCATCGGCAAGGCCAGCCACAACGATGCGGTGACCAAGATCAGCTACAGCAGCAGCGCCCCCTACTTCAGGGTAGGCATCGACTTCAACCTTATGAAGATGAAGCACGATGTGAACCGCATCTACGGCGGTGTACGCTATGGCTTCAGCAGTTTCAAGTACGACATCAGTCATCCAGGCGTCACCGACCCCAAATGGGGCGGCACAGCCGTTTTCGAAGCCCAGGACGTGTCGTGCAACTACCACTGGGCGGAGATAGTGGCCGGTGTGGACAGCAAGATTTGGGGACCGTTCCATCTTGGTTGGTCGGTTCGCTACCGACGCCGCATCGCCCACGACGACGGTCCGTTGGACAATGTGTGGTACGTGCCCGGCTACGGTAAGGCTGGCAGTACTCGTCTGGGCGGCACCTTCAATGTAATCATCGACATATAGAGCATACCCCATGAACGACAAGAAGAAATGGCTATGGCAGTTGCCCTTCCTGCTTTTTCTTATCGGCGGCACCATTTTTGTTATCCGCCAGCAGCACCAGGCCGTCTACCAGCACGACCATGGATTCATATTCGGCACCGTATACAATATCACCTATCAGCACGACAAGAATCTGCAGCATGAGATAGAGTCCGCTCTTCAGCAGGTCGACGCATCGCTGTCGCCTTTCAACAAGGCGAGCATCATCAGCCGTGTGAACCGCAACGAAGCCGTGAAGGTGGACGTTCTGTTCAGGGAAGTGTTTGAGAAATCGATGCAAATATCAAAAGATACCGAAGGCGCCTTCGACATCACCGTCGCCCCGTTGGTCAACGCCTGGGGATTCGGTTTCAAGCACGACACCCGCCCCACCCCTTCGGCCATCGACAGTATGAAGGCTCTGGTGGGATACAAGAAAGTGAGCCTCACCCCCTCGGGCCAGGTGAAGAAAAGCGACCCCCGCATCATGCTCGACTGCAGTGCCGTGGCCAAGGGCTATGGCTGCGATGTAGTGGCCCGCCTTCTGAAGCGCGCCGGTGTGACCAACTACATGATAGAGATAGGCGGTGAGATAGTGACCCATGGTGTGAGCGAGAAGCGTCTGCCCTGGCACATCGGCGTGACGGTTCCCACCGACGACACCCTTGCCACCCAGAAAGACCTTCAGGCCATTCTGAACGTGACCGACCGCGCCATGGCCACGAGCGGCAACTACCGCAACTTCTACTATGAGGGCGGCCGCAAGGTAGCCCACACCATCGACCCCCGCACGGGTCAGCCCGTTCAGCACTCGCTTCTCTCCGCCACTGTGCTGGCTCCCGACTGTGCCACCGCCGATGCCTATGCCACCTCGTTCATGGTGATGGGCATGGAGAAAGCCATCAAGGTGCTGGAGCGCCATCCGGAGTTGCTGGCTTACTTTATCTATTCCGGTTCCCACGGAGAGAACCAAGTGTGGTACTCTCCTGCCCTCCGCGACAAGATACAAGAATAAATGCGATGAAGTCGGACCTCAACATGTATGCCACGCTGCTGTCGCAGTCGCTATTCCAAGGCATGAGCCAGAGCGACTTGGAACAGGTGGTAGGTCACACCCATTTCGACTTCAGCAATGTGCCCGCCCTATCCCCCATCGCCGTAGAGGGCAGCCGCAGTGAGAGTCTGCTGTTCATCACCCACGGCACGCTGACTGCCACGGCCACCTCCGACGACCATTCCTACACGCTGTCCGAGACATTGCCCACCCCCTGGCTGATAGAGCCCGAACGTCTTTTCGGTCTCACCCCCCGCTATGCCCGCACCTACACAGCCCAGAGCGACTGCCGTCTGTTCGGCATCGGCAAGGACGAAGTGGTGTCGCTGTCGTCGCGTTTCGACATATTCCGCATCAACCTGCTCAACATCTACACCACCCATGCGCAGCGTGTGAGCCGTCAGTGCTGGCGCACGCCACCGCATGACATCAAGGCCAAGCTGGCCCGTTTTGTATCCGACCACAGTCAGCGTCTCACCGGCGAGAAGGTCCTTGATGTGAAGATGACAGTCCTGGCTTCACTATTGGGCGAGAGCCGCCTCAATCTGTCGCGCGCACTTCACGAACTGAGCTCCGACGGTCTCATCGCCATGAGCCGGGGCCAGGTGCGCATTCCGCATTTGGAGAAGTTGCTGACGGGCTATTTATAGCCCTTGGAGCCCTGAATCTGTAACAATCATTAAGTTAAGTAATCAAAAAAGGGCATAGCCATGCCCCTATTCGGAAAAAAACATGTAATTTTGCATAAGCAATCGCAGTGCGCCATAAGCGCCGACCAAGCCAAAACCTATAAATAGAACAACTGTGGAAGAAAAAGAGAGAGTGAATCCGTTTTTTGCGCCCTACGGCACCCCCCATGATACGCCCCCTTTTGACCGTATCCAACTGAGCGACTACAAGGAAGCCTTTCTGGAGGGCATCCGCCGTGAGCGTGAGGAATTCGACAAGATAATCAACAATCCCGCCCGTCCCACCTTCGACAACACCCTATTGAGCGAAGACGACGACAAGCAGTACTACTATGGTCTGCTGGACCGTGTGTCGACAGTTTTCTTCAACCTGCTGAGTGCCGAGAGCAACGACGAGATGGAGGCGCTGGCCCAGGAGCTGGACCCCATTTTGACCCAGCATGCCAACGACATAAGCCTCAATCCCATCTACTTTGAGCGTGTGAAGCACGTACACCGCCACCACCGCATCCTTACCCTCGAAGAGAAGAAGCTGCTGGACAACAGCTACGACGGTTTGGTGCGCAACGGTGCCCTTCTGGATGAGGCCGGCAAGGAACGTCTTCGCAAGATGAGTGAGGAAGGCGGTCTGCTGGGTCTGCAGTTTTCGCAGAACCTGCTGAAAGAGCGCAAAGCCTTTTTCCTGCACCTGACCACCGACGCCGACATAGAAGGTCTGCCCGAGACCCTGCTCGATGCCGCGAAGGCCGAAGCCACGGAGCGCGGCATGGAAGGCTGGGTGGTTACGCTCGACGCCCCCCTCTACACCCCGTTCATGCAGTACAGTCCGCGCCGCGACTTGCGCGAGCAGCTGTTCATGGGCTACAACACCCTTTGCACCCACGACAACAGCGAGAACAACATAGAAATATGCAAGCGCATTGTGAACCTGCGCCTTGAGACGGCCCAGCTGCTGGG
The DNA here is from genome assembly GCA_946406555.1 of uncultured Prevotellaceae bacterium. Classification (GTDB taxonomy): domain Bacteria; phylum Bacteroidota; class Bacteroidia; order Bacteroidales; family Bacteroidaceae; genus Prevotella. Next base: position 782 of record CAMJLB010000158.1, on the reverse strand, counting down.
TTACAAGACCTATGCCGACTATGTGCTCAAGAAGCGCATGGCCAGCAACAAGCACAACGTGTACAAGCTTCTCAACGAGCTCATCGAGGCCTACCGTCCCACCGCCGTCCGCGAGATGGAGGCCATCGAGCGCATGGCCCGCAAGCTCGAAGGCCGCAATTTCGTTCTTGAGCCTTGGGACATCAGCTACTACTCCCACAAACTGCGGATGCAGAAATACAACCTCGACTCGGAGATGGTGCGGCCCTATCTGGAGCTGAGCCGCGTGATAGACGGTGTGTTCTCACTGGCCACCCGTCTCTACGGCATCACCTTCAAGGAGAACCCCGCTATTCCCGTGTACCATCCTGATGTGAAGGCCTATGAGGTGTTCGACGAAGACGGCAGCTACCTGGCCGTTCTCTACGCCGATTTCCATCCCCGCAAGGGCAAGCGCGGCGGAGCCTGGGAGACCAGCTACAAGGAGCAGTGGATAGACCGCAAGGGTGTGAACCACCGTCCCCATGTAAGCATCGTGATGAACCTGACGAAGCCCACCCAGGACAAGCCCTCGCTGCTGACATTGGGCGAGGTAGAGACCTTTCTCCATGAGTTCGGTCACGCCCTTCACAGCATATTCGCCAACACCCGTTTCGCCAGTATGTCAGGTACGAGCGTGAGTTGGGACTTTGTAGAGTTGCCCTCGCAGTTTATGGAGAACTACTCCATAGAGAAAGACTTTCTGCGTACCTTCGCCTTCCACTATCAGACCGGCGAGCCCATGCCCGACGAGCTGATCAAGC
>CAMJLB010000157.1 GCA_946406555.1 uncultured Prevotellaceae bacterium | reverse complement strand
ATGTCGCCTATAACTTAAAAAACTCAAAAACTCAAAAAACTCAAAAAACTCCTTCGGGGAATTGCATCGTGCAGCAATGCAGTGAGCCATGCTGCTTGATGATGCTGCGACAGTCTATGCCCACCACTTCCCTGCCGGGAAAAGCGGTACCTATCGTGTGCAGTGCCTCTGCATCAAGGTCGGGCTGATTGTAGGTGGGGCATAGCACGGCGTGGTTGATGACGAGAAAATTGGCATAGGTGGCAGGAAGCCTCAACCCCTCTTCGTCGTAAATAGGGCGGGGCATGGGCAGCGGCAGCAGCTGGTAGGGCTTCCCTTCTGTGGTTCTGAAGGTGGCCAGCTGTTCGGCCATCAGCTTCAGGTCATCGTATTGCTCGTCGGCGGGGTCACTGCAGCCCACGTAAAGCAGTGTGTCGTTGGGGGCAATGCGCACCAGGGTGTCTATATGCCCGTCGGTGTCGTCGCCCGTCAGGCTTCCGTGGTCTATCCATACCACGCGGTCGGCATGCAGATACTCCTTCAGCCGCTGCTCTATCTGGGTCTTGGTCAGTGGTTGGTTCCTGTGAGGGGCCAGCAGGCAGCAGCTGGTGGTGAAGATGGTGCCCTGGCCGTCGCTCTCGATAGATCCACCTTCGAGCACGAAGTCCAGATGGTCGGCATACTCCCCATTCAGCTTTCCTTCATCGAAGATTCGGCGATTCAGCCCATTGTCTATGTCGGCGGGAAACTTCTCTCCCCATCCATTGAATTTGAAGTCGAGGAGTTTTATCCCACGTCCCGGCCCGCTGCAGGCCGTTGTGTCGTCTACCAGTGTGATGAAGCCGTGGTCTCGTGCCCAGGTATCATTCGATGGTGGCTGCACGACAAGCAATGGCTCGCGTTTCTCTATCTCGCGTGCCATTTCCCTGTACGTAGTCAGAATCTCGTCAAGCATGGGTGCCCAGTCGGTCTTGGCATGGGGCCAGGTGAGCTGTATGCCGCTCTGTGGTTCCCATTCAGCGGGCAATCGGTAGGTCTTGTTTCTTATCATGATGCAAAGGTACGAATTATTTTGCCTAAAAAGAAAATAAAATCGACTTTTTTGCTTACCTTTGTAGCCGTTATGATATTAGAGTTAAACGAAGTGCTTTTGCCGGGCGAGCCACAGACGCTTTCGCTGATGGCTGAAGAGGGTAAGCTGACCTGCCTTACGGGTGGCTCTGCATCTCGTCTCACGCGTTGGCTTCACGCCATTCTTGGTTTTCTGCCCATAGCTCATGGCTTTATAAGCATCGACGGCGAGCCGCTCACCGACGCTACGGCCATGGCTTTTCGGAAGATGATGAGTTTCGCGCCGTCGGCGCTGGAGGCTCAGGGCGATGTGAAACGCTACGATCCTCCTTCTGTGCAGCACATCTTTTACCTCAAGGCCAATCGCGAGCGCCCCATATCGAATGGAATCCTTGCCGAAGAGATGCGTAGGGTGGGGGGCGATGCCGCCGACCAGCGTTGTCGGCTTGTGGCTGTGGCGGCATTGCTTGACAAGAAAATCATGCTGCTCGACCAACCGCCCGTGACCTCTGCAGCCTATTTGCAACGTCTTGCCGCTCAGGGCCGAATCGTGCTTGCCGCCACCAACGAGACTCCGCTTCTGCAGGTGGCCGACAAAGTGGTAGAATTATAGGTATTTTTTTAGTAACAGGCTTATGATACAGATAACAGATATTTCTATATGGGGAGTGGGGCTAATGTTGCTCCTGCTTGGTTGCTCCCTTGGTGTTTACGCCTTGATCGACCGCCATTTGTTTCATCGTGCACTCAAAGTGGTGGGCATCTATCTTGCCCAGACGGCCTTGGTGGGTGCCTATATGTGGGCCCTCTTTCGGTTCTGCAGCCTGTGGGGCGTTCTGCTATGGCTGTTTTTGCTCATTGTGTTGGTGGCCTATCTCTCGCTGGGTAAGGTGCGCTTGCCTGCCAAGAGCTTCTTGCCGCTTCTTGCGTTGGCGTTGCTGTTGGGCATGGCCGTGGCGTCAGGATGCCTGCTTCTCAGTCTGCGGTCGTCGGCCTTGTCGTTGTCCCGTCTTCTCTTGCCGGTGGGGGCGTTGCTTTCTTTCCATTTGTATGCCTCGTTGAGTCGCGGGCTTCAAACCTATATTGGAAGTCTGATGCATACTGCTACTCATTATCAGTATCTTATGGCGAATGGCTCTACTCATCTTGAAGCCATCATGCCCAGTGTCCGCCGCAGTATGCGGGCTGTAGCCCTGTCGCAGCTCAAGCCCATGCTTGGCATGGTGCCTGCCGTTCCCCCGGTGCTGTTTTGCGGTCTGCTGTTGGGCGGTGCTTCGCCGTTAGCAGCAGCGTTTGTCTCAGCCCTTGTGGCTTTGTCGGGCTTTGTGGCAAGTGTCGTTGCCATGCTCGTGGTGCTTGTCTTGGGCGACAGGTTGCTTTTCGACAAGCGGCAGCAGTTTGTGTATTGGCCCCATTAAAAAAAGATGATTATATGCAGATTGAGCCTATTGCCTATTTCCGTTCGCCGCTCACCACCAAGTTTGGCATACCTCGTCAGGGTGGCCTGGCCCTGTCGCTGAAGGGGCGTATTGTCTTTGAACCTCCCTTTCGTCATGCCGAAGCCGTAAGGGGGCTTGATGCCTTCAGCCATCTTTGGCTTATCTGGGAGTTTTCTGCCAATAGCGACCGCACGAAGGGGGGCACCGGCCTCACGGTCCGTCCGCCTCGTCTTGGTGGCAACGAGCGGGTGGGGGTCTTTGCGTCGCGTTCGCCCTTCCGGCCAAACAGCCTGGGGCTCACCTGTGCCGCCATCGACAAGGTAGAACAGCACCCTTCGCTGGGACCGGTGATTCACGTGAGCGGTGCCGACTTGATGGACGGCACGCCCATTTACGACGTGAAACCCTACGTGCGCTATTCTGATAGTCATCCTGAGGCGCGCAGCGGGTTCGTCGATCAGACCGGGTGGAAAGAAGCGTTGCAAGTCGTCCTGCCCGACCATCTGAAGGCCTTGCTGCCCGTATCGCAGCAGGAGGCACTATGCCAAATACTGGCCCTCGACCCCCGTCCCAGCTACCATCACGACCCGGAGCGCATCTACGGCATGCCGTTCGCAGGCTGCGATGTGCGCTTCAAGGTCGATGGCCCTGTGCTCACGGTGGTAGAAGTTGTGGAGCGTTGATTGTTGAGCGTAGAGCGAAGAAGGGGCAAGACGCTCGCTTAACAATCAACGCTCAATGCTCAACAGATTATAAATTACATGCTAAACTAAACAAAGAATATGAAAGAAACCAACGACAAAATGAACGACATGAGCCGGCGTGAGTTCTTGCGTCGGCTTGGTCTGGGAGCCGGTTCGGCTATGGCCATGATGGCATTCGAACCGTTCGGCGCAATGGCCAAAAGCAAGCAGACTGGCGAAGGGGAGAAAGACGACGTGCGCATGACCTATCGTGTGCAGCATGGCTCTGGCGAGCAGATCTCCCTGTTGGGATTCGGCATGATGCGCCTGCCCAACGACCAGGAAGAGACCAACCGTCTGGTCGACTATGCCATTGCCCATGGCGTAAACTATTTCGACACGGCCCCCATGTATATGGGAGGGCAGTCGGAGGTGCTTACCGGCAATGCCCTCTCTCGGTATCCGCGCGATAAATATTATGTAGCCACGAAGATGTCGAATCAGAACCGCCGGTCGTGGAGCTTCGATGCCTCACGCCGCATGTACGAGACATCGATGGAGCGGCTCAAGGTCGATTACATCGACTACTACCTGCTTCATAGCATCGGTGGCGGCATGGACTCGTTGCGGGGGCGCTTCCTCGACAATGGCGTGCTCGATTTCCTTCTTAAGGAGCGTGAGGCAGGGCACATCAAGCATCTTGGCTTCTCTTATCATGGCGACGTGCGCGATTTCGACTGGCTGCTCGACCATCAGGACGAGTATCACTGGGACTTCGTGCAGATTCAGATGAACTTCCTCGACTGGCGGCATGCATCGCTCAACAAGGGCGGCTGGAAGAAGGATGCCGATGCGGAGTATCTCTACAGCAAGTGCGAGAAGACCGGTGTGCAGTGTGTGGTCATGGAACCCCTTCGCGGCGGGGCCTTTGGACGTATGGCCAGCGAGCTGACCAGCCAGCTGAAGGCGGTGCGCCCCGACGACAGCACGGCCCGGTGGGCCTTCCGCTGGGTGGGATCGTTCAATAACATTCTCACCACTCTCAGTGGCATGAACCGTATGGACCATTTAGAAGACAACGTGAAGACGTTCTCGCCGCTCGACCCCTGCACCGATGCCGAGAACAAGCTCTTGGCAAGTATTGCCGACCAGATGGCGGGCTTTCCCACCATTCCCTGTACCACCTGCGCTTATTGCATGCCCTGTCCCTACGGAGTGAATATTCCCGGCAACTTTGCCTATTACAACGAGGCGGTAAACGACCATGTGCTGCCGTTGCCCGATAAGGGTGCCGCCGACTATGCTTCGCGCAAGCAGCAGTTTGAAGATGGCTACAGGAAAGCCTTGCCCGAGGAAAAGGAATGGGCTTCCAAATGCCAGGACTGCGAGGTGTGCTTGTCGAAGTGCCCGCAGCAGATTCGCATTCCCAATCAGATGGCGCGTATCGTCGAGACTTTGCGTAGGCGGTAGCCAATCCGTAAGGTTGCTATCCTGCAATTCAGGCTGGCTTAGGTGCCAAAACAGGCTGGATTGACCATCAATTCAGTCTGTTTTATGGTGCAAAACAGGCT
>CAMJLB010000156.1 GCA_946406555.1 uncultured Prevotellaceae bacterium | reverse complement strand
AGCTCGCCTACCCGTAGCCTTTCATGCTCGGCATAGCTCAAACAAGTTTCTTGAGACCCTCCGGGAACAAGCGACCAAAGGTCGAGCGGGCTCTGCACTCGCTTATTCGCATCTTTGCGGCGTGAATTAAACAATAACGAAGAATATGGGAAAGACATTGATTGCGTACTACTCTCGTCGCGGAGAGAACTATGTGAACGGAAGTATCAAGAACCTTAAGTTGGGAAATTGTGCACATAATAATTCCACATACGAATACAGCAGAAGGGTGTAGCCTCTTACGCACTTTTCTATGGAGTGCCACACAAAAGTGCGCGTCCGCATTCTGACGAGCAAGCTCAACGGACATTAGAATTTGAGAACATAGAAGAATTCGTGAATTGTTATTTCACAACAAGGAATTTTTAAAGTAATCTTACCTGGAAATCATGATGTACCTTTGCTTGCAAATTTCAAAAACTAAACAAGACATGGAAGTAATATCAATTGAGCGCAGTACCTACGAGGTAATCGGCTTGCCGCTTCGCTTGTCGAAGAACTGCTGACGTGCTTCAATAGCTTCGTTGCAAAGATGAAGGAGATGGCCAGTAGAGGCAATGACAAAGGGTTCTTTGCGAGCAAAGCGAACAAGTTCGAGCGGGGTGATTGGCTCGACAATCAAGATGTATGCCAAATGCTGAACATCAGTCCAAGAACATTACAAACTATACGAAATAATGGGACCTTGGCCTATTCTCAAATCGCATCGACATATCTGTGCGACGGTAGTGCGACTGGATGAACTCTGCCACATCCTTCCGTGAGCGTTCCATAGCCCAAAGAGTGCTTGCAGCCCTGTCCTTGCCCACACGTTTCTTCTGGTTGGCAATGTCCTTGTCGAATGCGCTTAGCAGGGTTTCGTACTCGCTACCAAATCCTTGATAGGAATTGCGCACCATCTCAGCAGTCACGAATGCCTCTCTATCCGAAAGGTGCTGATAGTGCTTGATAATCTGCGCCTTGATGTTATCCAGTTCGCGGTTAATCTGCAAAGCCTCCTTGCTACGGCCGGGTTACGATTTGGCAACCTAACTCCTTCACCAATCCTCCCCAATTTGCTTTTTGATCCAAATTGAACTTCCTTGTTCCTCCCCGTCTTGCCTTTATTTTAGGCCGAACTGCGTTCGCTCGGCCCAAAAGGACGCTTTGCTTGCAAAGAATTTCCAAAATCGCTTCGCTTTTACAAGCTTTTTTCGTAACTTTACAGCCGAAATACTAAAACTAATACGTGTATTCGCGTACATTTATTGACGACTATGATAGAACTGAAGAATGAGCAGTTGGCGATACGTATCGCCGAAAAGGGAGCAGAGCTCCAGAGTGTGAAAGACAGTGAGGGTAGGGAGTATATGTGGCAGGCAGGCGAGCAGTGGCCCAGGCACTCGCCCATCTTGTTCCCCATCGTCTGCAGTGTGAACAACAATACGTATGTGGTGGACGGACAGGAGTACCACCTGCCACGCCATGGCTTTGCACGCGATGCGGTGTTTACCGTCGTCGCGCAGACTGAGGAAAAGGTGACGCTGGCACTCCATGATTCGGAGAAGTCGCTGAAGGTGTATCCCTACCGCTTCAACCTCGCCATCACCTACCGTCTGGAGGCCAGTAAGGTACACGTCATCTGGCATGTGGAGAACACCGACAGCCGCGAGATCCACTTCCAGATAGGTGGTCACCCGGCATTTAACATGCCCGGCGGAAAGCTGGAGGGCATCATCAAACTGGACAATGAGGAGCCGATGGATGCTCTAAAGGGCTATGCCGACGGCAGTCACGACATGGTGGACGTCCCCTTGGAGGCCGACAGGGGCGTGATGGAAATCTGTAACAGCTTCTTCCGTAACGACTCGGTGAAGATCCACAAGTGCCAGACGTACCGCGCCATGCTGATGGACACCACTGGCGAGCCCGCCGTCACCGTGGATTACAAGGCACCGGTCTGCGCCTTCTGGAGTCCCTACGGCAAGCAGGCTCCCTTTGTCTGCATAGAGCCGTGGTACGGCATCGGCGACCCGAGAGACTTCCGTGGCGAGTTCAAGGATAAGCCCCTGATGAACCACCTGCTGCCCGGCGCCTCGTTTATGAGCAAGTACACCATCACGATAGGGTGATTCTCGTTACTTTGCACCGATGGACAAGGAAACATATGAGCGGCAGAAAGCCTTTGCTGGTGAAAAGAAGCCATCGATGCAGCGCCGCTGCGTGGGCCACGACTATACAAGCCGCCAACTGTATATGGTGACAATGGTGACCGAGGACTGTCGTCCGCTATTCGGTGAAGTGGCTGGGCACAGCGAAGCTGAGGAAGGCAGCAGCGATGCGCCGAGGGTTGTTCTTTCGGCGTTGGGGCAGCGGGTTGAAGCCTGCTGGCATGAGATTGCCATTCGGCATCCGCAGATAAAGCTGGTGGCTCTACAGATGATGCCTGACCACCTGCACGGCATCCTTTTTGTGAAAGAACAGATGGGGATTGCCTTGGGGAAGGTGCTGCTGGGCTTCAAGCAGGGCTGTAACAAGGCTTATAGGGAGCTCTTCCTGCAAGCCGTTCCGTCTGTTGCTGTAATACAGCAACAAACTGTACAGCAACAAGCGGGACAGCTACAGACGGGCAGGAGTGACCGCTACCACGGCCTTCTCTTTGCGCCAGGGTATAACGACAAACTGCTATTGCGACAAGGGCAGCTGCAGCGTTGGCTTGACTACCTGCGCGACAACCCCCGCCGGCTGCTGATGAAGCGCGAGCACCCCGACCTGTTCCGCGTGCAGCGCGGTCTGGTGGTAGGCCAACAGCAGTTCTCCGCCATTGGCAACCGTTTCCTCCTCGACCGCCCGGTAAGACTTCAGGTGCAATGCTCGCGCCGCCTTACCGACCAGCAGATAGAAGAAGAAACAACCCGCATGCTTTCAATGGCTCGCCAAGGTGCCGTCCTCGTATCACCCAGCATCTCACCCGGCGAGAAGCACATCATGCGCACTGCCTTCAACGAGGGATTGCCGCTAATAATTCTTCAAGAGAACGGCTTCACCGACCTGGCAAAACCCGGAGGCCTGCGCATGGAGGCCTGCGCCCGTGGCCAACTGCTCCTACTTGCTCCCTGGGAGCATCACAACGAGCGCACCACCATCAGCCGCAACCAATGTCTGACGCTGAACGAGCTGGCTCGCATGATTTGTCGGTGACCTTGTTATATGTTTGTAATTTAAAGATATGATGAAAATGAAAGTGACGATAGAGGAGCGCGTGCTCCATTTCAAGCAACCGGCGGGTACAAGCCGCGGGGTGTACACAGAGCGAAGGATATGGCTGGTGACGGTAACTGACGGCACGGCCACCGGCAGGGGAGAGTGTGCTCCGCTGCCCGACCTGAGCTGTGACGCGAGGGCGGACTACGGTGAGGTGCTGCGAGGGTTCTGCGACCAGTTGGAACGGACGGGGGAGATAGACTACGAGGCTATGCGCGACTTCCCCTCCATGCTCTTCGGACTGGAGACGGCGATGCTGGCGCTGACGGGTGAGAGAAACAAGGTGAGTGGCGAGCGGCATGTGCCAGTGCTGTTTGATACGGCCTTCAGTCGTGGGGAGGAGGGAATACCTATCAACGGACTGGTGTGGATGGGCAGCTACGACGAGATGCTGCAGCGTATGGAGCAGAAGCTGGAGCAGGGCTTTGGCTGTGTGAAGCTGAAGATTGGGGCCATCGACTTTGAACAGGAGCTGGACTTGGTGAAGCGTATCCGCGACCGTTTCTCGCGTCGCGTCGTAGAGATACGTCTCGATGCTAATGGCGGCTTCAGCTACGACGAGGCGCTGTATAAGCTGGAGCTGCTGTCGCAGTATGCACAGTCGATAGAGCAGCCCATCAAGGCCGGGCAGTGGGCCTACATGGCAGAGCTGTGCCGCGATGCTCCTATACCTATTGCGCTGGACGAGGAGCTGATAGGCGTGAACGACCCCGACATGAAGGCGCACCTGCTGAACATCATCAAGCCCGCCTACATCGTGCTGAAGCCGTCGCTGCACGGCGGCATGGCGGGATGCAGGGAGTGGATAGAGGCAGCCCGCCAGTATGGCATCGGCTCATGGGTAACGTCGGCCTTAGAGGGTAATGTGGGCCTGAACGCTGTGGCGCAGTTCTGCAGTTCGGTATATGGCGATAGGATTACCGTACCGCAGGGCTTGGGCACGGGCCAGCTGTTTACCGATAACATACCGATGGCATTGGAGATACGAGGCGACCAGTTATGGATCTCAAGGAATTCTTAGCCGAGTGGCACAATGACAGTCCGACGATGCTGGTGCATACCAGCGGCTCGACGGGCAAACCCAAGCCGATGCTGGTCGAGAAACGACGTATGGAAGCGTCGGCACGGATGACGTGCGACTTCTTAGGTCTCAGCGAGGGCGACACGGCCCTGCTCTGCATGTCGCTCGACTATATTGCCGGCAAGATGATGGTGGTGCGGAGCCTGGTGAGGGGGCTGCGGCTGGTGTGCGTCGAGCCCAGTGGAGAGCCATTAAAAGGCTTGTTCAGACCCCTCCTGGCCTCCCCTAACTTAAGGGAGGAAATGAGCATCGATTTTGCGGCGATGGTGCCCATGCAGGTATGGAACACGCTGCAGGTGCCCGAGCAGCGGGAGCGGCTGATGCTGATACGGCAGCTGATTATTGGCGGTGGAGCCATCGACGACGCGCTGGCCGCCGAGTTGCG
>CAMJLB010000155.1 GCA_946406555.1 uncultured Prevotellaceae bacterium | reverse complement strand
CCACGAAGGTGAAGGGCACGTTGGTCTCCGTCTTCTTCTGGCGCAGGGCGGGAGCCTGGTCAGTGAAGGCTATCTCGGCGAGAGAACCGCCAAGCACAGTAGCCTCATGCCCGGTACGGGCGAGGTCTTCGGCAGAGGCGGTAGTTATCACCTGACTGTACTGGTCGAGTGCCTTGGTCTCGAAGGGATAGTAGGCCACGAGGCCGTCCTCGCTTCCCGTGAGGCGCATCTTACGGTTCGACAGCAGCTTGTCGGCATTGAGCGTAGCGTTCCATACGCGCAGCTCGTCTACCTGTCCAGTGAAGGGACGGTCGAAGGTGTAGACACCGTTCTCCGAGGCCACCGACTCGCGGTGCTTACCGATGATTAACTGGTTAGTGGCGATGCTACCCACGTTGGCTGCATTGGTTGTCAGGCGGCGCACACCGTCCACATAGACAGCGGCGGCTCCCTGCCGCAGCACGTTCAGTGCCACGTGGTGCCAGGCGTTGTTCATGATGTTGCCGCTCGACGTGGCGATGCAGGTCTGTTCGGCAGCGGCGTTGTAGGCACCCTTGCTGGTGAGTTGCAGCTCACCGCTGGCGTTCACCCACAGGCCGACCTCACCCATCTGCAGCAGCTGGGCAGCACCACTCTGTGCATCACCGCGTACCCAGAACTCCAAGGCATAGTCATCCTCGCCGTAGGCGGGCAGGTCGCTGGCGTCGATGCTCAGGTAGTTGCCGTCGGCAAGACTTACAGCCTTGTTCGCGTTGTTCAGATACCATGTCTCGTTGCTCATGGTCATGTGGCGGTTGCGCGAGTAGTCGCGGATAGTCGTGCCCTCGCCCTCATCCATCTTCCAGTAGCCTATCAGGTGGCGCGTGGCCGGGTTCTTTGTGCGGCTGCGCTGCCGCAGAGCTTCGGTCATGTCGTGAGCCTCGTCCCAAAGCAGCAGTTCGTGGATGGCAGCCGTCATGTTCTTACCCACGGTCAGTGGGCCGTCGCCCTCGTAGGCTACCACGTCCTCCTCGCTGAAGAGTATGATTTCATCAGCATCCTTGGCCACTTTCGCAGTCAGCTTGCCTGCGCTGTAGTTCATGGTTAGGAACACCCATGAGCCTGTAGGCACGGTGTTGTCGGAGGTATAAGTCTCCGAGCCTATCTTCACCACAAGGTGGTTGTTGGCATCTGTGCCCACCGTCATCTTGGCATTGCCCCTGCCGTGGCTCAGCAGCGTACCCTTGCCGCCGGTCAGGTTCACCCATGCATCAATAGAGAAGTCCTTGCCTCCGAGCAGGATGTCGGCCTCGGTCTTTGCCGTGGTTTCTGCGTTCTGCAGCGAAAGGGCGGTCTCGTGGGCCACCTCTGCACCGTTCAGCACACCCGTCACCTTGAAGTTAGCGGCCTGTGTCAGCTCACCCTTCAGGATGGTCTCGTTGAAGGTCACGCTCAGTTCGTCGCCGGCAGAGAGAATGCCGTCGGCAGGCTCAGGCTGTCCGAGCGGACGCGGACGCTGCATGTCCTTCACCAGTGCCTGTTCCTCGCTCGAACGGTACACCTCACCAGTGCCGTAGGTAGCCACGGAGAGCACGCGGAAGAGGTAGTCGCCGTCGGTGAACTGGTTCATATCCAGCACATAGTCGATGCTGGCACCTTCGGGCAGCAGTTCGTTGCTCTCAGTCTTGTTGGCCTCTTTCAGCACATACTCGCGCAGCAACGTCCAGTCGGTGCTGCCCTGCTTCTTGTACTGCAGGCGGAAAGCCTTCAGATTCTTGTAGTTGCGGTCGAAGTTATTGAACGTCAGCTTCAGGTCGGAGCCTGTCTGCGTGTTCATGATGCTGTTGCTCAGTGCCAGGTCTACTGCCGATGATGACGGTGTGAAGTGCGCCGTGATGTAAACGGTGTCGGCAATCTCCCCTGGCTCGCTGTCGCTGGCGAAGACGAAACCGATATTCTCATAGTCGAGCACACCGAGGTCGGTCTGGCGCAGCTGCAGTGCCTTGGTCAGCGTCTGGTTGCCGGGCACCTTGATCAGCCGTCCTTGTTCCAAAGCCGGAATCACCTTGCCGTCCATCATCAGCTGGGCACCCTTCGGATTGGTCTCGTCGAGGAAGCCGAGGCGATAGGCCACGTCGGCACCGATCTCCGAGGCGTTGGAGAGTTTCAGCACATAGTTGGCAGCCGATCCGCTGGGGATGTCGCTCACCACGGGCACATCCACATCGATTTCCGGCACCTCGATCTGCATAGTGGCCTCCATCAGCACGTGCTGGCCTGGCTCGTAGTACTTCGTGCGGACCTCGCCCTCGTAGGGAGCACTGGTCTGACCACCACGGGTGCGGAAGATGGGACTGAACTTGCCGTATTCATAGACATCGACCGAGATGGCATCGTAGTCGCCGTTCTCTGAGAGTGTGTAGGAGAACGAGGTTGTCTTAGTCTCTTCGGTCTCGGTCCCCTCAGTATCTGCACTGGTGGAAGATATCTCTGTTTCCTCGTCGAATCCGAGACCTTGGAAGTCGAATCCAAAGCTGTTGTTCAGTGACACACCGAAGGATACAGTGCTCGACCATGAAGTCACCTCACCCTTTTCCCTTTCGATGGAGAAATTGACGTCGGAACCAGAGTCGAAAGAGTAGTTCTGGGTGTCTTCCTTGCGGTTCTCGTAGGCCAGCACCTTCTCTTTCTCGTTTAGTTCGAGGTATTTCGTCCAGTTGTCCAACTGGTTGTTCACCCATCTCACAGAGTCGCAGTAGAAAGGCTCTGTCATATTTGCGGGCGGTAAGAAGGTATAGGTTCCGTTCTTTCCGTAGTTCTCATCATCCTTTGAGAGCGTGGTCAGATAGACGGGTACCTTTCCGTTGTTCACATAGTTGGCAATGAATGCGCTGCTCTCCACAGTGGTGAGGAAGTTGTTGCGCATGGTCTCCAGGTTGGGGAAGAGCGTTTCCTCGATATAGGTGAGCGAGTAGTTGAAGATGGTGCCGTAGCGCAGACCGGTGGTCATGATATTGCTCAGGCCAAGCTTCACGTCATTGCTGCTGCCGTCGCGCTGGAAGTTCAGCATACGGGCCTTGCCGAAGATGATATTGGTGGCATTGCCAATAAAGACGTCGCCCATGCCCTTCGTGGCTACGGTGGTCGTCACCGTTGTGGTCGTGGTTTGCGAGAACGAGCTTTCGCCCTCCGACTCTCTGGTGATGCCTAAGGCCAGGTCATCGTCGGAATCAACTGTCTTGACAGTACCTACAGCGGGCGTACCGGTAATGATACCTTCATTGTAGCCGAACTTCGTGGTGTGTGTGTGCTGGAAGCCGTCAGTGAACGAGGTGCCTACCGTGGATGTGGTGGACGTCGTTTTTCCTGAACTCCATTCAGCCGACGAGTCCGATCCGGGAGGTGCGCGCAGGATCATAAGCAGCTTGTCGGGACCAGCGGTGACGAAGTTGTTGCCCGTGGGCATGTCGCCCAGGATGATGCCCTCCATGCCGCTTCCATTCCATTGGTAGGAACGTCCGTCGATGTCGTAGGTCATGCTGATGGTACGGGTGTATGGCTCGGAGATGTTGGGCAGACCGGCAGTCCAAGTGTAGGTGCCGCAGCCCTCGTCGTCAAGCCCCATCTGGTTGCTCTTCAGGTCAGCCACCTGACCTGGTGTTACGTCTTCGCCATCGACGGTGCCACCCTCTACATACACGCTCTGCGAGTTCGACAGGGCATTGTTAATGGTCACGACAATGCCAGACATCGGCACTCGCGAGACAACTGGCGTCTCCTCGTCGGCATTGGTGTACTCCTCATAGCCACTCAGTTGGAAGGTGTAGGGATCGTCCTTCACAAACACGGGGCCACCGTATTTGTAAGTGACGTTGCCGCTGCCGTCAACTGAGTAGATGTCGTTGATCTCTATGTCGCCGATAGCATCGGTAATCTTGTATTTCTTGATACCGAAGTGACCGTCGGTGCTACCCTCTTGGGTGACGGAGAACGACGGCGCGCTGTGATAGACCTGCTTCAGTATGACATTGTATTCATACTTCAGCAGTTCATCTGACTCAGTGCGCACGGAGTCGGTCAGGACGCGCGAAGGTTTCGTAAGGTCTATCGTGGTAGACGGGCCAACGTCCTGTCCGCTCTTCTTCACCTTGATGCTCTGCACATTGTACTGCAGCGGGGGCAGCATGGCCGAGAACTCACCCGTCTTTGGGTCGGTACGGATGTAGAAGTTTTTGCAGTAGTTGGCGGTGGCACCACGGAAAGAGGTGCTGTTGATGGCCGACGTAGCCGACGCAATGGGTACCTCCTCAGTGTTGGTGTCAAGGCTTGAGGTCGTCTCAGTGACGTTCTTCACCACGTTCATACGATAAAGCTCGTTCAGGGGTGAGAGCACCAGCTCGACCACGCCGATGTTGTTCTTGCTGAGGCCGAAGCCTACGGGCTTCTCGCCCTCGATGCTGCCGCCCACCACGCGACCGGTGAAGTTGACCAGCGTCTCGTCGATGAACTCCAGGCCCGTTATCTTCTGGTCGAAGGTGTGCGGCTTCCCCGTCTCGTTGGGGTCGGCAGGATAGCGGCCTGCGTCAACAAAGACGTGGCCATTCTGCACGATTTCGATATAGTGGTCACCGATAGGCACGCTCACGGTAAACTCACCATCGGCATTGGTCTTAATGAGTTCGCCGTTCTTGGCTGCTGGCACACCATCGATGTTGATGTTGCAGCCCTCCACGGGATAGTCGGTGCCGGCATAGCGCACGTAGCCGCTGACGGGGAAGGAGGAGATGTCTTCGAAGTCAACGCCGTTATGAACCAGCGACGAGGCACTGACATAGCGCGACAAGTAGGCCGGCGAGAACTGGTGGATGCCCATCGTGGGGATGACCGTGTAGTTGGTGCCCTCACCGCTGAAAGGTACGCCACGGATG
>CAMJLB010000154.1 GCA_946406555.1 uncultured Prevotellaceae bacterium | reverse complement strand
GCGGCTACGTGATATACTACAAGCGGATGGAGGTCGGCCGTATCAGCCGCAAGGTAAAAACACAACAAAACAATTGCAATCCATTTTTGTGACGATTTTTTTCTTAACCTCGAAAATTCTTACTATTTTTGCAGTGATTTATGTAAAAAGTACAAATATGAAACAAAAACTGATGATAAGTGCCACAATGCTGCTGACAGTCGCCACAGGCTGGGCACAACGCCAGTGGACGCTGGAGCAGTGTCTGGACTATGCCATGCAGAACAACATCACGCTACAGAAGGCAAGACTGCAAAGCCAGTCGGCACACGAAGACGTGAAGGAGGCCCGGGCCGCACTGTTGCCCTCGCTCTCGGCCTCGACAAACCACAGCGTGGGCTACAGCCCCTGGCAAGATACGGGCACCATGACCGTAGCCAACAACCAGGCATACAGTTCGGTGGAGAAGACCTACTACAACGGCTCCTATGGAGTGAACGCCCAGTGGACGGTGTGGAATGGCAACAAGAACATCAACACCCTGCGCAAAAACAAACTCGCTGCCGAACAGGCCGCGCTGCAGACAGAGACCACGGCCAAGAGCATACAGGAGCAGATAGCACAGCTCTATGTGCAGATTCTCTACCTGACCGACGCGCTGGAGGTGAGCGAGCAAAGCCTTCAGACCAGCAGGAAGAACGAGGAACGCGGCCAGGCGATGCTCGAGGTAGGCAAGATGTCGCGGGCCGACGTGGCACAGCTGGCGGCACAAAGGGCCACCGATGAATATAATATTGTTAATGCGCGCGCGAACATTAGTAATTATAAGCTACAGCTGAAGCAGCTGCTCGAACTCGACGGCAGCGAAAGCTTCGATATCGTGGTGCCCACCACCACCGACGAGCAGGCACTGCAGCCCATCCCCCCCCTGAAAGATGCATACGAGCAGGCACTGGCCACACGTCCGGAGATAAAGGGGAGCCAGAAAGCCATAGAGAGCAACGACCTGAGCATAAAGATGGCCAAGGCGGGCTATCTGCCCACACTGAGCATGACGGCTGGCATGGGCACGAGCACCAATTCGCGCTCCAGCGCTACATTTGGCTCGCAGCTGAAGACAAACTTCGACGTAACGGGCGGAATGACGCTCTCGATACCCATCTTCGACCGACGGCAGACAAAGACATCGGTGAACAAGGCAAAGCTGCAGCTGGAACAGGCCAAACTGGACCTTCTCGACGAACAGAAGCAACTCTACCAGACTATCGAGCACTACTGGCTCGATGCGGAGACCAACCAGCAGAAGTTCCGAGCAGCACAGGCCACCGAACAGAGCGAACAGCAGAGCTACGACCTGCTGCAAGAACAGTTTCGACTGGGGCTGAAAAACATCGTGGAGCTGATGACGGGCAAAGACCGCCTCCTCACCGCCCAACAGAACAAACTGCAGTCGAAATATCAAACCATACTGGCACTGCAGATGCTGGAGTTCTACCAAGGGAAAGTGAAAAGTGAAAATTGAAAATTGAAAAAAG
Source organism: uncultured Prevotellaceae bacterium (assembly GCA_946406555.1). Lineage (GTDB taxonomy): Bacteria > Bacteroidota > Bacteroidia > Bacteroidales > Bacteroidaceae > Prevotella. Next base: position 3,407 of record CAMJLB010000154.1, on the reverse strand, counting down.
AAATAATATGAAAACAATGTGGAAGACAGGGGCGCTGACGGCCCTGGCAGCACTGGCATTGCTGACCGGCTGCGAAAAAGAGCAGAAGACTTCGTTCGTCACCGCGAAGGTGGAGCGAGGCAACATACAGAACAGCATCACCGCCACGGGCACCATAGAGCCAGTGACGAGTGTCACCGTGGGTACGCAGGTGAGCGGCATCGTGAGCCACCTCTACGTAGACTACAACTCTATCGTGAAGAAAGGGCAGGTGATAGCCGAACTCGACAAGACCAACCTTACCAGTGAACTGAATACGGCCAAGGCCAATCTGGCAAGTGCGCAGAGCACCCTGAACTATGAGCAGGCCAACTACAACCGCTACAAGACGCTCTACGACAAAGGGTTGGTGAGCGCCGACGAATACGAAAAGGCGCGGCTGAGCTGCCTGAAAGCCAAAGACCAGGTGACCACTGCCTCGCAGAGCGTGCAGAAGGCACAGACGAACCTGGGCTATGCTACTATCACCAGCCCCATTGACGGCGTAGTGCTCTCGAAGAGCGTGGAAGAGGGGCAGACCGTGGCAGCCTCGTTCAACACCCCTGAGCTATTCACCATCGCCCAAGACCTAACCGACATGCGCGTGATTGCAGACATCGACGAGGCCGACATTGGCGGCGTGAAAGAGGGACAGCGCGTGGCCTTCACTGTAGATGCCTTCCCTGATGACCAATTTGAGGGACACGTGACACAGGTGCGGCAACAGGCCACCACCGAGAGCAACGTCGTGACCTACGAAGTGGTAATCTCGGCACCCAACAACGACATGAAACTGAAGCCCGGCCTCACGGCCAACGTGACTATCTACACTCTCGAGAAAAACGACATTCTCGTGGCACCAGCCAAGGCTCTGCGCTTCATGCCCAACGAGGCCCTTATTGCAAAAGACCAGAAGATAGAGGACCTAGAGGCACCACAGAAGGTGTGGACGCTGGAAGGCAACACCTTCAAGGCTCACAAGGTAGAGACCGGTACCGCCAATGGCCAGCTCACCGAAATAGTGAGCGGCGTGAGCGAGGGCACCGAGGTGCTCACCGACTTCAGCATCAGCGGCGGCGAAGAACCCGAACAGCAGGCCAGCAACCCATTCATGCCTAAGCCGAGGAATAACCGTAACAACCAAAAGAAATAGTCCATGGAAAAAAAATGCGTCATTGAACTGCAGAACGTGAAACGCTACTTTCAAGTGGGCTCAGAGACGGTGAAGGCACTGCGCGGCGTGTCGTTCAAGATTTACGAAGGTGAGTTCGTCACCATTCAGGGCACGTCGGGCAGCGGCAAGTCGACGCTGCTCAACCAGCTGGGCTGCCTCGACACCCCTACCAGCGGCGAATACTATCTGGACGGCATTTCGGTGCGCACGATGTCGAAGACGCAGCGTGCCCACCTACGCAACCAAAAGATAGGCTTCGTGTTTCAGAACTACAACCTGCTGGCCAAGACCACAGCCGTAGAGAACGTGGAACTTCCGCTGATGTACAACCGAAAGTACAACGCACAACAGCGGCGCGAGGCAGCAGTGAAGGCGCTGCAGGCCGTGGGCCTGGGCGACCGTCTGGAGCATAAGAGCAACCAGATGTCGGGTGGACAGATGCAGCGCGTGGCCATTGCCCGCGCACTGGTCAACGATCCCGCCGTGCTGCTAGCCGACGAGGCCACCGGCAACCTCGACACCCGCACATCGTTTGAGATGCTCGTGCTCTTCCAGGAATTGCATCGACAAGGCCACACTATCATCTTTGTGACCCACAATCCCGAGATTGCAGAATACAGCAGCCGCAACATCAACCTACGCGACGGAAAGATTCGGGAAGACACGCTAAACCCTAATATCAAGTCGGCTGCAGAGGCTCTCGCCGCATTGCCAAAACCGGTAGATGACTAACGACAAAAATGTATAACAGATAAAAAAGGAATCCTCGCCTCTACATACTCTCCTTCCTCACAGGAAGGGGGCAAGGAGAGAGATTCAGATGTCAAATATGAATATACTCAACCTTTTCAAAGTAAGTTTCCGCGCCGTGGCCAACAACAAGATGCGGTCGTTTCTCTCGATGCTGGGCATCATCATCGGCGTGGCAGCCGTGATTATTATGATGGCCATCGGCCAAGGTTCGAAGGAGAGCATCAGGAGGGAACTATCGACCATGGGCACCAACCTGCTTACCATCCGGCCCGGTGCCGACATGCGCGGCGGCGTGCGTCAGGACCCTTCTGCCATGCAGACGCTGAAGATGGCCGACTACGAGCGTATCATGCGCGAGAAGAAGTTTGTGACGAAAGTATCGCCCGAGGTCACTGCCTCTGGCCAGGCCATCTACGGCAACAACAACACCACGACATCGCTATATGGCGAAAGCCCAGAATACCTCGACATCAAACTATGGGACATTGAGCAGGGCGAGTGCTTCACCGAGGAAGACATCAAGAAGGCAGCCAAGAAAGTGGTGGTGGGTGTCACCATCGTCAAGGAACTGTTTGGAGACAACGTAGACCCCATCGGCAAGACTATCCGCTTCAAGGCCATACCCATGACCATCATTGGCGTGCTAAAGTCGAAAGGCTACAACAACTGGGGCATGGATCAGGACAACGTGATGATAGCCCCCTACACCACCGTGATGAAGCGCATTGCTGCCCAGACGTGGTTTTCGAGCATCGTCTGCTCAGCCGTGACCGAAGACCTCTCTGACGCAGCCATCGAGGAACTCACGCAGATACTGCGCGACAACCACAAACTGAAGGGCGAAGCTGCCGACGACTTTACCATTCGGTCGCAAGCCGAGATGATGGAGACGATGTCGAGCACGATGGACACCGTGACGCTCATTCTCGTGGTGGCAGCCGCCTTCTCGCTGCTCGTGGCCGGCATAGGCATTATGAACATCATGCTCGTCTCAGTGACTGAACGCACCAAGGAGATAGGCCTGCGCATGGCCGTGGGAGCTACCGGACCCGTTATATCGCTTCAGTTCCTCATCGAGTCGGTGCTCATCAGCGTTACGGGCGGACTGATGGGCATTCTCGTGGGCTGCGGGGCAAGCGAGTTTGTTGTGCCTGCTTTCGGCATGCCCAGTAGCGTGCCGGCATGGAGCATCTATGTGTCGTTTTTCGTCTGCGTGTGCATCGGCGTGCTCTTTGGATATATTCCCGCACAGAAGGCAGCCAACATGGATCCCATCGAGGCTATACGGCACGAATAAAACGGAAACGGAAAATTAAAAATTGAAAAAATTGAGAATTTACTACACAATCTCTCACGGTGAAAAAGAGACGGTAGCAAATTCTCAATTTTCGACCTATAGCTCATTTTACATGCCCAAAGGCATTCTATGCATTTTTTACGATTATACTTGTACTTCAACCAA
>CAMJLB010000153.1 GCA_946406555.1 uncultured Prevotellaceae bacterium | reverse complement strand
TTGTCTGTCATGGCATCAAGACGGGACTCTATGCTTACTTCAAGTCTCATCGCAAGGAATGGAACAGCATAGCCCACCTCAACAATACAGCATGAACAATTTCGATTTTCAAGACAAATAAAAATCGCGAAATAGAGCGTGAAACATCGTAAAAGCAATGTTTCACGCTCTGTTTTGTCGCTTCGTGGTGCCGTTGCGGCCTGCGGCATCGTTGTTTAGACTGAATTGGGTGTCGAATCAGCCAAAATTGAATCACAATTCAGCCTGCGTTGAGTTGCAATTCATGGTGAATTGCGACCTAAAACAGCATGAATTACAGCACTGTTCTGATGGCCGTTTTTGTAATATGTTTAAAGTCAACGATTTGCGAAGTGGCCTCAAAACTCGAAAATTTCGGACAAAAGATTTCTTACTCGAAAATTTTTAAATCTCAGCCGAGTTCATCATCCTGTTTGCACCTGCAAACGAGGGAGGTGAAAAATATTCTTGCTGCTTATGCCGTCTTTCCGGTAAGCACGGTGGCAGAGCGAAAAAACTGCAAAAGCAGCAAGAATAACTTTTTGCTGCCATGCACCGAGAGGTGGAGCCGGCAGCCCGTCGGTGGAAAAGGTTATTTCAGCGCGTCGGCCAGCTCGGCACCAGCCTTGAACTTGGCAGTCTTCTTGGCCTCGATCTGAATCTTCTCCTTTGTGGCGGGGTTGATGCCCTCACGAGCAGGACGCTCGGTAACGGAGAATGTGCCGAAGCCGACGAGTGATACTTTGTCGCCAGCCACCAATGCTTCCTTCACAGCTGCCACGGCGGCATCGAGTGCTTTCTTTGCGTCTACTTTTGAGATGCCTGCACCAGCGGCAATCTTCTCAACTAATTCAGTCTTGTTCATAATTTTAAGGTTTAAATGTGTGAATATTACGTTGTTTGTCTTAATTTTAGCGCAAATATAAGCGAAAGTATTGAGAAAACAAACAAAATTCGCGAAAAAATGCGTTTTTTACTGAAAAATTGTACGTAAATATCTGTTTTTGTGCTGAAAAACAGATATTTTTAGTAATTTTGCGCCCGAAACGAGAAAATAGCAATTATTGTAACTTAAATAGTAAATCGTAAATAGTTAATAGTAAATAGCAAAGATGTTTCGGAATATTCCAACGATAACAAAGAATCTGCTCATCATCAATATCCTGGTTTATCTGGCCACTGTGGTGATGGAGCTAAGGGGTGTAGACATAGCCTTCTATGGTGGCCTGCACTATTACGGTTCTCCCTTTTTCCACCTTTACCAGTTCATCACCTACCAGTTCCTTCACGGCTCGTTCCAGCACTTGTTCTTCAACATGTTTGCCCTGTGGATGTTCGGCTGTGTCATCGAGCGGGTGTGGGGTCCCAAGAAGTTCCTGTTCTACTATCTGGTCTGCGGCATAGGCGCCGGTCTCAGTCAGGAGCTGGTGCAGATGCTCATGGGCAGCTATAGCCTCACCATCGGAGCCTCGGGTGCCGTCTATGGCATTCTGCTGGCCTTCGGCATGACCTTCCCCAACGAGCGCATCTTCATCTTCCCCCTGCCAGTGCCCATCAAGGCCAAATGGTTTGTTTGTATCTATGCAGGCATCGAGCTGTTCTCTGCCCTCGGCTCGGCAGGCGACGGCGTGGCCCACATGGCCCATCTGGGCGGCATGCTCTTCGGCTTCCTGCTCATACGCTACTGGCAGAAGCATCCGGGCAGCGACTTCGACCTGAACAGCGGCCGTCTCTTCTTCGACGGCCTGAAGCGCAACTTCGAGCAGCGGCGCGGCCCGCAGCAGCCCCGGCAGCGCACGGGCGGCAAGCAGGCCGACATGGACTATAACGCCCGCAAGCGGCAGAGTCAGGAAGAGGTGGACCGCATACTCGACAAAATACGCAAGAGTGGCTACGACAGTCTGACAAAAGACGAGAAACAGCGACTCTTTGATGCCAGCCGCGAACAATGATACGCAAACTGAAACTCTTCACGCTCAACCTGCTGGCAGGCATCAACGTGGGCCTGGTGGTCATCATGCTGCTCGTGGGCTATAGCGACCATCTGCACCCCGACAGCCACCCATGGCTCTCGTGCATGGGCATGGCCTTTCCCTTCGTCCTGGCGGCCAATGCCGTGTTTGTGCCGCTCTGGGTGTTCCTCAGTTGGCGAAGGCTGCTCATTCCCATCCTGGGCTTTGCCCTTGCGTATACACCTATTAATATATATATACCGCTCCATCTGCCCCAACAGCCACCCGACGATGCGCTGTTGGTCGTCTCGTACAATGTGGCAGGCTATGGCGGAAACTATAAGTACGAACAGGCCTTCGACACCATCTTAGGCTATGTCAGGCGGCTCAGCCCCGACATACTGTGCACCCAGGAAGACATGTCGTCGAAGTGGCTCGACACCCAGAAGCGCTATGCCGAGCTGTTCCCCTACAACGACACCGTGCGCGTGAGCGACCCCTCGCGCAACAAGGCCGTCAACAGCGTGGGCATCCACACCCGCTTCCCCATTCTGCGCAAGGAGCGCATCAGTTATGAGTCTATCTCCAATGGCTCGGTGGCCTATTTCCTGAAAGTGGGGGCCGACACCGTGGTCGTGGTCAACAACCACCTGGAAAGCACCCACCTCTCCAACCGCGACCGCCGGAAGTATGAAGACATGCTCAAGGGCGGCATGAGCCGCGACACCGTCCAGGCCGAAACGTCGCTGCTGGTCGACAAGCTGGGTGAGGCCATGGCCGTCAGGGCACGCCAGGCCGATGCCCTGCACCAGTGGATTGACGCCCACAGGCAGTACCCGCTCATCGTGTGTGGCGACTTCAACGACACGCCCATCTCCTACACCCGTCATGCCCTCGCCCAAGGACTCACCGACTGCTTCGTCGAGGCTGGCAATGGCCTGGGACTGTCGTTCAACCGCAAGGGATTCAACTTCCGCATCGACCATCTGCTGTGCTCAGGTCATTTCACACCCTACCGCTGCGAAATCGACTCGAAAATCGATGTCAGCGACCATTATCCGCTACTTTGTTGGCTGAAAAGGAACGAAAAACCTTAAAAAACTTTGAAAATAAGCAATAAATTTCATTAACTCTAAAAAAATGCCTATATTTGCAGGCTAAATTGCATAAAATCAATAAATAACAATAAAAAACAATGCAAAACAAAGGAATTGTAAAAGCTATTGCAGTCATGCTCACGCTTGTCTGCTGCTTCTATCTTTCCTTCGGTTTCGTGACCAGCCACTACCAAAGTAAGGCTGCCGCCATGGGCGAGGAGGAAGGACAGGAGTATCTCGATTCTATCAAGAACGAGAAAGTCTACCTTGGCATCTACTCTTTCAAGCAGTGCCAGGAAATGGAAATTGGCCTGGGTCTGGACCTGAAGGGCGGTATGAACGTGATTCTTGAGGTGTCGGTGCCCGACGTCATCGACGTGCTGGCCGACCACAAGCAGGACGCCGCCTATCGCAAGTCGATGGACGAGGCCAAGAAAGACGAGGAAACCTCTCAGGACGATTTCATCTCGCTGTTCATCAACCGCTGGAAGCAGAACGGTCAGGGACGCCCCTTGGCTTCCGTCTTCGCCACACAGCAGATGAAGGGCAAGGTGAGCACCAGCTCTACCGACTCGGAGGTGGAGAACGCCCTGCGCACCGAGGTGCAGAGCGCCGTCGACAATGCCGAGAACGTGGTGCGCCAGCGTATTGATAAGTTCGGCGTGGTGCAGCCCAACATTCAGCGACTCGAAGGCCAGTCGCGCATCATGGTCGAGATGCCGGGCGTGAAGGAGCCCGAGCGCGTGCGCAAGCTGCTGCAAGGCTCGGCCAACCTGGAATTCTGGGAGACCTATAACTCGCAGGAGATCGTGCCCCTGCTGGCACAGCTCAATACCCGCTATGCAGCCCTGCTGAGCAACGAGCAGCCCACCGACAGCACCACCGCCGCCGCCACCGCCACCGACTCGGTCGCTGTGGGCAGCGATTCCATCGCTGCGAAAACCACCGACCTGGCCGCCAAGCTGGCCAAGGGCGACAGCAAGAAAGACGCCAAGGCACGCGAAGAGGCCATGAAGCAGAACCCCCTGTTCAGCATCTTCCAGCCTGTGCAGGGCCAGGGCCTGGCCATCGTGGGCTATGCCACCGCTCGCGACACTGCCGACATCGACAAGGTCATCTACAGCGACCTGGCCAAGCAGATTCTCCCCGCCGAGCTGAAGCTGCGCTGGGGAGCCAAGGCCGAAGACTTCGGCGAGGGCACACGCGAGATTTTCGCACTCTATGCCCTGAAGATTACCGAGCCTAACGGCCGCGCTCCGTTAGAGGGCGACGTGATTACCAACGGTAAGGACGACTTCGACCAGATGGGACACCCCTGCGTGTCGATGCAGATGAACAGCGACGGTGCCCGCCGCTGGTCGCAAATCACCAAGATGAACATCAACCGCGCCGTGGCCATCGTGCTCGACGACGCCGTGTATAGCGCTCCGCGCATTCTCTCGCAGATTGATGGCGGCAACTCGCAGATCACGGGTAACTTCACCATCGAGGATACCAAGGACCTGGCCAATACGCTCAACTCGGGTAAGATGCCTGCCCCCACCCGCATCGTGCAGGAAGAGGTGGTAGGTCCCTCGCTCGGTGCACAGTCTATCCAGCAAGGTATCATCTCGTTCATCGTGGCCTTCGTGCTGCTCATGATTTATATGATCATGCTTTACGGCGTCATCCCGGGTCTCATCTCCGATGCCGCCCTGCTCGTCAACCTGTTCTTCACCCTGGGTATCCTCACCTCGTTCCAGGCAGCACTTACCATGCCGGGTATCGCCGGTATCGTGCTTACGCTGGGTACGGCCGTCGATGCCAACGTGCTTATCTACGAGCGCACCAAGGAAGAGCTGCGCCGCGGTCTGGGCGTGAAGGAGGCTGTGGAGAAAGGTTACTCGAATGCCTTCTCGGCCATCTTCGACTCTAACTTCACCTCGCTCATCACCGGTATCATCCTGCTCTACTTCGGTACGGGTCCTGTGAAGGGCT
>CAMJLB010000152.1 GCA_946406555.1 uncultured Prevotellaceae bacterium | reverse complement strand
CGAATTATCGTCAGAAATATCTGACTATCAGTTATTTAATTTTTAGAACATCCCTATACAGATTGGCCAGCGACCCACAGTCTTGCGCAAGTTTAGTCACTTCATCGATAGTGTATGCCTCGCGTTGACCAAGTGCAACAAAGGCATCCTCTGCTGAGACAGGATGAGCCTTGTCGCTGATAATATTATTGATGAAGGAGAATTTGCCAGTCAACTTGATATTCAGCACATTCCGTAACCCAATCTCACCAAACGTCTCATTGTTATCCAGCACAGACGGAATCTGGATTCTTATATCGTTTAGAAGTTCGCTGAAGCTGATGTATTTATACAGGCTTATGGCCTCGCGAATGATACGTTTAACGATCTTTAGTTCTACATCTGTCACGACAAAATTATCTATGTGGAACCTCTGGTTTCGTCCGCAGCTAATCAGAAAACTGTTGCGGCTATCAAAGGCATCTCTCACATCTTTTTCGGGTAGGAATGAGAGTCCCTTGACGACCTCATCCTCAAACACAGCTCCACCCTGTTCCTTCACATACTCTACGACTTCCTGAAGCACATCTAACGGCACGTTGAAATCCAGGCAGATGTAGTCTTTGGTAAAATGCCACCGACCCGAATAAAAATGAAAAAGATATTCTTCCAGCATCTGGCTATCGAGTATTTGGCTGTCAAGTAGTTCATCATGGAACTTTTCAAACAAGACGCTCAGGAAAACGAAATTCTTCCCGCTGCTAAATGTTGCTTCTATATCAGTGACTATTTCATCCCGAACCTCTTCTCTGAGGATCTCTTCTATCAAATACACACGCCCCTCATGGACTATGCCGCACGATTTTACATCAGCTTCAATATCTTCTGCAGCCATGTCTAATGGCTCGTGATACTCCGCCTCGTAGAACGTTTTCAACTTTTTGACCTCCATGTAGGAGCCAAGGCGATAGCCTTTCGGAAAACGTTCCTTTACAAGATGCCTTACCTTCTCATTGACATATCGCTGGGGAGTTTCAGCAGCAAAAACACCAGTAGTCTCTTCTTTGGGTTTAATCGGCCGTACTTCTTGCATTTCGTCGCTGGCGGGATAAATCATTTTTGCCGTCTTAACCAATTCCTCAAATTTTTCTGGAATTGCCATATACAAATCGGCCACTTCTTTGAACATAGTAGACGGCGAACCAAAGCCTCTTTCGCCATTGGTTAAACAGAACTCCATTGCCGCCATCTGCATAGTGATGTCGTGCTCGTTGCGATAGGCTTCACTAATGTCTATGCCGGCCTTGGCTTTCTGTGCGCGGAGTGTTCTGGAAAGAGCAGTTATTGCTTGCTTACGAGATATCAAGCCATCTTTGCATCGAAGGTATGCTTCGATGAGCAAAGCTGTCTCATATTTGTCCCAGCCGATATCTATGCTACTTCCCATGCCGTTGTAATATTTATGTGGGGCCACAAAGAGAGCGTACCAGCTTCCAAAATCATCTCCACATCCGGGATTAGCGTCCGACCAAAGATTTTAACCCTTGCAATGAAATGAAGAGGAAGTGGTACGCCTTACAACGGCGTACTCACTTTCCTCAGGTTCATTGCAAATGTTGGTCGGACATTTTCGGATGCAGAACCGTCAGAATTGAATACGTATATTCAATGAGCCACGATGTATCTTGCACCGCAGCGTTTAACCTTTCGGTCGGCCACCATCTTGTCACTATGACATTAGCGGCAACTGCAATGCAGTTGCAAAAGTACAAAAAAATATGCGAAACAGGAACTTGTTTCCGCAAAAATACACATTATTTAATATATTGTGTAAGTTTGAGTGGAATTTGTTTCGTATTTAAAAAGGCATCCTTTGCAAAGCAGACGCAAGGGAGTGTAACTAAAGGTGGGTTCTGCTGATTCGCTTTGGCGAATTGACAGAACCCACCTTAAGATTTCCTTCCGAAGTCGGCAGGCACCTCGCCCCATTTCTGCGTCTCCCATTTCACGATGGGGTTCTGGTAGCTGTGCGTCTGCAGCCATCGCTCGGCGCGGGCTATGATCTGGTAGAGCTTCTCGGTCTGCGGGGTGCGCTCGAGCTTGGTCTTACACTGGCGCTTGCGCACCCAGAGTATGGCGTTGTAGCTGTCGCTGTAGATGGTCTTCTGGTGCAGGCCGTGCTGTTGGCAGAGGGCGAGGGCATGGACGATGGCGAGGAACTCGCCGATGTTGTTGGTGCCCCTGACGGGACCGAAGTGGAACACGCGCTGGCCTGTCTGCAGGTCGATGGCCTGATACTCCATAGGGCCGGGGTTGCCCGAGCAGGCCGCGTCGACCGCCCAGGCATCGGCTGTCACCTCCATGGGAAGCGACAGCACGGTGTCGTGGCGGTAGTCGGGTGGGGAAGTCGATTCACGATCCATATATTGCAATCTACATTCTTTCCGGCATCTCGATGCCCAGCAGGCCCATGCCGCAGCAGAGGATCTTTGCCACGTTGCGGGCGAGCATCAGGCGCATCTGCCGGGTCGACTCGTCGGGCTCGTTCAGAATGCTGTAGTCGTGGTAGAACTGGTTGAACACTTTCGTCAGTTCGTAGCAGTAGTTGGCTATGCCGCTGGGCGAATAGTCCTTTCCGGCCTGCTCTACGGCGGCGGGGAATTCGTTCATCTTCTGTATGAGCTCTATCTCCTTGCTCTCAAGCGAGGGCCCCCCTACGGCCCCCGAGGGCACGGCCCCCCCTACGGCCCCCGAGGGCACGGCCCCCCCTACGGCCCCCGAGGGCACGGCCCCCCCTACGGCCCCCGAGGGGGCTTCTATAGTTTTGTGCGCAATATGGAGGGAAGGGCCTATAGTAGCCCCCTCGGGGGCTGAAGGGGGGGCCACTGACAGGTGGGCTTTTCTCAATATCGAGCGGATGCGGGCGTAGGTGTACTGAATGAAGGGCCCGGTGTTGCCGTTGAAGTCGATAGACTCTTCGGGGTTGAAGAGCATGTTCTTGCGTGCGTCGACCTTCAGGATGAAGTATTTCAGGGCGCCGAGGCCTACGATGCGTGCCACCTCGCGGCGCTCGTCGTCGGTCATGTCGGCGAATTTGCCCAGCTCCATCGACGTGCGGTAGGCGTCGTCGACCATGAGCTGCATCAGGTCGTCGGCATCTACCACGGTGCCCTCGCGGCTCTTCATCTTGCCGTTGGGCAGCTCCACCATGCCGTAGCTGAAGTGGGTGAGCTCCTTGCCCCACTTGAAGCCCAGGCGGTCGAGCAGTATGGAGAGCACCTGGAAGTGGTAGTTCTGCTCGTTGCCCACCACATAGATCATCTTGTCGATGGGGTAGTCCTCGTAGCGCATCTCGGCCGTGCCTATGTCCTGGGTCATGTATACCGAGGTGCCGTCGCTGCGCAGCAGCAGCTTCTGGTCGAGGCCCTCGCCGGTGAGGTCGGCCCATACCGAGCCGTCGGCATGCCGCTCGAAGAGCCCCTTTTCCAGTCCCTCTTCCACCTTGGCCTTACCCTTGAGGTAGGTCTGGCTCTCGTAGTATATCTTGTCGAACGACACGCCCAGCCGACGGTAGGTCTCGTCGAAGCCGGCATATACCCAGTTGTTCATTTTCTCCCAGAGGGCGCGCACCTCGGCATCGCCCTGCTCCCATTTCACCAGCATGGCGTGGGCTTCCTTGATGAGCGGTGCCTCTTGCTTGGCCTTCTCTTCGTCCATGCCCTGGTCCATGAGCTGCTTCACCTGCTCGCGGTAGTGCTTGTCGAAGGCCACGTAGTAGTCGCCGATGAGGTGGTCGCCCTTCTTTCCCGACGACTCGGGTGTCTCGCCGTTGCCATACTTCAGCCATGCGAGCATCGACTTGCAGATGTGTATGCCTCGGTCGTTGACGATGTTGGTCTTCACCACGCGGTTGCCGTTGGCCTGCATGATCTGTGCCAGGCTCCAGCCAAGCAGGTTGTTGCGCACGTGGCCCAGGTGGAGCGGCTTGTTGGTGTTGGGCGAGGAATACTCGATCATCACCAGTGGGGAGTCTTCGCCTGCGGCCTTCGTGCCGAAGTGGTCGTCGCTGTCGATGGCCTGCAGCAGCTGCAGCCATGCGCCCTGGCCCACCGAGAGGTTCAGAAATCCTTTCACCACATTGTATTTGCTTACTGCGGGGCAGTGGTCCAGCAGATACTGGCCTATCTCTTGTGCCGTCTGCTCAGGCGACTTGCGGGCAGCTTTCACAAAGGGGAAGACCACGAGCGTCAGGTTGCCTTCAAACTCGCTGCGCGTCTTCTGCAGCTGCAGCATCTTTTCGGTTGCCTCCATGCCGTAGAGGGCCTTGATGGCCTCGCGTGCGGCATTGCTGATCAATGTCTCGATATTCATGTGTGTATCTATTATTTTAATAAGAGGTGTGCAAAGGTACTGTTTTTTCTCGGAATAGACAAAAAACAGCCTTGTTTTTTTTTGGCCGGGCCTTTTGCGTGGTGCCTGCCTCGGTGTTCCGTCAGCGGCAGATGAGCACTGTGGCGTAGGCCGCGATGCCCTCTTGGCGGCCTACGAAGCCCAGCTTCTCGGTGGTGGTGGCCTTGATGCTGATCTGGTCGGGGTCGCAGCCTATGACCTGTGCCAGGCACTGCTGCATCTGGGGTATGTGTGGGTTCATCTTGGGGCGCTCGGCGCAGATGGTGGCGTCGATGTTTCCCAGCCGATAGCCCTTGGTGGCTATCAGCCCGATGGTCTCCTTCAGTATGATCTTGCTGTCCATGCCCTCGGTCTCGGCCGAGGTGTCGGGGAAGTGGTAGCCTATGTCGCGCATGTTGGCAGCCCCCAGCAGGGCGTCGCAGATGGCATGTATGAGCACGTCGGCATCGCTATGGCCCAGCAGGCCTTGCTCGTATGGTATGAGGATGCCTCCCATCCACAGGTCGCGTCCCGGCACCAGCCGGTGGACGTCGTAGCCGAATCCCACTCGGAATGTGTTCATTTTCTAAACAGGTCTTTGATGCCGTCCATGTCGAAGGCAAGGGTGAAACGCAGTGTCTGGTCGAGGGGGTTCGACTGGGCGGTAGAGATGACGTAGCCCACGTCGAGCGAGAAGACGCTCATGCGGAAGCCGCCGCCCA
>CAMJLB010000151.1 GCA_946406555.1 uncultured Prevotellaceae bacterium | reverse complement strand
AAATATTTACCACCTAAATTGACGCAGAACCAAAAAAGTTTTCAAAACATCTGCTCCATCTGCTTCGTTTGTGCAAAGGTTTGGTTTACAGATGGTTGCATGGTTGGGTGGGTGGTAGCAGATTCCACTGTCTGCTACCAAGCCGATGGTAGCTCGCAATATCTTCCACCGTGGGTGTTAAAAATACTGTAAATCATTTGGCTATCAGTGCACAGCCGGCAATGATGAGCAAAACGCCCACCCAGCGGGCCAGGGGCACCTGCTCGTGGAAGATGAACACAGCCGCGAGCATGCCGAAGACATAGCTGAGCGATATCATGGGGTAGGCCATGGAGAAGGGATAGTGCTTGATAATGTATAGCCACAGCAAGGTGGCTGCCCCATAGCAGAGGCCACAGGCCAGCAGCCACCAGTTGGCAAGGCTTCGCAACACGAAGGCCATCGACCATGAGGGGGTGCCCAAAGCCTGCAAGGCGAACTTCAGCAGCACCTGGCCTGCGCAGAGAAGCGACGACTGGACAACAGAGATAAGCAACAACTTCATGGCACGCGCTGCAAGACAATGTAACTCTGGTTGGAGCCATCGCTGTGGTTGACGAACAGCAGCCGTTGGAGCGCAACGTCGGCATCCACGCCATCGCAGCGCATGAAGGCAGGTGCCACGCCACGGCTGAGCAGATGGGCGGCGCTATAGAGGCCAAGGGCCGAGGCCGAATAGCCCTCGCCAAAGAGGGGCTTATAGTGCAAGAGGGGCACGCCCGGATGCTGCCGTGCCACGCGCTGGTAGGGCAAGTCGTTAGACGCTATGCCATTGACACCGAGCATGATGGCATCGACCGGCTCGCCCGGCGCAGGGGGCTCGTCCGGCGAAAGGAAGGTAAGATGCACCGAACAAACCTCGCAGAGTGCATCGGCAGGCTCACAGGAGAGCATCATGGCCATCGATGCCTCGCTGGCCACGGCCTGTCCCGGCTGCCCGACGAAGCCCATGCGCCGGAGCATGCCGAAATAGGTGGGCGTAAGCTCATCGTTGCCAGTGACCAGGGCCGTGCTGATGTCGCCAAGCTGCATTTGCAGGAAGGCATCGAGAAGGGCACTCTCGAAGGAGACGCTCTTTTGGCTATACGTGGAATTGTAGCTTTGGCACTTGGTCTGGATGGCAATGAGCGACGAGATGGTATTGTGGGTAGAGAGCATGAAGGGGGTGGGCTTGAAAGCCTCTTCGCCTACGCTGCACAGCTGGTTGAGCAACAGCTCGGTACTCTCGATGCAGCCGAGGCCCGTACCCGTGATGATGGCGTCGGGCTGGCCGATGCCCGAGAGGCGCATCGACTCGAGGGCGGTGACAAGTGCACGCTTGAGCAGCTTGCCCATGCGGCGCGCCTCAAGCGGACTGAGCCATTTGCGGAAGTCGGGGTCCACGCTGCGCACGTAGGACTCGCCATCATGGTAGACGGGACTGCTGAGCCATGATTCGGAAAGGGGCTGTTGCAGCGATATCTGTGTGGCTGCCTTGATAAAGACACTTCTATTGGGCATCGTCGTCGTGTTTTGTAAGTATGAAACTGGAGTCGTTGCCACCAAAGCCGAACGAATTGCATAGGGCATGGTGCAGGGGCCGGGGCGGCTCAGAGGTCATGGCAGGCACGATGCCCCCCTGCATGGGCTGCGTCCAGCCATAGTTGACGGGCACGAAACCGTGCTGCAGGGCCAGCAGGCAGATAATAGCTTCGAC
Source organism: uncultured Prevotellaceae bacterium (assembly GCA_946406555.1). Taxonomy (GTDB): domain Bacteria; phylum Bacteroidota; class Bacteroidia; order Bacteroidales; family Bacteroidaceae; genus Prevotella. The sequence goes on along the minus strand of CAMJLB010000151.1, from coordinate 3,572 downwards.
GGCACCAGAGGCACTGGTGGTATGGCCTGTCATGCCTTTGGTCGAAGAGATGGGTGGCAACTGCCGCCCGAAGAGTCGCTGAAGCGCACGGCTTTCAGAGGCATCGTTGTTTGGCGTGCCCGTGCCGTGGGCATTCACATAGTCGATGTCGGTGGGGTTCAGGCCAGCCATGGCCAGTGCCTTGCTCATGGCGAGATAGGCACCATCTCCTTCGTCGCTCGATGCCGTCTGGTGAAAGGCGTCGCAGGCATTGCCGTAGCCGGAAAGATGGCCTATCACCTTTGCTCCACGCTGAGAGGCCGAGGCAGCCGTCTCTAACACCAGATAGGCTGCCCCCTCGCCAAGGTTCAGCCCTGCACGGGTGGCATCGAAGGGCCTGCACTGCCGAGGGTCGAGAATCATGAGCGAGTTGAAACCATTGAGATGAAACTTCGTGATGCACTCAGCCCCACCGACCACCGCCATCGGCACTCTGCCACTGCGGATAAGGTTGGCACCCAGAATCAGGGCATTGGCGGCCGACGAACAAGCCGTAGAGGTGGTGGTGACCGTAGAGAACAGGCCGAACCGGCTGGCTATCAGCTCGGTAGTGGCCCCACAGGCATGGGTGCGCAAATAGTCTATGTGGCTGTCGTCGGCAAGAAAAGACGGGTAGTACTGCTCGCTCTTGTCCATGCCTCCCACGGTGGTTCCCGAAACCAGGGCAATGGGACGCTGAGCGGCAGAGGTCAGTCCTGCTTCGGCCAGTGCCTCCTGCAGGGCCAGCATACCCATGAGCATCGTGCGTGTGGTCGGTTCACGGTCGATGCCAAGCATCTGTTTCATCTGCTCGTTGCTCAGCTTCACTTCGCCCACGGGAAGCTCCATGTGACTGCTCTGCAGATAGCGAAGAGGGGCTATGCCCGAACGCCGGTGAAGCAACGCGCTGAGTGTTTCGGCCTTGTTGTTGCCTATGGCCGAGACAATGCCGGCACCGGTTATCATGATGGGGTCAATCATGCGCACACCAGCTATTTGGTTCGATTCTTGCTCACAAACTCGGCCATGGTATTGACCGACTTGAAAATGTCCTTGCCCACCGAGGGGTCTTTTATCTTTATGCCATATACCCTTTCCATCATGACGATGAGTTCCAGCGCATCGATAGAGTCGAGGCCAAGCCCTGTGCCAAACAAGGGGGCATCGCTGTCGATGTCGTCGGGCCTTACGTCTTCAAGGTTCAGCACTTCAATGATTTTTTCTTTCAGTTCTAAAACTAATTCTTCCATATTCTGAATATACATTATTTCTACAGGTCGTGTTGCTGTGGAGTTTGAATTACTTATTTCTCTATAAGGTAGAGCTCGGCGAGAAAGTCATCGGGCGCTTCGCAGTCGAGCCATCCCCCCAGGATGCTCTGTGTGGTCTCGTCGCAAAAAGTGGCACGCAGGGCGTTGTCGATAAGCGCCGATGATTTTTTGTCGAGCACGTAGAAAGCTGTTTCGCCATGATAGCCGTTGCGAATGGCAATCTCGCCGGTAACGATGTTAGGCAGCGTATAGACAAAGAGCGAAGGGCTGGGGAAGAAGCCGTCGGGCTGCTGTAAGGTAGCCTGATATTTTCGGTCGTTGCAAACAGAGCCACTGCTGTTGAACATCACGACGGCGCGGTCTTCGCTATCGGCATGACGGTCGCCGGCAGCCTGCAAAAGCAGCTCTGAGGCCACAAAGCCCAAACGGCAGAGCTCGTCCATCTTGAAAAAACGGGGATAGTCGTTTATCCGGGTGCGATAGAGCTCGGTGAGCATGTCGATGCCATGTGTGGTCACGGGTATAGGCTTGCTATCGACCACGGCTCTTTCGGGCGTAATCATTACCTCATGCCGTATCTTCATGCCACGCCTCCTTTCTTGAACAGCATGGCGGCATTGCAGCCGCCAAAACCTGAGAGCAGCTTGACGAAGGCCCGTTTATCGGTAGTCTGATGAGATGCCGACACGTTCAGGGGGTGCGACACGCCCATGGTGGCGAAGCCCTTGGTGCCCAGCACGATGCCATCGTCGAGTGCACGCATCGAGAGCACGGTCTCGAGCACGCCTGCCGCGCCCATGGTATGGCCATAATAGCCCTTGAGAGAATTTGCCGGCACGGCAAGGAGTCCTGCCCTGTCGATGGCTGCCGACTCCATCTCGTCGTTATACAGCGTAGAGGTGCCATGGGTGCCTACAAAGGCAATGTCGCCAGCCGACTGACCCTGCATGACATAGCGCAAGGCCCTGTAGCAACCTTCGCCCTTGGGCGACGGGTTCGACACATGGTGGGCGTCGTTGCGTATGGCACCACGCACGGCATGCCATGACCCAGCCTCAGCCCGCCTATATATAATGGTGGCAGCAGCCTCGCCAAGATTCAGGCCGAAGCGCTCTATGTCGAAGGGGCGGCAGGGTTCGGCCGCCAGGGCCTTGAACGAGCCGAAACCGCTTACGATGAAGCGCGACAGCACATCGGCACCAGCGACGACGACCGTATCGTAGCTGCCGCACTGCAAGGCCCTCATGGCCACGATCTGGGCATTCAGACCCGATATGCAGGCATTTGAGACGACCACGGGCATATTGGGATTACCGAAATAAGAGGCGACGACCTGAGCCGCTGCCCCTAAAGGCAGGCGTTGCATGGCACTGGCAGGGGAGGGGGCTTCGAGCAGGTCGACATTCCCCTTCGTGGTAGAAAGCACAAACAGCACACTGGGCGAAGCCGCATCGACGTCGGTCTGGGCCAGCGCGCCTTCTACCGAACGGATCACGATGCTCTCGAAGGGCGTAAAGCCATCGACCAGCTGCACCCGGTTCCAGTCGAACAGCGATGCCGCAAAGGGGTAGGGCAAGCCGCGCCACCCTTCATGTCGCCGGACGCCACTGCACCCCTGCCTCACATGCTGATAGTTTTCTTCGGTGGTGAAGCCTAATGGCGAAAATATATTATCTGCAATCTTGCAAACCATCTGTTCGATTTTTTTGTCTCTTCTAATTCAATTTGGCTTTTCATCGCCGGCATCTTTGGCATCGATGTCGCTCAGGGCTATCTGCATCTCGGCGGTCACGATGGTCTCATCGCCTACGCGCACCGTGGCCTTTACCAGCAAGAGTTGCATGACCTCATGCAGCACTTCAATGCTGGTGGTGAGCACTTCGTCGCACAATACGGCGCGGCTAACGGTCAAATTCTTAATCCCACCAATGAAGCCCAGCTTCATAGGGTTCTTGTAAATGTACTTATTGATATAGCCCATGCGGGCGGCACAGGTCTGGGCAATGTTTTCTATCAAACCACAGGGGTCGAGCCTCTGGTCTTCCACAAACAGATTGTCGGCCCGCACCTGAAACCGGGTAACGGTAAGCTGCGGGTCGAAATGCACCAGACGGTCGACCATGATAAAAGGCGGTTGCTGGGGCAGCAATGTCGATATGTCGATAGTCTCAAAATTATTCTCCATCCTGTTGCCAAAAGTCATAATAGGGATGTTCTAAAAATTAAACAACTGATAGTCAGATATTTCTGACGATAATTCGATATAATTTTGTACCTTTGCAG
>CAMJLB010000150.1 GCA_946406555.1 uncultured Prevotellaceae bacterium | reverse complement strand
ATCGAGCAATTGAGCAACAAGGATAATATCCATGTGCTTTATCCCATGCGTAACAGTAATACCGCTGCAGCCTATCGCTATTATTATGCAGGAGCTTCCGAATCATTGGCAACAACTCTTGGCTATAAGCCCCACGGCGGCCAGGCTCCCGGCCCGCGAGGCCTACAGTCTGCTGGGACGCAAGGCCACCGGTGGGCAGAAGGGCATCGTCGTTCAACAAGGAAAGAAGATATTTAGGAAACAATCCCGATAATTATAAAGCAACTAATATGAACAAAACTACTTTCTATGCAGGTGCCCTCGGGGCCCTGCTTGCGCTGCCCACCGTGGCTGGCGCACAAACGGCCAGCGAGCCGGTAATCCTCAAGGGCAACCTCATTGACTGGTACTACTATGGCAAAGACATACACAGCAGCGCCATCGACTGGTTCCAGCAGTCGCCCGGCGGTGGCGCCTGGATCGACGAGAACGGCGTGGCCCACTCTACGGGTGCGGCCAACTATGGTCTGCTGGGCCTCACCCTGCAGCCCGGCAACACCGCCAAGCCCCTGCTGCCCGAGTTCCTCATTCGCAGCACCGTGCTCTATGGCAACTGCGGCGGCGTCTACGTGGGCAACAACACCTACTACTCCTTCTTCGGCCACGAGGCCGACTACGAGGGCAGCATGGAGGGAGAGTATGGCAGCGAGGAGTACGAGATACTGGTGCGCAAATGGACCTGGGACCTCGATGCCGAGGGCAACTACATCAATGTGAAATACGAGACCGTGGGCAAGATGTACAACCAGGCCACCGACCTGTGCTACGATCCGCTCTACGACAAGGTCTACGGCGTGTTCAATACTGGCTCGGGTGCCTATAAGCTGGGCGAGCTCGACATGGAGACCTTCCGCATCACCTATATCTCGCGAGAGGCCATGTCGTTCTATGGCGAGCTGCGCTGCCTGGCCATCAACAGCGAGGGGCAGCTCTATGGCATCGATGCCAGCGGCAACGTCAGCCGGGTGAGCAAGACCGACGGTACGCTCACCTATATCGGCAACGTAGGCTTCCAGAGCCAGCACCGCATGATGTCGGCCACCTTCGACACTCGCACCGACCGCCTCTACTGGATTGGCTATATGAACAATGGCAAGGCATCGGCAGCCACCGACGGCACCAACAACACCCTCTCCATTGCCGACGGAGGACGCGACACGGGCGTCTACGAGGTGAACACCGAGACCGGCGAGGCCACCCTCATTGGCAAGACCGACTTCGTAGACGTGGTGATGGAGTACGACGAGAATGGCCAGATTACCGGTGCCACCACCAACAAGTATGGAAAGATGCAGCTCACCGGCATCTATGTCGAAGGGTCCATCATCCGCAAGGAGGTCGACCAGTGCATCTCGCTCACCAGCTCGCCCCTGCAACTGCACCTGGGCGAGACGGGCACCATAGAGGCAAAGGTGAAGAACATTGGCACGCAGACGGTGCGTGGCCGCGACTATAAGGTCAACTTCTATGTAGGCGGCGTGCTTACCGCCACCATCGACAACGATGGCGACGACATCTACACCGCCGACCTCAAGGTGGGCGAGTCGGCAAGCTATTCCTTCAGCTACACGGCCTCGCAGACCGGACAAGTGCCCGTATATGTAGAGGTGGTCAACAGCAAGGACCTCGAGCCGCGCAACAACCGTACCGACGAGCAGACCGTATGGGTGCTCAGCGACAAGGTGCTGCCCGTGGTCGACCTGCAGGGCGAGGCACGCGACGGCGGCATCAGCCTGACATGGGCCGACCCGCAGGGACACATCGTCGACGGCGCCGAAGACTATGCGCCCTTCTCCTATCAGGGCCTCGGCGCATGGACCCTGGTCGATGGCGACAAGGGCTACACCCAGCGCCCCAACAACTTCAATGAGTCTATCAGCTACGCCAACTGGAGCACGCCGAAGGCTTACATCGTCTTCGACCCCGTGCGTGCCGGCTTCGACCTTGCCGTGGGTGGAGAGCGCTTCATGCCCTACGCCGGCAACCAGTATTTCGCTGCTTTCTACACCGCCGTGCCCGACGACAGCGAGGCCGGTGGCCATCAGGTGCCCAACAACGACTGGATGATCTCGCCCGAGCTCAGCGGCGAGGCACAGACCGTCAGCTTCTACGCCCGTGGCTATAAGGGCACCGAGGCACCGGGCTACGAGACCGAGACCAACTTCCACGAGAAGATGCGCGTGCTCTATTCTGCCGCCGGCACCGACACCACCACCTTCGTCGTGGCTGCCGACACCTTCGAGGTGGCCAACACGGGCTGGACGCGCTACGAGGCCCAACTGCCTCAGGGTGCCCGCCATTTCGCACTCCAGTGCGTCAGCGACAGCGGCTTCGTGCTCATGATCGACGATGTCGACTTCCGCATCAAGGCCCTCGAGGTGCGTGGCTATAAGGTATACCGCAATGGCGAACTGGTGCAGGAGCTGCCTGCCACCCAGCTCAGCTTCACCGATGCCAATGCCCGGGAAGACGACGTCTACACCGTGGTGGCAGTCTATGCCGAGGGCGAGTCTAATCCTTCCAACAAGGTGAGCCTCGGTGCCTCCTCGGCCATCGACCGTGTGCCCACGGTAGCTGCCGCCGGCACCACACAGCTCTACAATCTGCGCGGACAGCAAGTGTCTTCGCTCAGCCGTCCGGGCCTCTACATCGTGCGAGACGGCAACAGCGTGCGCAAGATCATCGTGAAGTAAGGGTGAAGCCCATCGATCGTGATATATTGCTGTTGGCACTGCCCAGTATCGTCAGCAACGTGACGGTGCCTTTGCTTGGACTTGCCGATGTGGCCATCATGGGCCACATCGGCAATGCCCGTTTTATTGCGGCCATTGCCGTGGGCAGCATGATCTTCAACGTGCTCTACTGGCTCTTTGCCTTCCTGCGCATGGCCACCAGCGGCATCACCGCGCAAGCTTTCGGCGCTGGCCAGGGTGCCAAGGCCCTTGCCGTGCTCAGGCGTTCGCTGGCCCTGGCCCTCTCCTTTGGCCTGGTCATGGTAGTGCTGCAATGGCCGCTGCGCCTCGTGGCCTTCTGGCTGATGGATGCCACGCCCGACGTGGAGCAGCTCGCCATACCTTATTTCAACATCTGCGTCTGGGGTGCCCCTGCCGTGCTGGGGGCTTATGCCCTCAACGGCTGGTTTGTGGGCATGCAGAACACCCGTGTGCCCATGCTCGTGGCCATTGGCCAGAACGTGCTCAATATTCTTGCCTCGGTGGCCTTCGTCTTTGGCCTCGGCTTGCAGATAGAGGGGGTGGCCCTGGGCACGCTCGTGGCACAGTGGTGCAGCTTCGTCGCCGCCTTGGCCCTGGCATGGAGGGAATCTGGAAAATCTATAGCAGTTATGGCAACAAAGAAACCTATAGCAACAGAAGAACCTTCAGGAACAAAAGAAGCCACAGAAACCAGCAGCTCCACCCTCCACCTCGACATTTTTCTTCGCACGCTCTGTCTGGTGGCCGTCAACCTCTATTTCACCTCGGCTGGAGCCGCCCAGGGAGCCACGATCCTGGCGGTCAATACGCTCATGATGCAGCTCTACCTGCTCTTCAGCTATTTCCTCGACGGTTTCGCCTTTGCCGGCGAAGCCCTGGCTGGCAAGTATTACGGAGCCGGCGACGCGGCCTCGCTGCGCTTAGTGGTGCGCCATCTGTTTCGTTGGGGCTTGCTCATGGCGCTGCTTTTCACCGTCCTTTATGCCGTCGGCGGCACGGCCTTCCTGCGTCTGCTCACCAGCGATGCCGCTGTTGTCTCGGCTGCCGCACCCTATTATCGCTGGGCCTTGCTCATTCCTCTGTGTGGCGTGGCAGCCTTCGTCTGGGACGGCATCTACATTGGCCTCACCCGTTCGCGGGGCATGCTCCTGGCCTGTCTCCTGGCCGCTCTCGTGTTCTTTTCCCTCTGGCTCGCCTTGCGCCCCGCCATGGGCAATCATGCCCTCTGGCTCGCCCTCAATGCCTATCTGCTGGCAAGGGGCCTCGTGCAGACACTGCTCTATCTTGTTTACCGTGCAGACTTTGAACCACGCCCCGTCCCATCCATGACGAGCAAAGATTAAATAGAGACAGCATTCGTACTGTCACAACCTATGTTTTTTTGCCATTTTCGCCTTTTTTCTATTCAATTTTGTATAAGTTGAAGAAAAAGTGGCCGAAAAGCTTGCATTCTTCACTTTTTTTCTCTAACTTTGTGGCAGAACCTAACGACTGATAAAAACTTTTGTATATTACGCAGCGAATAATTTGTACAGTTGCCATGCTTTTGGCTGTCCTGTTTTGTGCATCGGGCACGACACAGGCTTCTACCCATGCCGACTCTACTGTAGAGCATCTGCAGACCGAGGTGGAGCGTCTTGCCGCTGAAGGCAACAGTCAGGAGTTTCACGATGTGGCAAACCGTCTGCGGGCCGACATCGATGCGCAGAAGGCCGAAGAGGCCGAGCGCAGGGTGCAAGAAAAGTACCGCTACCGCACAGCCACCGCGCTGATGGCGCTGCTCGTGCTCACGTCGATGGTGTTTTTCTACATGAACCACCGGCTCAGGGCACGCAACCGCGACCTGGCTATGGCGCGGCAGGCCGAGCAGAAGGCCAGGCAGCAGGCCGAGGGGGCTCTGAACGTGAAGCGCACCTTCCTGAACAATGTGAGCCACGAAATGCGCACTCCGCTGAACGCCATTGTGGGCTTCTCGAACCTGTTGGCAAACCACGAGCTGGAACTGACGCAGGAGGAGAAGGCAGACATGAGCAACCGGATACAGGAAAACGCCAACCTGCTCATCAGCATCGTCGACAATATGATAGAGCTTTCGCGCTACGAGAGCCTGGATGCCTTGTCGCTCGACGACGAGGTGTCGCCCAACACGGTGGCGAGGATGGTGGTAGAGATGAAGCAAGACGAGACCCCCGACGGCATCGCGCTGAGCTATGGCAGCACGCTGTCCGACGACACCCTCATCTCCACCAACCTTCAGGCCGTCGATCAGCTGCTTGCCCATTTGGTCGACAACGCGCTCAAGTTCACCAAGGAAGGGCGCGTGGAGGTGCGAGTAGGGCAGGAGGGCGACAACGTGTTGTTCAGTGTTGCCGACACGGGACCGGGCATCGCCCTCAGCCAGCGGCCGCACCTCTTCGAGCCGTTCACCGAGACGGGCCATTCGGTGAAGACCACGGGCATGGGCCTGAGCATCTGTCGGCGCATTGCCATCCTGCTCGGCGGCAGTATATGGCTCGACCCCGACTACACGGATGGAAGCCGGTTCGTGTGCTCGCTGCCCATGGCAGGTGCGACTGTAGGGGCAGGCCCCGTGCCAGCCCGCTTGCCCGACAGGG
>CAMJLB010000149.1 GCA_946406555.1 uncultured Prevotellaceae bacterium | reverse complement strand
CGTTTGGCCGTAAGTTGAAGGAGGCACGTGACTTCGAAGAATTGAGCCACCTATTGTTATCGCATACGCGCGAGAGGTTGTCACCTACAACTCTGAAACGCTTTTGGGGATACCTGAAGAACGAGGAAGTACAGACCAGACCGCATACGCTCGACGTGCTGGCGCGGTTTGTAGGCTACAAGGGATATGATGACTTTTGTAGCCATGCAGACAGTTCGGACGAGGTGCAGAGTGGCATCCGTACTGAAAAAAGAGTATCAACGGAGGGGATGCGTTTAGGACAGCGGCTTGTCATTACTTGGCATCCTGACAGGCGAATCGTCATCAGACATTTGGGCGGAAGCAGGTTTGAAATCATGGAAGCCCAGAATACGAAACTATGCGTGGGCGACACTTTTCGCTGTCACCTGATGATACAGCATGAGCCACTCTATTTAGACGGATTAATCCATCAGGGACTTCCTGAGACAGCATACGTGGCGGGTCAGCGTGACGGGGTGGTGATAAGTGCTTGCGGTTAATCGAAAGGCAGTTCATTCATTCGTTTTATCCAAGGTCTGCGGTAATGCTCGTTAATATAGTCCTTTAGTTCTTGTTCTTCGGTGTTCTTGATAAGTTCATCGGCGATTCGTAAGAATGGAATGGTGATGTTACGCTGGCATGTTACGGTGTCGAACATCTGCTGAATGCCATACGCCGTCATCTGCTGATCTATCTTTCTCTTTGCAGCAGCAATGTCATCTTGGCGCTTCTGGATGAGTGCATGTTCTGCCTCTCGCTGCTCATTGACTTGTTTTATCTGAAGCCGCAGTGAGTCTGTTGTTGCCTGTTCAACAGTCATCTTAGTCTTGTATTCCTTTTTGAGAACTTCCAACGAATCACTGACCGTTTGTAAGCCTTGTTGTGTTTGCACACGGTTCTGCTGATAGAGACCTGTCACCAAAGCCACAAAGCAGATGAAAAGAAGAATTCGACGTGGCCACAGCCAACAACGGTGCAAATCTCTTTTGATAGTCTTAATATCGGTATAACGCTGAATGCTTGGTGCACAACATTTTCGAATGACCAAACGCGACCACCATCCTAAGCGTAGTTCACGTAGAATGCAACCTAACGAATAAATGTCAGAAGGTCCGTCGGGAGCCATATATCCCTCGGTGCCTGCGGGGGCTTTCAGTATGGCATGGCTATCGGTATCTGATAGTCCGAAGTCGATGAGTTTCAGGTACTGCCCATTGTGCGTGATTAGGATGTTCGAGGGCTTCAGGTCGCGGTGCTGTGCCTGTCGGCTATGGACGTATGCTAACGCATCTAACATCATGTCAGCCACATGCCGATGCTGTTCTTGTGTATGTTCTTTCTGCTGGAGCCATTCTTTTAAGGTTATACCGTCTATCCACTCCATCACAATGCATAAGCCCAGGCCACTGACTTCTTCCAGCGAATACACAGAAACTATCATCGGATGCTGTAACTGGCTCATGATGTCGAACTCTTTTTGCAGCATCAGTCGATAGACACTGTCTTGCCTGTACGGCTCTTTGAGTCCCTTCAGCATCCACCATCTGCCATTTCGTTTAGCGCGTGTCAGCAGACAGTATCCCCCGGTTGGGATACTCACAAACTCCGTGAAATTGCTGTTGACCACGAAGTCTGATGGTTTTAAGAATCCAGATGTAGGCTCTGTTTCAGACATTAATAAAGGGGTAGAATGGAGAATTCCGTGAACTTAGTCTTCTTCGTTTAGTTCCTCTTCCTTCACGTAGAGCGTTCTATACATTCGGAGTGTATCCTTATTGGGGTTCTTCACCTCGTAACGCAGAAATAGGTGCTACATGCCATATTTTTCAATCAATCCTTCAGCCTGCGGGTCACCCAGTTCTTTGGCGCGCCGCAGGTTTTTTATACCTTCAGCCTTCTGGCCTTTCAGACACTGGGCCAAGCCGAGAAAGAGATAGCCATCGCTATATTCCGGTGCCAGCTCGATGCATTTCCGGGCCGTTACGATGGCCTCGTCGTGCAACCCCAAGCGTATCTGCAGCGAGGCTTTCTCGGCATGATACAGGTCGTAGTCGGGACGGAGGGCGATGGCACGGTCGATGTCGTCGAGTGCCTGCTGGAAGAGCCGGCCTCCCACGTCGGCTTTGTGGCGCAGGTAGTAGAAGTTGTCGTTCACCACGGTCTTCATCAGGCTTTCGTAGTCGTTCAGGTCTGCCACCGCGTTCCGGTATCTCCCCATGTTCAGCAGCAACTGTGCCCTGCCGAGCAGGTAGGGTGCGGCCTCCTTGAGCAGCGGCCGGTTGAACATGGCCACGGCACTGTCGAGCTGAGCCAGCTGTCCGAGGGTGTCGGCCATGGCCTCCCGGCAGCGTGAAGCTTCGTAGAACAGCTCCGGCGAGCGCAGTGCTCCCTGCGACAGCTCGTCATAGATGTCGCTGGCCTTGGCAAACTGCTTCTGAGCGAAGAGCACCAGTGCCTGCTGGTGTCGATAGGTGGGTTGCGGGTTCAGGCTGTAGGCCGTTTCTGCCTCCTGCAGTGCCTTGTCGAGCGACCACTCGGCAAAGGGCATGCCGGGCTTCGTCAGTTCCTTCTGGTAGATCAGCCGCGAAAGGCCATAGTGCGATTCGTCTTTTTTCTCAGCCACGTTGATGGCCTGCTCGTAGTCGCGCTGCGCAGCAGCGAAGTCGTTGCCGCGATAGGCCAGCTGGGCGCGGTATTCATAGCCGTCAGGGGCCGTGGGGAATCGCGCTATAAAATCGTCGACGAGCTGTGCGTAGCTTGTCGAGTCGAGCGTGGAAGCAGCCACATAGAGCGTGAGCACCGCCTGGTCTTTCTCCTTGGGCAGGTCTTTCCTTATGCCGATGGCCTTCAGTGCGGGGTCGTTGATGCTCAGCCCGTTGATGTGCAGCGCGTCGGCAAAGCGTGCCGATACGGCATAGCTGAGCGTGTCGCCGGCCTTCACCGATGGCTGCATCATGCCCACCACGTCGCCAGCTTCGTTCAGCAGCGGTGCCCCAACTCCGTCGGCGGGCATCTGCATGGCTACCGTGTAGTAATGGTAGTCGTCGCTGAATGTCTCGGCTTTGCGTACCACGCCCGAGAGCGTTTTTTTCTGTTCGCGGTATGGCAGCAGCCACACCGTGCTGCCCGTTGTCATGGCGGTGGCAGCCGTCGTGAGCACCGGTGCCTTCTTTACGCCCTCTACCCTGAACTTCGCCACATCGTAGGTCTCACTGGCCCCGAGCATGCATGCCACCTTCAACTCTTTCCCCTCAGCATCGATAACCACGGCTTTCGCCGCTCCCTTGAAGGGGGCGTAGGCACTCACGGCTTCGCCCTCGCTGCCTACGTAGAAGCCAGTACTGCTTCCCAGGAGCGTTCCGTCGGCACTGAATGTTCTCACGGAGACCACCGCCTTCGCGGCCTTCTTCGCCCATGAGGGCTGTGCCCAGGCCGCAGTTGCCGTCAGCATACCAATGAAGATGAGTATCAACGTCCGGGCATGGCGCAACAGCTCGCGTGCATTCTGCATGGCGGCCTCGCCAATGTCGCTACCGCTGAGCATCTGTGCTATCTCGGCCACGCGCTCTTCTGCGGAAAGCTCCTTCATGCGGCTCGTCGTTCCGTTGGGCGTTTCTTCCTTATACACTTTGTAATGGCTGTTGCCCCGTGCGGCAATCTGGGGCAGATGGGTGATGCTGATCACCTGCCGGTCGGCCTGCCCCATCTCGTGCATGATCTGTGCCATCTGCTCGGCAATCTTCCCGCTTACGCCCGTGTCTATCTCGTCGAAGATGATGGTTGGCAGCTTCACCGCCCCGCTGATCATGGCTTTCAGCGAGAGCATCACACGTGCAATCTCGCCTCCCGATGCCACCTGTGCCACGGGCTGCATGGGCGTAGAGGTATTGGCACTGAAGAGGAAGGCCACCTTGTCCTGCCCGTTCTTCGACAGTTCTGTAAGCTGTATCTCTACAGAAAAACGCACGTGCGGCATGCCCAGTGGCACCAGCCTGCTGCCAAGCTCCTGCTCTATGATTGCGGCGGCTTTCTGGCGGCAGGCAGTCAATTTGTCGGCTTCAGTCTGGCATTTTTTCCTAAGCTGCTCCACGGCGCGTTGCTGCTCTGCAAGTGCCTCATCGCTGTTTTCTATGCCGTCGAGCGCCTGCCGCAGCTCCTGTTGCCGTGCGAGCAGCTGCTCCACGGTGTCTGCGTGGTACTTTTTTTGCAGGTCGTATATCTTGTCGAGCCTTGCGTTCACCGCATCGAGTTCTGCGGGGTCGAAGTCTACGTTTTCTACGAGCGAGGCCACTTCCTGCGCCATGTCTTTCAGTTCTATATAGCAACTGTCGGCGCGCTGTGCCAGTTCGGCGGCCTCTGGCAGCACCCGCTCGATGCCATGCAATGCCTGTGCTGCCAGCTTCAACTGTCCCACGATGCCCGCCGGCTCGCCCTGCAGGGCGTTGTCGGCCTCGTAGAGTGCCCTTTTTATGTCTTCTGCATGGCTCATCGTGTCACTTTTCTGTTCGAGTTCTTCCTGCTCTCCTGCGGCGAGTCGTGCCGCCGCCAGCTCGTCGTGTTGAAACTGCAGGAAGTCGGCCCGCTGCCTGTTGGCCTCAATGCTCTCGCGCAGCTGCTGCAGCGTGGCGGTGGCCTCCTGGAACTGAGCGAAGGCCTGCTGATAACGGGTCAGCTCGGCGGTGTCGTCGGCGATGATGTCGACCACGCTCAGTTGGAAGTCTTGCTTGCTAAGCAAGAGATTTTGGTGTTGCGAGTGCACGTCGACGAGCCTCTCGCCCAGCTCCTTGAGCAGTGCCAAGGCCACGGGGGTGTCGTTGATGAAGGCACGGCTCTTGCCCTGACTGGTCAGTTCACGGCGAACGATGCAGTCGCTGGCGTCGTAATCTATCTCGTTCTGCTCGAAGAAGTGCTGCATCTGGTAGCGGCTCAGGTCGAAGTGTGCCTCTACCACGCATTTGTCGGCTCCCATCTTTATCGATTTCGAGTCGGCCCGCTGCCCCAGCAGCAGGGCAATGGCTCCGAGTATGATGCTTTTTCCGGCACCTGTCTCGCCTGTAATCACAGAAAAACCCTCACGGAATTCAATGTTGAGTTCATCGATGAGGGTGAAGTTACGAATGTATAGTTTTCTTAGCATAATGACAATAAAAGAAGCCCATCGGGAGAAGTGAACAGTTTATAGTTTATAGTGAATAGTTATGTTTACTTTCACTATAAACTATAAATTATTCACTATGAATATTATAGCAGGTTCTGTCGCTCAATGTCCTTGAAGTAGCGATAGGTGCCCACCTTGAGTTCGTCGCAAGCGGCATCGTCGCAGACGATGATGCCGTGCTGGTGCATCTGCAGTGCCGAGATGGTCCACATG
>CAMJLB010000148.1 GCA_946406555.1 uncultured Prevotellaceae bacterium | reverse complement strand
TTGCTCCCGCAGCGTCTTGAAGTCTTGTATGCCAATGGGATATTTCTTCATCTTGCTTCTTGTTGATATGTCTGCAAAGTTAAGCATTTATTTCGTAACAACCAACGTTTTGCTGCACATTTTCTTGTTTCGGTTTCACCTGGCCGTTCGGAGGAATGGCTCGTCAAGGTTGGCGGAGGACTTACAGCACATTCTTTTTGTTTTGAATATTTATGCTGTATAAATATCCGGCTAACTTCGCTGTATTTTAAAAATTCTGAACAAAGCGAAGACCGGCTCTGAAATTTTGAAATCTGAGAAGTTTTGCAATTGATTGAAAATCAGGTGATTGTAAATAATGTTGGAAAGCCGTATCTGGCGGTTCTGCAATTCAGCCTGAACTGTCATGCAATATAGGCAGGATTGAGACTCAATTCAGCCTATATTGAAGCGTAGAATAGTATGGATTGAGACATAGTCAAGGCTGAGCTGCAGTAGCTGGCAGCATCGCAGCCACACAATTTATACTGTATTGCGTCGTCGCCCGTCCGCGTCGCCTCTGGCGGCAACGGGCGGTAAGCCCTCTTCCGCGCTAAAAGCAAAAAACTGTTTGTCTTGATTATCGAAAAACGAAGTGCATAAACATGCAGGATCTGGCTGGTGGAAGACGAGGCGGGGGACAGTAACTTCGTCGAATATACAAAGAGAACTGCCAATATGCCAAATAAGTTAGTTTAAATCTTTGTCGTTTGAATTTTATTTCTTACTTTTGCAGCGTATGAAACGATATGTTTGTCTTTTTATGGCAGGAGTCATGTTCCAGATCTTCAACCACTCCGAAGCCATAGCTAAGCAACGACAAGATATTGCGGAAAACCATAGGAAAAAGAGAATTATCCTTAAAAGGCCAACTTTTCGATGTAATTATAGCAGGAATCAGAAAAAAATAGTAATTTTGCAACCCAAACCATTATAATATTGTAGCGTTTTTTAAATGAAGAAATGGACTATCGACGACGCCCGCGAGCTGTATAACATCAATGGCTGGGGCACCAGTTACTTCGGTATCAACGACAAGGGAAACGTGTACGTGACGCCTTCTAAAGACGATGCGCAGGTAGACTTGCGTGAAGTGATGGACGAGCTGCAGCTGCGCGACGTTACGCCGCCGGTGTTGCTGCGCTTTCCCGACATTCTGGACAACCGGATCGAGAAGACGTGGAGCTGCTTCAAAAAGGCTGCCGAGGAGTATGAGTATAAGGGCGAGAACTATGTGGTCTACCCCATCAAGGTGAACCAGATGCAGCCGGTGGTCGAGGAGATCATCTCGCATGGCCGCAAATTCAACCTGGGCGTAGAGGCCGGCTCGAAACCCGAGCTTCACGCCGTCATCGCAGTGCAGTGCCAGAGCGACTCCATCATCGTGTGCAATGGCTATAAAGACCAGTCGTATATAGAGCTGGCCCTGCTGGCGCAGAAGATGGGCAAGCAGATCTTCATCGTGGTAGAAAAGCTGAACGAGCTGGACATCATTGCCCGCGAGGCCAAGAAGCTCGGCGTGAAGCCCAACATCGGCATCCGCATCAAGCTGGCCTCTTCGGGGGCCGGCAAGTGGGAGGAGAGCGGAGGCGACGCCTCGAAGTTCGGACTGACCAGTGCCGAACTGCTGGAGGCGCTCGACCAGCTCGACAAGCGAGGCATGCGCGACTGCCTGCGGCTGATACACTTCCACATCGGGTCGCAGATAACCAAGATACGCCGCATACAGACAGCCCTGCGAGAGGCGTCGCAGTTCTATATACAGCTGCACAAGATGGGATACAACGTAGACTTCGTCGACTGTGGCGGCGGACTGGGCGTAGACTACGACGGCACGCGGTCGCCATCAAGCGAAAGCTCGGTGAACTACAGCATACAAGAGTATGTGAACGACTGTATCTATACCTTCGTCGATGCTGCCAACCGGAACGGCATCCCTCATCCCAACATTATCACCGAGAGCGGACGCTCGCTCGCTGCCCACCATTCGGTGCTCGTCATCGATGTGCTCGAGACGGCTTCGCTGCCCGAGATGCCCGAAGAGTTCGAACCCGACGAAAACTCCCACCAGCTGGTGAAGGACCTCTACGAGATATGGGACAATCTCTCGCCCCGCAACGTGCTCGAAGACTGGCACGATGCCGAGCAGATACGCGAAGAGGTGCTCAACCTCTTCAGCCATGGCATCGTAGACCTGAAGACGCGTGCCGAAATCGAGGCGATGTACTGGAGCGTGTGCCATGAGATAAACGCCCTGACCAAGAACATGAAGCATGTGCCGGAGGAACTGATGAACATCGACAAGCTGCTGGCCGACAAATACTTCTGCAACTTCTCGCTCTTCCAGAGCCTGCCCGACTCGTGGGCCATCGACCAGATATTCCCCATCATGCCCATTCAGCGCCTCGACGAGCGTCCCACGCGCAATGCCACCATACAAGACATTACCTGCGACAGCGACGGAAAGGTGGCCAACTTCGTGACCAATCGCCACAACAGCCACTCGCTCCCGGTGCATGCACTGCGGAAGAGCGAAGACTACTACCTGGGCGTGTTCCTTGTGGGCGCCTATCAGGAAATACTGGGCGACATGCACAACCTCTTCGGCGATACCACGGCCGTGCATGTGACGGTGAAGGATGGACACTACCACATAGACCAAATCTTCGACGGAGAGACCGTGGCAGAGGTGCTCGACTACGTGCAGTACGACCCGAAGAAGCTGGTGCGTCAGCTCGAGGTGTGGGTGACGAAGAGCGTGAAGAGCGGAAAGATTACGCTGGAAGAGGGCAAGGAGTTTCTTTCTAATTACCGGTCGGGCCTTTATGGCTACACCTATCTGGAGTAGACTTGGCGCTCGGCCAGGCTCATCTGCGAACAAACGAGAATTCAGTCGGCGATAGATGACGTGCCTTAGGTTTCTTATCAGCTTGCCGCTGTGGCTGCTTGCGATTTTGTGCTGTGGCTGCAACGGCGGCACTCCGGCCGTCCGCCAGCCGACGCCAGAAGAGGCAAGGGTAGGAGAGAGCTGCCGCATAGACAGTGCGGCACTCTGGCAGACTATCGATGCCGATTCGCTGGAGCGGTGCCATGGCATCGATGCGCTATCGGCCCAGGCATGGATGCT
Source organism: uncultured Prevotellaceae bacterium (assembly GCA_946406555.1). Lineage (GTDB taxonomy): Bacteria > Bacteroidota > Bacteroidia > Bacteroidales > Bacteroidaceae > Prevotella. The sequence goes on along the minus strand of CAMJLB010000148.1, from coordinate 2,266 downwards.
CGTCGACGATGCCACGGGAACCCTTATCAGCCAGAGGAATGCCTACAGGCGCATGTTCCCGGCCAGCCTCACCAAGATGATGACCTGTCTGCTGGCACTGGAGCATGGCCGTATGACAGACAGCATCGTCGTGGGAAAAGACGTCTTCGTGACGCGCGACAGCCGACTGCGGCCTGGCGATGGCTATACCGAAGCGAACCTCATAGCCGAGATGATGCTGCAAAGCGACAATGTGGCTGCCTATGCCTTGGCCAAGCACATTGGCGGCGACACGCTCTCGTTTGTGGCGATGATGAACAGGAAGGCGCAGTATCTGGGCATGGATAGCACCCGTTTCGCCAATCCCAACGGCATGCCCAACGACAGTAACTACTCTTCGGCCCGCGACCTCCTGGTGCTCTCGCGCTACTGCATGCGCGACAGCGCATTTGCCAGGCTCGCCGGCACCGAGTTTCTCGACATACCTCTCTTAGACCGCCGCCACCTGCCCTGCCATAGCACCAACCTGCTGCTCACCCGATACGATGGCTGCATAGGCGTGAAAACAGGCTATACCCGTCAGGCAGGCGACTGTCTGGCAGCTGCCGCCACCCGGCAGGGCCGCACCTTGCAGCTGGTGCTGCTGAAAAGCCGTAGCCATGATTCGCGCTTCGACGAGGCGGCCAAACTGCTCGACTACGGATTCGAAATGATGGGGCAGGGCAGCCGCTGACACGTATAGTAAACGTCGAAATAGTTTTCGCTAGTTGGAGCGGCCTGCCAGGCCGCAGAAAACGGCTTAATGGAAAACACGAATGTCGCTTACTATAAAAAAATATAACAAAATAGCAGCAAAAAAGTCAAAAAACAAGCTAAATGCTTGGCTGATAGACAAAAAAGTTGTAACTTTGCACCCGCATTTCTTGTGCGCTCTGCACAGAGTGCATGAAATTATATTATTAACAATTCAAACTTAAAATCAAAAAACAATGATTATTGTACCTGTGAAAGAAGGCGAAAACATTGAAAAGGCCCTCAAGAAGTTCAAGAGAAAGTTCGAGAAGACTGGTGTCGTGAAAGAGCTGCGTCGTCGTCAGCAGTTCGACAAACCGTCTGTTCTGAAGCGCCTGAAGATGGAGCACGCCATTTACGTACAGCAGCTCCGCGCTAACGAAGAGTAAAAATTTTCGGAGGAAAATTTGGTAGTTTCATAAAATTTCCGTAAATTCGTTGCCGATTTCAGATGATAGGTCGATTCCTGAGCTATTTGCGCTATGAGCGAAACAGGAGCGAACTCACCGTGGGGCGCTATGAGCGTAGCCTGCGAGAATTCGAGGCGTATTACAAAACGCTGGACGAGACCTTGAACTGGAACTCCATCGATGCCGACGTGATACGTGGCTGGATGGAGACGCTCGTGGATAAGGGCCACAAGGCTACGTCGGTGAATGCCGACCTCGCAGCCGTGAGAACCTTCTACAGGTTTGCCCTTGCCAGAGGATACGTAGGCAAAGACCCGGCACACCAGGTGACTGGCCCGAAAAAGCAGAAGCCGCTGCCGCAGTTCGTCAAGGAATGCGAGATGGACAGGCTGATTGACAAAGAAGAATGGGGTGACGATTATAAAGATGTACGCGCACGTACCATTATAATATTACTCTATGAAACAGGGATCAGGCGAAGCGAACTGGTGGGGCTCGACGATAAGGACGTGGATCTTGTGGCGCACCAGCTAAAGGTGACCGGTAAGCGCGATAAACAGCGCATCGTGCCTTTTGGCGAAGAACTGGCGCAGATGTTGCAACAGTATATAGAGGTGCGAAACAAGCAGCAGCGGAACGACATGCAGGCACTGTTCCTGAACAAAAAGGGCGAAAGGCTCACGGGGCATCAGCTCTACAACATAGTGAGGGAAAACCTTTCGCGCGTCACGACAATGCAGAAACGTTCGCCCCACGTGCTCAGGCACTCGTTTGCAACGGCCATGCTCAACCACGACGCAAACCTGGAGAGCGTAAGGCAGCTGCTGGGGCATGAAAGTCTCGAGACAACCGAGATTTATACGCACACCACGTTCGAGCAATTGAAGAGAGTTTACAAAGATGCTCACCCAAGGGGCTGAGACAACCTTTATAGTTTAACTTTTAAAAATAGGAGATAACTATGGAAATTAAGATTCAGTCGATTCACTTCGACGCTACCGAGAAGTTAGAGGCGTTTATCGAAAAGAAAGTCGCCAAGTTAGAAAAGTCGTACGAAGATATTCAGAAAGTAGAGGTGCAATTGA
>CAMJLB010000147.1 GCA_946406555.1 uncultured Prevotellaceae bacterium | reverse complement strand
CTACTCAAAAATAGCCAAAGCACAGTTCAAAGCTAATTTTTAGAACCCACCTGTAAAGATTTTACTTTTCTTTTTGCGGGACGTGTTCCACGGGTGGGACACGTCCCGGTTTCGTAATGATGTTCGTTTAGGGTATATATGCTATTTTTCAACCATTCGTAACAGAGAACGAACATCGGAAGGTACGCCATGATTGATGTCAAGTCGTTCAACTTCTTCCAGGAAACGAAGTCCTTTTTCCGTGTTTCCAAGTCCGAGATGTCCGAGAGCCATCATCAGATTGCAATGGATAGTATTCTTCAGTCCGAGGTCACCGTCCCAGATGAGGAGGTCTGGCAGTGAGACAGCGAAATAGTCCATACGCACGGTGTCGAAGAGGTGTTTCTCTCCATAATCTACGAGCCGGTTAAAAAGGCGGCGAGCGGCATTCTCTTCACCGAGCTTTCTGTATGCAAGGCCGGCATAGAAGATCTTGTCGGGCTTGGCATCGTTATAGTACATGGCAGCAGCGGGTTCCGTGGGGCCTTCTGTAGCACGCTGCCAGCACTCGTGGGCCATCTTTTCGTTTCCGAGGGCATCATAGGCAATGCCCTGTAGATAGTAGAAGTCGTTCTCTTGAGCACCATAAAGTTTACCTTCGCCAAGATGAGGGGGATATGCGAGGCACTGGCTGAGCAGTATTATGGCATGTTCATACTCTTTGTTGAAGATGGCTTTTTTTGCCAGTTCCACGCGACATTTCTGATACTGCGCAGGCACTTTTCCCTCGCCGCCTTCCCAAGGATGGAAGATGTGGGCATCGAGCTTCTGCATAGCTTCCTCGTAGCTTCCAACCTGATTGAGCAGAGTGATTTCTTCCAGCACGAGGTCATCGCGCTGAGAGAGTAGCTTCGGATATTGCCGTAGGAAGGCGAGTCGCTGGACATGAGGCATCTGGGTTACCTTGTAGAGCTGATCCAATTCCATCAAGATACGTGCATCTGTCTCGTCCAAGTGGAAGGCTCGTTGCATGTACTCCAACGCCTGTTCCCGATTTTTCTGTTTATTATATGCCGCCAGTGCAAGGTTGCGCCAAACCGTGGGAAATTTCGGGTCGATGTCGGCTGAGAGTTGCCAGTTCCGGGTGGCAAGGTCATACTGACGGGCTGCATAGTAGAGACAGCCCAAGTAATAAGGAGCCTTACTGCCTTTTGGGTTCTCGCGTTTAGCACCCTCCAAAGCGATAATATCCTCAGGGCGGTTGGGGAAGCAGTAGTCGGAGGGCATGGTCTCTGCCTTACAAAGGTAATCGCTCCCCTCGTCTTTTGGGGAGAGATTTTTGCTTCGACAAGCGTCCCTTTGGGCCGAGCAGGGGGTGAGGCTGTTCATGTAATAGTAGGTCATGGGACTGATGGCACCCTCGCTGATTGCAATATTCCAAATGGCATTTGCTTCCTCATCAAGCCCTGCAGTCATATAGTCGAGAGCCAGCTCGTCATAGTTTTGTCCTGACTGCCGCATCATTTGTTTCATCTTGTCGAGTATGGCTTGATCTTTCCGAATGAGATAATGTTCATACATACAGCCGTAGTTAAACAGATCGAACGCCAGCGACTCTTCAATGAGTGAGATGGCTTCTTCCATCTTTCTCAGTTTACGCAGTATGGCGGTCTTCAGCGCACGAGCCTTGTGGTTATGCCAATTGCTGACTAAACAGCGGTTCACCTCGTCGAGGGCATCCTCGTAGCGCCCCTGCATCGTGCTGATCTTGGCAGCCTCGAAGTAGCCGGCATCAGCCCAGCCCTTGTTCCAAGTGGCTTTCCAGAACAGTTCGTATGCCTCGGCGTACTTCTGCTGATATTTCAGTGAGAGTGCGAGGTTGTAGATAGGTTCGCCGTCGTAGGGGTTAGGGTTGCGCTTCTGCAAGAGCTTGACGGCCTTGCGCAGGTATTCTTCTGCAAGGGCAAAGCGGCCTTTGCGGATATACCAAAGACCCATCGCATTGAGACAGCGGATGTCGTTGGGATCGCGGCGCAGAGCTTCCTCGTAGTAGTCGGTAGCAAGCCACGTAGCATGGCGGTACTGCTCCAGGTGCAGGCCTGTGAGGTAGAGTTGTTCGTTGGTCTTCACCTCTTCGGGCAGCAGGGCAGCCTCGGCACTGTGGGGGATGGGACGTATGTCGTCGGGCTCAGCGTGCCAGCTGAGCACACTACGCTCACCATAGACAAAGGTCTTGAAGATGTCGAAGGTCAGTTCATTAAACTTGGCACTTTTTACATCAACGGCCTCTGTCAATACTTCTTCAGGGGTGATCGTCACTACCTTATTATAATATATCGTTCCATCGTCGTTGCGAAGTACGATGCGAACTTCCTGTTTGGATGTGGCAAATACCTTGAAGCGGATAATAGTTGACAACTCGTCAACTTGTTCAATGTTCATGATGAGGTCCTTCGAAGCCTGCTTTACCACACCCAGTTCACGATAGGGCATGAAGTACTGCACGAAACTCTTTTCCTCGTAAGGCATCAGCCATGTGAAGTCGGGCTGGTTTTCAGTATAGACACCGGCCATCAGTTCGATATATGGACGGAAGCCTGGTCGCAGTTGAAAGCGGAGAGTTGAGAGTTGAAAGTTGCCTTCGGCTTGTTTTTTATCTGTCTGTTGTGTGCCAACGCAATTTTCAGTTTTCAATTTTCCATTTTCAATTCCGACGCAGTCGGTCAGGTTGCGGTCCCAGGCGCGTCCGAAATCACCATTACCCCAAGTCCACTGCTTCTTGCCTGGCGAGAAATGGTGGCTGGCCACATGCAGCATACCGGCTTGTGTATCGTTCTCATAGCCGCCCTCGAAGTTGAAACGGGAGTTGACACCCATATAAGAGGTTGGAACGTAGATGTTCTTGTAGTTGGATATATCGACACCGGCGGAGTAGTCCATCTTGTAGTACGTTCCCGTGGCGATAGGGAAGCGGGAGACGGCACGCTTGCCGTGGTCGAAGACGGCGTTGATGTCGGGCGGGAACACGCTCTGGTAGGCATCATTCACCTCCACGGCGGGGTTCGCCCACCAGAGGAAGGTCTGCGGCACGTCTGTCCGGTTGTAGAGCACCCCCTTGATTTCCAAATAGGCGAAGCCGGGACGCAACGTGAAGCCTGCCATACCTTTCTGGTGGAACATCTTCTCCATCTCGTTCACCCAGACGGTCACTGAGCCATCGGCATTCTCCTCGATGGAGGTATCTACGGGCATGTAGGTCGAGGGTCGGTGATGCTGCGGCCAGTTGAACTCTATGCCGCCGCTGATCCAGGGTCCCAGAAGTCCTACAAGGGCAGGCTTGATGACATGGTTGTAATAGACGAAGTGGCGCTGCTTGATCTTGTCGTATGCCATCTGCACACGACCGCCCAACTCTGGCAGAATCATCACCTTGATGTACTCGTTTTCAAGAAAGACAGCCTGCCACTCATGGTCGGTTGTTTCGTTGGCAATACTCTCAATGACGGGATAAGGATAGACCACGCCCGATGAACCCTGATAGACTCTTTTTTCCAAGAATATAGGGTTCTTCTCTGGCTGCCCGACTTCGTATGTCGGGATAGTCACGGTTTCTCTCCAAGCTTTTACTGTTGACATAAACTGTATTTCATTATTTCGTTATCACAACTATTCATCCTACCAATTCCTGTTCCAGTTCTTCCAGACTTTTTCCCTTTGTTTCCGGACAGTTGCGGAATAGGAACACAAAGGCACAAATGCAGATGGCCGAGTATATCCAGAAGGTACCGCCGCTGCCTAACGCAGAATTCATTAAGGGGAAAGAGAATGTGAGTGTGCAGCAGCCTACCCATAGGGCAAAGGTGCAGGTGGACATCGCCACACCGCGCACACGGTTCGGGAATATCTCAGCCAGCAGCGTCCAGGTGACAGGCCCCAGCGTCATGGCATAAATCGATATTGCGGCCACAACGAGCACCACCATAGGCATACCTGTCATGTGCCGGAAGTAGCAGAAGCTGAGAATGGCATAGATAGTACCCAAGCCGCCAGCACCAATGAGCATCAGCGTCCGGCGACCCCACTTCTCGACGGTGTACAATGCCACAAAGGTAAACAGCACATTGGCAATACCCGTGATGACGATGTTGATGAACATCCCATCTACATCAAACCCTGCACCAACGAAAATCTCCTGGGCATAGTTGAAGATAACATTCGTTCCACACCACTGCTGGAACACGGCTATGACCAAGCCCAGCAACAGCACCTTACCATATTTATTCTGAAAGAGTTCACCTAACCCGGCCTCGTCATGCTTAAACTTTTCATTTTTTTCATTTTTTAATTTTAAGAACACCGGACTTTCTGGAATAAAGAAACTCATCAAAAGGAACAAGGCGGCGGGCAACGTCTCGGCCCAGAACATCCATCGCCAGCCCCATGCCACATTCCAAGCCTGTTCGGCGGCTATGCTGGTGTCACGTGCCAATAGCAAGTTCACTATCTGAGCAGCGAGTATTCCAAGCACGATGGTCATCTGGTTCAGGCTCACCATACGTCCGCGTATTTCTGTGGGACTAACCTCGGCAATATACATGGGAGACAGGGCAGATGCAACGCCGATGCCGACCCCACCGATAAAACGTGCAATGTTGAACATCGTAAATTCGTTGAACAGCCCAGTGGCAATGGCCGATACTGTGAACAGTACGGCTGACACCATCAGCAGCGGCTTGCGCCCGTACCTGTCAGCCAATGCACCTGCAACCATTGCGCCGACGAGACAGCCCACCAGAGCAGTTGTCATTGCCACGCCCTGCATCAGGGGCGAATCGGCAATGCCGAAATACAGTTCATAGAACGGCTTTGCGCCGCCTATCACCACCCAATCATAGCCAAAGAGCAGACCGCCCATAGCCGACACAGCGCAGATGAAATAAAGGAATCCTCGTTTCATTTTACTTTTTTGTTTATGCGTGTGCAAAGTTATAACATTATTATAACTTCACGGCAACTTTCCTGTCATTTATTATGCCAATGCCCTGCTACAACCTGTTTTTTGTTGTTTTCCACCCGCTGAGATCAGTCTGGATGTTCATGAATGCAACTATGGTCAAAGTTCGTCAACCCGCCCTCTCTTTCCTCCCTTTTAACACAAATACGTCACGCCTTTACCCCCTTTTCATCTCTTCTAACGCCCAAAATGCATCTATATTCAAGAAAAGTAGTACTTTTATCTCCGCAAACAAGAAAAATGATTATTGCTGTCCGCTAAAACTTAAATATACATCAAAAGCCTATCCGCAGTGCCGATAAGCGGATGTTGCGGATTTTTTCGAAAAAGTAAGCCCCCTCCTAATCAAACAGAGTTGGCTCAAAAAGTTTTAGTGAACAGCTATAATTCAAAAAAAAGTTTTTTTCAAAAAAGTCCTCAGTCCTCAGCCGCCCCCCTCCACCGACTATCTGCCGATAGCTTCGAAACGCCTTAGCCACATCGCTCCCACCCTTAGGTTCCTACGAACATAACATTAGGTCGCATTCGCCTTAAGATATATATCTTATGGCCAATGCATCCTAATCTTATC
>CAMJLB010000146.1 GCA_946406555.1 uncultured Prevotellaceae bacterium | reverse complement strand
TGGCTGCCGCGATGGTGGAATGGTAGACACGAGGGACTTAAAATCCCTTGACCAGGAATGGTTGTGCGGGTTCGAGTCCCGCTCGCGGCACATTTTTGTTTCATGATGTGATTGCGCACTTGGCCTCGTTGTCAGGTGTGCATTTTCTTTCTGTCTCAGCCAAAATAATTAATAAAACAAAAAAAAGCCAACGTTTCGTCGATTCACCACAATTTATGCTTATCTTTGCACATTATTATATATCACATGTAGTGCTAATACATCATACAATACGATAAGACTATGCAGAAGAAAGTTTTTTTTCTTGCCCCGGTAGCTGCAGTGCTGCTGGCATCGTGCTCCGGAAAGCTGGGAGCACTCTCGGCCGACAACTTCAATGTGACGCCAACCCCGCTGGAGACGCAACAAGGCCAAGTACCCGCCACCATCAACGGCATGTTCCCCGAAAAGTACATGAAGAAGAAGGCCACGGTCACCGTAATCCCTGAATTGCGCTACCAGACCGTCACTGGGCAGAAAGCCGTGCGTGGCACCAGTGCTACCTTCCAAGGCGAGAAGGTGTTGGGCAACAACCAGACCATCTCCTACCTCATCGGTGGCCGCTACACCATGAAGAGCAACTGGCAGTACACTCCCGAGATGCAGCAGAGCGACCTCTACCTCACCTTCGATGCCCGTATAGGCAACAAGACCGTGAAGGTACCCGACGTGAAGGTGGCCAACGGCATCGTGGCCACCAGCGAGCTTTATAAACGCACGCTTACCTCGGCCATGGGCGCCACTGCCCAGGATGCCTTCCAGCGCGTCATCGAGCAAAAGCAGGAGGCCAACGTGAAGTTCCTCATCGGCCAGGCACAGCTGCGCAAGAGCGAGCTGCAAAACAACTCGGTACAGGAGTTCGTGCGACTGCTGGGCGAAATTGCCAAAGACCAACAGGGAAAGCTGCTCGACGGCGTCGAGGTGAGCGCATACGCCTCGCCGGATGGTGGATTCGCACTCAACGAGAAACTGGCCGGCAAGCGCCAAGATGCAACCGTTGACTATGTGAAGCAGCAGATGAAACAGCAGAAAGCCGACGCATTCATCGACACACACTACACTGCCGAAGACTGGGAAGGATTCAAGGAACTGGTGGCCGCCAGCAATATTCAGGACAAAGACATCATACTGCGTGTGCTCTCCATGTATAAAGACCCGGAGGAGCGAGAGCAGCAGGTGAAGGCTATCTCGAGCGCCTTCCGCGAGCTGGCCGACGGTATCCTGCCACAGCTGCGACGTGCCCGCATGACCATCAGCTACCAGCTCATTGGCCGCGACGACGACCAGATTAAGCAGCAATACAAAGACGATGCCACCAAGCTGTCGCTCGAAGAGCTGCTCTATGCCGCCACCCTCTACGACGACGACCCGAAACAGGCCGAGGCCATTTACAGGAAGACGGCAGAACTCTACGAGAAAGACCCACGCGCCTTCAACAACGTGGCTGTGATGCTCTTCGCCAATGGCAACACACAGGAAGCAGCAAAGTGGCTCGAGAAGGCCCAGCGACTGAACCCCTCAATGCCCGAGGCCAACGCCAACCAGGGACTGCTGGCACTGCTCAAGGGCGACCTGCCCACGGCAGAGAACTACATCGCCAAGGGATCTGAGGCCAACGGCCTGAAAGAGGTCATGGGCAACCTGTGTCTCGCACAGGGAAAGTATGCCGAGGCAGAGAACTACTTCGAGGACATCTTCACCAACTCGGCCGCACTGGCACAAATCATGAGCAAGAACTACGCCCAGGCCGAGGTGACGCTGAAGTATGTAGACCGCCCCGATGCCACTACCGACTATCTCAAAGCTATCCTTGCTGCACGCACCGGCAAGACGGCCGAAGCAGCAGAATGCCTCAGGACTGCCATTGCCAAAGACCCCACCTATGCCGCCTACGCTGCCAAAGACCTGGAGCTGACCAAAGTGGCAAAATAAAAAAAACGAATAGAACTCATGCAAAGACACCACTCGCGGCTCATACCTCTGCTCCTGCTTGGCGGCATGCTGCTTACGGCGGCATGCACCTCTTCCGACGGCCCGTTCCGGCTGGAAGGGCGCTTCCGCAATATGAACCAAGCAGAATTCTATCTCTATGATGCCGTGAAGGGGTGGAAAGACACCATCATCGTGCGCGATGGCCGACTGTCGTACCAGCGCAACCTGGACGACACGGCCACGCTCACCTTGCTCTTTCCCAATTTCACCGCCATGCCCATCTTTGCCCAGCCTGGGGCAAGAATCACCGTCAAGGGCGATGCCTCCCATCTGCGCGAGACCGAGATTGAAGGCACACAGGAAAATGAAGACATGACGGCCTTCCGCCTGCAAGCCAATCAGCAGACGCCCCCGGAGGTGAAAAAGGCAGCACGGCAGTTCATCGAAGAGAAACCGGCATCGCCCGTCAGCCTATACCTGCTGCAACGCTACTTCCTGCAAACCGTAACCCCCGACTACAAACTGGCCTACCAGCTGTGCGACAGCATCCTGCATGCCACCGAGAACGGTCTGGTGGTACGTCTGCACAAGCAGTTGCAGCCCTTGGGCAATGCACCCGTTGGCAGCAAGCTGCCTGCTTTCTCGGCAAAAGACACCAAGGGAAAGACCGTGACGCAGAAAAAACTGCAAGCCCAGGCCAACGTAATCATTTTCTGGGCATCATGGAGCAGCGACAGCCGCGTGAACATGGCACAGCTGCGAAGGCTGCACGACGAGCACAAGGAGCAGCTTGCCATCATGGCCGTGGCACTCGACGCCAAGCCCAGCGACATCAAGCCATATACCGGAGACGACAGCTTAGCGTGGCACAACATCTGCGACGGAAAGATGTGGCAAAGCCCACTGGTAACAACATTCGGCATTGCCACCGTGCCTGCCTGCATCGTAGCCGACAAGCAAGGCAACATCGTGGCACGAAACCCCGCCACGGCCAACGACCTGAAAGAGAAGGTCGAGGCACTCATCAAAACGAAAGAGAAAAACTGAATATGCAGGCTAACGTCCTTTCACGAAAAGGGTCTGCAAGTCGTAGGGCATGCCCTTGATGGCAGTGACCTGCGCACGGTTGAAGTCGGCCGAGGGATTGATGACGTAGGCTTTCTGCAGGAAACGGCGCAGTTGGGCTAAAAGCCATTCCTGCTCGGGAATATCGCCCACGATGTGCAGTTCGTCGAACCGGGGCTGCAACTGCAACTGGTTCCACACATAGAGCAGGAAGTAGAGCGCATCGTGAGGCTGCCTGACGCTAAACGAATTGCAGAACCTGAACCGGTTTTGCTGAAAACAGAACACCTCGAGGCGCTGCTCATGGAAATAGCCATACAGCTTATAGCGCGTGCCGGTGAAGCTACGCTGGTGCAGATACCGCCACACGGGCGTATTCACCGAGATGAGCTTCACGTCGCTGAAATGGTCGTCGATGACCAGGCGCAGGTCTTTGTTCATCGAAAACACAGATACTGCATTCAGGTCGGGCAGCACGTTATAGAACACTGCATCCTGCACGCTGGAAGGGAAGGCATGATGGTGCCACACGGCCATGTCGGCCTCTTCAAACAGCTCAACAGGTATCATGAGCACATCGCTGTCGATGAGCACACGGGCACGTGACGAGGCATGGCTGAGCATTGCCGACGTTTTGAAAGCCTCGCGCAGGTTGGCCGCCATCGACACACCGCTCTTCAATACGTATGGTTCGAAGTCCACATGGCCGTCGCCATCGAGCATCGTGAAAGACAGCGTGTTGCGACCCACACGTATGGTAATGCGCTGATTCTGGCTTTTGCTACTTATTTCCTGCATGACTAGATCCTGTTTCCGAATATTTTTATTACCTTTGTGCCTGCAAAGTTAATGCAAAAAGCGCAAAGCAGCAAATTATCTTCACAAAAAATGATACAAGACGAACTGAAACACCATATAGGTGAGGCTCTGGGTCATGCGGCCACCAGCGGCCAGCAACGTGCCATCGACGTGTTTTGCTGCTTCCTGCAGAGCCGCAGCCCCCAGGCGGCAATGATTCTGCGCGGGTCGGCAGGCACGGGCAAGACCACGCTGGCGGCGGCCATCGTGCGGTCGATGCAGGCCCTCAGGCAGAAGCTGGTGCTACTGGCTCCCACGGGCCGTGCCGCCAAGGTGTTCTCGCTCTATGCAGGCAGTGCCGCATTTACCATTCACCGGCGTATCTACCGCCAACAGACAGCCGGCGACCTGTCGGGCTTCAGGCTGAACGACAACCTGCACCACGACACGCTGTTCATCGTCGACGAGGCATCGATGATTGCCGGCATCACGCAAAACGACACCTTCGGCAGCGGCACCCTGCTCGACGATCTGGTGCACTATGTGTACCAAGGCCAGAACTGCCGTCTGCTGCTCATTGGCGACACGGCACAGCTGCCACCCGTGGGCGAAGAAGAGGCGCCCGCACTGCAAGGCCAGGTGCTGCAGGGCTATGGTCTCACGGTCTTCGAGAGCGACCTGACCGAGGTGCTGCGACAGAGCCGGCAATCGGGCATACTGAGCAATGCCACGGCCATACGCCAGCTCATCTCCCACGACGAGGCCACGCAGCTGCCCAGATTGCGACTGAAGGGATTTGCCGACATCACGGTGGTGCCGGGCGACGAACTCATAGAACAGATGGCGAGCAGCTACAGCCGCGTGGGCATCGACGAGACCATCGTGGTGACACGCTCCAACAAACGGGCAAACATCTACAACCAAGGGGTGCGCCGAACCGTGCTCGACCGAGAGGAAGAACTGTGCCGGGGCGACCAGCTCATGATCGTGAAAAACAACTACAGCCTGAAGGGGCTTGCCTCCGGCGGCAGCCTCAGCCGCCAGCCTTCCCAAGAGAGCGGGGGCAGAAGCGAAGCACCTGCCTTTCTTGCCAACGGCGACCGCTGCGTGGTGCAACGGGTGCGCAACGTGCGACAGCTCTATGGCTTCCGCTTTGCCGACGTGACCGTGACCATGCCCGACTACGACGACTTTGAGCTTACAGCCACGGCACTGCTCGACACCCTCAACACCGAGGCGCCCGCCCTGACACGCGAGCAGCAAGAGCTATTATACAATAAGGTGATGGAAGACTATGCCGACATTCCCCTGAAAAGCGAGCGCATCAAGCAGCTCAAAGGCGATGCCTACTACAACGCCCTGCAAATAAAGTTCGGCTATGCCGTGACCTGCCACAAGGCACAGGGCGGGCAGTGGGCTCACGTCTACATAGACCAAGGCTACATGACCGACGACATGCTCACCCCCGACTACCTGCACTGGCTATACACGGCCCTCACACGCGCCACCGAACGGGTGTTTCTGGTGAACTGGCCGAGAACGCAACAGGAAGACTGAACCATGGAGATTATGAATGGGAATCGTCTGTTTTTATTCGAAAACATATAAACTGAAAATCGCGTTTCACTGCTGTGCGGTGAAACGCGATTTTCATTCCAGCCAGGGCGGCCGGTGTGTGTTGATGCACAAAGGGCTACGCATACGAGACTTCATCTTCGTGCCTTCGTGTCTTCGTGTTCAATTATAAAATCCGTGAAATCCG
>CAMJLB010000145.1 GCA_946406555.1 uncultured Prevotellaceae bacterium | reverse complement strand
ACTCGAACTGGAAGGTGCCGATGGTGCGTCCCTGCTGGTAGAGCTCGTAGGTCTTCGGGTCGTCGATGGGTATGGTGTCGAGGTCTATGTCGATGCCAAGCGTCTGCTTGATGTTGGCGCAGGCCTCCTTCAGCTCCGAGAGCGTCTTCAGTCCGAGGAAGTCCATCTTGATGAGTCCTGTCGACTCGATGACGTGTCCGTCGTACTGCGTGCAGTTGGTCTTCGTGTCCTTGAAGTCGGGGTCGTCGGCGGTGGATACGGGCACCCAGTCGCTGATGGGGTCGCGGCAGATGATGAAGCCGCAGGCATGTATGCCCGTGCCGCGCACGGTGCCCTCGAGCATCTTGGCATACTTGATGGTGTTGGCCAGCACAGGGTCGGCCGACGCCTCGGCATCGCGCAGCTCGGGGGTGCACTTGATGGCGTTGGTGAGGTTCATCTTCAGCCCGTCGGGCAGACGGTCGGGAATGGCCTTGCAGAGGGCGTTGCTCGTGGCCAGGGGCAGCTTCTCCACGCGGCCCACGTCCTTGATACTGTTCTTCGTGGCCATCGAGGCGTAGGTGATGATGTGGGCGCAGTTCTCGTGACCATACTTGTCCATCACCCACTTGAGCACCTTGCCGCGCCCATCGTCGTCGAAGTCGGTATCGATATCGGGCAGCGAGATACGGTCGGGGTTAAGGAAACGCTCGAACAGCAGGTCGTACTTCAGCGGGTCTATCTTGGTGATGCCCAGGCAGTAGGCCACCACGCTGCCGGCGGCAGAGCCACGGCCGGGGCCCACCCACACGTCGAGCTCGTCGCGGGCCGAGTTGATGAAGTCCTGCACGATGAGGAAGTAGCCGGGGAAGCCCATGGTCTTCATGATGTGCAGCTCGAAGCGTATGCGGTCGAGGACCTCCTTGGCGGAAGCCCCCCCTACGGCCCCCGAGGGGGCTTCTATAGTTTTACTATCAAGAGACGGGTCTATAGTAGCCCCCTCGGGGGCAGAAGGGGGGGCCACTCCATAGCGTTTGTACGCTCCCTCGTAGGCCAGCTTGGCCAGGTAGTCGGCCTCGAACTTGATGCGGTAGAGCTTGTCGTAGCCGCCGAGCTTCTTGATTTTCTTCTCGCCCTCCTCGCGCGGAAGAGGGTTCTCGCCGTTCTCGTCGCGGGTGAACTCCTCGTAGAGCTGCTGCTCGGTGATGCGCTCGCGCCACTGCTGCTCGGTGCCGAAGCTCTCGGGAATGGGGAAGAAGGGCATAATGGGGTCGTGGTCGATGGAGTAGATCTCCACCTTGTCGAGAATCTCCAGCGTGTTGCTCAGCGCCTCGGGCACGTCGCTGAAGATGGCGTTCATCTCGGCCTTGGTCTTAAACCACTCCTGCTTGGAGTAGAGCATGCGGGTGGGGTCGTCGAGGTCCTTGCCGGTAGAGAGGCAGAGCAGGTGGTCGTGGGCCTCGGCATTCTCCTGCTCCACGAAATGCACGTCGTTGGTGCATACGAGCTTGATGCCGTACTCGTGGGCCAGTTCGATGAGCACCTTGTTGGCCTGCTGCTGCAAGGGGAAGGTCTCGCGGTTGGCGCGTATCGAGGGGTCTTTCACCTCGTGGCGCTGCAACTCCAGATAGTAGTCGTCGCCGAAGACGCCGTGGTACCACTCGATGGCCTCGCGGGCCCCGGCGATGTCGCCGTTGAGAATCTTCTTGGGCACCTCGCCGGCGATACAGGCCGAGCAGACGATGAGGTCTTCGTGGTAGCGCTCCAGGTCCTCGCGGTCGGTGCGTGGACGCATGTAGTAGCCGTCGGTCCAGGAGTTGGACACGAGCTTGATGAGGTTCTTGTAGCCACGGTAGTTCTTGGCCAGCACGATGAGGTGGTAGCCACTCTGGTCTTCCTTGCCACGACGGAGCGACTTCGAGCCGTGGCGCGACACATACATCTCGCAGCCGAAGATGGGCTTGAAAGGCTCCAGACCCTCCTTCTTGCGGTCTTTGTTCACGCCATTGACAATGTCGTGAAACTCCTTGATGCCAAACATGTCGCCGTGGTCGGTGATGGCCATGCCGCGCATGCCGTCGCCGATGGCCTTCTTCACCAAGTCCTTGATCTTCGACTGACCGTCGAGAATAGAATAATAAGTATGTACGTGCAGGTGAATGAAATCTTCCATAAAAAATATTTTTCAGTTTCAGATTTCGAAGTCGAGACAGGCACGGCTCACGGTGTAGGGCCGTACCTTGGTGTTGGCCACGGCCAGATGGTCGGGATGCTGGGCATAGCCCTTCAAAGCCTCTTCCGACTCGAGGGTGGAATCGAGCATCACGTCGGCGTTCGACGAGGCCAGACGGCCATCGATGGTCACCTTCACGTCGACGAGACCGGGCACGCGGCCCACCAACCCTTCAAGACCGGCCTTGATACCCGCCTTTACCGATTGTTTTTCTGTTTCTGAGAGTTCCGGACGCAATGTCCAGAGAATAATATGCTTTACCATAATGAATATTGCTTTAAAATTGTTTTCTCGGCAAAATTACGAAATTTATGCAAAACGGCAAAACAGAATGTCTTAAAAGACACTTAATAAGTAGCAAAAATGCAAAGAAATACACAAAAAGTTTGCCATTTAACAAAAAAGCATTACCTTTGCAACCAATTTAGTACTAAAAACAAACCATGGGAGAAAGAATCAAGAAGCTGAAGAAGATCAGAATACACCGTGAGGGCACCGACGAGCTACTCTACACCCTGTTCTTCATCATTGCCATCGGGGTGATTCTCTGGCGATTGTTCAGCACAATAATTCCTTTTGCACTCTTCATACTCGTCTTCGGAGCCGCCTGGCTGCTGATGCTGAACTTTTATCGTTGCCCCATACGCTACTACAACGGCAATACGGAAAAGGTTGTGGTGGCTCCCGCAGACGGAAAAATCGTCGTAGTAGAAGAAACCGAAGAGAACGACTATTTTCACGACCGACGGCTGATGATCTCTATATTCATGAGCCCGCTCAACGTACATGCCAACTGGTTCCCCGTCGACGGGCGCGTGAAGTTTGTGAAGCACTTCAATGGCAACTACCACAAAGCATGGCTGCCTAAGGCGAGTGAAGAAAACGAGCATGCCGACACCATGATCGAGACACCCGACGGCCAGCTGGTGCTGGTGCGACAGATTGCCGGTGCCATGGCACGACGCATCGTGACCTACGCCAAGGACGAGGAAGACTGCTACATCGACGAGCACCTGGGATTCATCAAGCTGGGGTCGCGCGTCGACGTATATCTGCCCTTAGGTTCAAAGCCCGAAGTAAAAATGGGACAGCCCACCACTGGCGACCAAACCGTGATTGCCCAACTGCCATGAAGAAACATATACCTAACACCATAACCTGCTTGAATCTCATTTCGGGATGCATAGCTACCTATTTCGCCTTTAAAGGCTACTATCAGCAGGCTTTGCTGTTCATTGTCGTCGGGGCAGTGTTCGACTTCTTCGACGGCATGTCGGCCCGACTATTAGGCGTAAGCTCGCCCATAGGCAAAGAGCTCGACTCGCTGGCCGACGACATCACCTTCGGCTTCGCACCGTCGGCAATGGTGTTCAGCTTCCTTGGCTCTTTCCATCTTCACCAGACATGGGTGCCTTTCCTGGCTTTCGTCATCGCTGCCTTCTCGGCATTGCGCCTAGCCAAGTTCAACCTCGACGAGCGACAGGCCCTGGGATTCATCGGTCTGCCCACACCGGCCAACGCCCTGTTCTGGGGAGGGCTGATCGTAAGCCTGAACTGGAAGACATGGTTTGAACCATACATGTTGCCTGAATATTGGCTTTACATCACCTTGGCACTCATACCCCTCAGCAGCTACCTGCTGGTAAGCGAGGTGCCCATGTTCGCCCTGAAGTTCAAACACTGGGGTTGGAAGGGAAACGAGGTGAAATATATCTTTGTCGTCACAGCGGCACTGCTCATCGCCATGCTGGGCTTCATCGGCATATCGGCCACTATAGCATGGTATGTGCTACTGTCGGTAGTCACGACGAAAAAGTCGTAGACCTACCCTACCCGCCTGAATACAATAATAACCTATAGCTAACTAAACCTATGAATATTTTCCTTTTTGTCATTGCCTTCCTGCTTATTTTCCTCACCGTAATCGTGATGATTGTGCTGGCTTATATACGCCGTGGCGTAAAAAAGATAAAGCAAGCCGTGACGGGCGACTACGACGACGAAGAGACTTTCCGCCGCATGGCCGACAAACACTACAGGCAGAAAGAGTCGCCCCAGTTCGACAAAGACTACTTCAAGAGCAAAACAGGCAGCACCACCAGCGATGGCAAACAGCAGCAAGCACGCCCCCAGCAGCAGCAGCAACAGCAGACTAAGAGGCAGGCCCGCTCCACACAGGCTGGAAACGTGACCATCATCGACGAGCGCGACCCAAGAGAGCAGCGTAAAATATTCAACGACAACGAAGGCGAATACGTAGAGTTCGAAGAAGTGTAAGGGGTGAGCGTTGAGCGAAATATAGGGGGTGAGCGTTAGGCGTTGAGCGAAATAAAAAAATGCTCAACATTCAGCCATCAATGCTCACCCCCTATATTTCGCTCAACCTTCTACGATCAACATTCAATTATGCACGAGCGTGCCTATCTCTTCTCCTTCCATGACACGTTTCAAGTTGCCCACCACATCCATATTGAACACATAGATAGGCAGATGGTTGTCCTGACACATGCAAATGGCCGTGAGATCCATCACCTTCAAGCCTCGGGCAAGCACCTCTTTATACGTAATATCGGTGAACTTCGTGGCCGTGGGGTCCTTTTCTGGGTCAGCGGTATAGATGCCATCTACACGGGTGCCTTTGAGCATCACGTCGGCCTCGATTTCTATTCCACGCAGGCTGCTGCCAGTATCGGTAGTGAAATAAGGCGAGCCTGTGCCTGCCGAGAAAATACATACCTGCCCCTGCTCCATGGCCTCGATGGCTTTCCACTTCGTATAGAACTCGCCGATGGGCTCCATACGGATGGCCGTAAGCACCTTGTTCTTTACTCCTATGGCCCCCAGGGCCGACGACAATGCCAGTGAGTTGATCACCGTGGCACACATGCCCATCTGGTCGCCCTTCACGCGGTCAAAACCCTTCTGAGAGCCACTCAGGCCACGGAAGATGTTGCCACCACCAATCACAATGCCTATCTGCACACCCATATCGCTCACCTCCTTAATCTGACGAGCATAATCGCCGAGGCGTTCGGGATCGATGCCATAGCCCTGCTTGCCCATCAGGCTCTCGCCCGACAGCTTCAAAAGAATACGTTTAAATCTTGCCATAATTGCTTCTTAGCTTTTAATTTGTAATAGTATTAGGAACGCTGACTTCATAACTCTAACAGATGAAGGCGCTCATTAAGAACGCTACAAAGGTACAATTTTTATTTCTTTGTTGCAAATTTAGCTTACACATAATTACTACTACTCCGTACTGACTACAGACTTTAGACCAAGAAGGGAGCAGATCAAAATATCTGCTCCCTCCTGTTACAGCGATAAACGACTGATCCTGAGCATGTTTTACAGAGGAGCAGACGGAGCAGATGTCTTGAAAACTTTTTCCATAAGGAAACGGTTCCCACTTCCAGTCCCGGACGAAAGGGAGATGAAGCTGCGGCCGGAACAAAAAAAGAGAGACTGCACGCTCATCGCTGAGCTGCAGTCTCCGATAAAGAAGGC
>CAMJLB010000144.1 GCA_946406555.1 uncultured Prevotellaceae bacterium | reverse complement strand
ATTCTCTTACGTTTTGCTCTTGATGCAACGTGATTTACTGATCTTGGCATAATTTCTTTACTTTAAAATGTTAGACAATAGGTTAATTAGCGGAGACACAACAGGTCGCGAACCTGCTTCATGTTTGAGTTGTCAACGATTGCTTGATGAACCAAGTTGCGCTTCTGCTTCTTGGTCTTCTTCGTCAGAATGTGACTGTGGTAAGCGTGGTGTCTCTTAACCTTACCTGTACCCGTGAAAGAGAATCTCTTCTTTGCACCGGAATTTGTCTTTACTTTTGGCATTTTTTTAAATGTTTTATGTTTTTAAAAATATTAAAAGCGGTGGCAACGCATATACCGGGCGCAGCGCACCTTAATTCATTTCTTAATCTTCGTCGTTGGTATCTGTCAGCTTCTTCAGCGCATCAGCACTGATCTTGGCATTTGCCAGCAAACCTCCGTTCGACGGGCTTTCAGCATCCAAGTCGACCATCGGCCTTTCGACCTTCATCTGCTTGCCGTTCTCTTTTGCCTCAGCCTCGCTGGCCTCGCGGTCACGAGCCTGCTGGCTCTTCTTGGCCACACCAGCTTTCTTCGGAGCCAGATAGAGGAACATTTTCTTTCCTTCAAGCGATGGCATCGACTCTACCTTTCCGCACTCTTCCAAATCGTTGGCAAAACGCAGCAACAGCACCTCGCCCTGCTCTTTGAAAAGAATGCTTCGTCCTCTGAAGAACACGTAAGCACGCACCTTGTTGCCCTCTTCCAAGAACTCCTTGGCATGCTTCAGCTTGAACTGATAGTCGTGCTCATCGGTCTGAGGCCCAAATCTGATTTCCTTTACCTCTACCTTCACCTGCTTGGCTTTCATCTCCTTGGCGCGTTTCTTCTGCTGATAGAGGAACTTTGAATAGTCAATAAGGCGACAAACGGGCGGATTCGCGTTTGGCGAGATTTCAACAAGGTCAACCCCTTGCTGACGAGCCATATCCAAAGCTTGCTTTGTAGGCATCACCGTGGATCCGCTTTCACCTACTATGCGAACCTCACGCACACGTATCTGTTCATTGACACGATACTGATTTTGTTTTTTGTCGGTCTTCATTAACTATTTAAAAAAATCGGCTGCAAAGTTACAACTTTTCAGGCAACCAACAAAAGATTTATTCAATTATTTTCATGCTAAAGACTTCAACATTCCCACTTTTACCGTTAATTTTCCTTATTTAGTAATGATAAAAAAATAACTTGGGGCAAATTCACCGTTACTTAGTTGGATTATAATGCACTTGCTGATTGACTCTACTCTATTTCATAAATCTATCGTTTTCAATGCCTAAATGTATTGTTTGCGATGTCTAAATGGCATACCTGCGAATGCCGTCTTTGCCACTTATGAAGGATATGAAGGATGTATATATAACTTTCGTATAAAGAAAAACATTTAGGTCGGGGGTAAATAATTTCCTATAGAGAAAGTTGCTATTCTATCCTTCATATCCTTCATCAAAAAGGAAGAAAAAGATCTCCAGAAGTAGAAGCAGGTGCAGTCATTCTGTACAAGTAAATGCGCCAAATACTCAGAGTAAATGACGCAAACGCATGTTAACTACTCTATTTCTTTCTTGTCAAGGAAAGATGTGATTTGTTCCACCGACTGCTGAAATTCTGTCGGCTTGAAGCCGTGACCAGCACCGGGAATCACATGCAGACGGGCATTCTTATATAATTTCTGCGCCCGTTCCGAATCCTTCATCGACACGACGGGATCGGCATCACCCTGCACGATGAGTACAGGCTTCTTAAACTTGCCTATCTGCTTGAACACCTTCATGGGGCGAACCTCACTGAAGTATTTGCGCCCCAGAGGCACGTTCCACATGCGTGTCGTGTCGGGAATCATTTCAGCCTTGGGATAGCGCTCATTCCAGTTATCGGGAATGCAGAGGGCTGGATAGACAAGCACCAACTCGCTGATTTCCTTGGGCAGTTCGGCTGCTGCAAGCGCAGAAACGAGTCCGCCCTGGCTCTCGCCGATGAGCACAATGCGCGACGCATCGACGTAAGACTGCTTGCTGAAGAAGTCGACGATGGCCTTCAGGTCGTTCTTCTCGTCAATGACCGACATATTCATCGTGTTGTTGTCGCTACGACTGTAGAGAGAGCCACAAGGGAAATCGAACGAATAGGTCTGGAAGCCCAGCTTGGCCAATGGTTCAAAGTAGTTCTGGCCAAAATGATGGGTGCCATTGAATCCGTGGGAGATGATCACCAGCGGCATGCGTCCGCTGGCATGTTCGGGCTGGTGAAGCACACCATAGATGTTTCGCTCGCCATTCATGATCCACAGGCTGCGGAAGCAACGACTGGCCTGTTTCAGGGCTTCGCTCATGGCTGGAGCCACGAACTGCCAGTTGTGCGAGCCGTCGGCGACGCGCATCTTGCAGTCTATGCCCTGCTGGCGCAAAGCCTTCACCAAGTCCATGTTGGCCTCGAGCGTGAAGTCATGATCGCCTACGCATACCGTCCAGTCCACCTGTTTCCAGGCCTTGACGTCCTTCTCTGTCCCTGCCAGGATTCTCTTGATGGGATTGTTATCCTCTATCACCTGTTGGCGCCACTCGCCCGAAGGGTCGTTCTTCAGCCACTCCAAATTCTGACGTCGCTGATAGCCGCTGATGTCGAAGACCATAGCAAACATCTCCGGATGATGCACCCCATAGACCGTGGCACAGCCGCCGCCCATCGAGAAGCCGGCAATGGCTCTGCCGCCCTTGTCCCGACGAGCTCGGTAGGTCTTTTCGATATAAGGAACCAGCTCGTTGAAGAAATAGTCCTCATACTTCCATTTCGGTGCATTGAAATACATCATGTTATTCTCGTTGCCCTCAGGACAAACAATGATCATCTCGTCCATCTCATGGATGTCAATCAACCGATTGGCCACCTCGCCCAGATGTCCTTTCTGCTGCCACACCGTGTGCGACTCGCCGCCGCCGTGCATGAGGTATAACACGGGGTACTGGCGCAGCGTGTCGGTATCATAGCTACCGGGCAAGTAGATGGTGTAGGCCCGTTCCGTCACTCCTTCAAGCAGCTTGCAGGGCATCTTTGCCTCCACTACCCTGCCCGGGCGCACACCGAAGTTCTTGGCCTTCACCGTCCAGCCGGCATAATCTTCCAACTGCCCATTCAGAAATATCTCGGCATTCTCTTTCTTGCCTTTCAACTGCCAGTCCATCCAGTCGATGACCATGCGGCCATAGTCGCCGCCATGCGACTGATAGTAGGTGCCTCCGTGTCCTGAGGCAGGATGGTCTGCCAGCACCACAGGCACATGCCCGATGCGCTCATAGTCTTTCTGGGCATTCTGATAGGCCACGTCACTCGGACCACCTACCATATATATAATAGGTGCATGAAGCCCCTTCAGCGATTCGCGGCTAGCACCAACCATTTCCATATCGCCCATGCCTGCATTGAGAATAAGACAGGTCTTGATCCGACTGTCAGCACAGTTGGCCAGCACCTGCGCCCCTCCGCACGAATGTCCGGCAGCGGCAATGCGACTGGTGTCCACGTTCTGATAGTAGTCGCTGCCCTTGGTCTGGCTCTGGGCAATCATCCACTCCAGGCCACGTTTCAGCTCCGACGACGGGGTGTGACCCTCCTTGCGGTCGTTCTTCTTGTCTTGCATTTCGCCAATGGCCACCACCACATAGCCATGCGATGCAATCTCGCTCAGCATCTTCTCGTAGTCGATGCTGGTGTCCATGCAGCCGCCATTGCCAAACATCAGCAAAGGCATGGCACCGCAACGGGCATGGGCATGCAGCATGTCCTTGGGGCGATAGACGACAAAGTCGGGCATCGATGCCTCTTTCACCGCGATGGCCTTAAACATACCAGTGCCACCGTCTTCGATTGTTTTTGTTTTCAGGGGTTGTGCTTGCAACGGCTCCTCCAGCGCAATGTTCATGCTGAGCAGGGCCATCATGTAGAGTGCAATACGTTTCATGTTTTTTTATCAGATAAGAGTTTTTTAGATGATGCAAAGATAGCAAATTCTGCAAAACATGTCAAACAATACCATGATTTATTGGCAGATGTGCGACAATTTTGCAAACTTTTGATTGATTATGCTGAATATTGAGTACCTTTGCGCCAGAATTAAGAATTGCCGTTTCCAAATTCACGACACTTCTTCGGGCCACAGGGTGGCTTTATCTAAAATCATATAATACAGAAATAGAGTGTCCAATTTGATGTACCCAAAAGTATATGAGATTCATATTACATGGCACTACAAATTGGGCACCCTAATACAGAAACCGAATAATTATGGCAAAGAAATTGAAAGACCTGAAAAGAGATAGCATCGACTATGGAAAGTCAAAGATCGAACCGCTGTTTCACAGCATTTTCTTCCCCACGCTGCTGTCAATGGTGTTTGCGTCTCTCTTTACTGTTGCAGACGGCATATTCGTCGGACAAGGTGTGGGAAGCGATGCACTGGCAGCCATCAACATCGTGGCACCGCTGTTTCTGATGACCACAGGCATTGCGTTGATGTTCGGCGTAGGGGTGTCGGTGGTGGCCAGCATCCATCTGTCGCATGGCAACAACAAGGCTGCCAACATCAACGTCACCCAGGCCTTCGAAGTGGACTCGTTGCTAATGACCGTTTTTGCCATTATTATTTATTGCTGGCGCATACCGTTCCTGCGCTTGCTGGGATGCAGCGATGCACTGTTGCCGCTGGCTCAGCAGTATCTCCTCCCCATTCTCCCCGGCTGCGTCTTCATCATCATCCAGACCATTGGCACATTTGTCATCCGGCTCGACGGTTCTCCAAAGTTTGCCGCCTCATTGGAGATTTTCCCCGGTCTTCTGAACATCTTTCTCGACTGGCTGTTTGTGTTTCCTATGCAGATGGGCATTGCGGGCAGTGCCATCGCGTCGACCCTTAGCTGCGCCATTGCCTCGCTGATGGTTGGCTGGTATATGTTCTACCACACACAGACCGTCCGTCTCCGTCGCATCAAGCTCAGCCGCACCAGCTTCTATCTGACGGCACGAAACATCGGATACATGGCCCGCAGCGGGTTCTCCTCCATGCTGGGCGAACTGGCCATGTCGATGATGTTGCTCACTGGCAATTATGTCTTCATCAGCAACCTGGGCGAAGACGGTGTGGCCGCCTTCAGCGTGGCCTGCTACCTCTACCCTATTGTGTTCATGGTCAACAACTCCGTTGCGCAGTCGGCCCAGCCCATCATCAGTTTCAACTATGGTGCTGGCAATAGCAAGCGTGTGCGCCAAGCCTTCATGCTCAGCCTGCGCACCGCCCTCATCTGCGGAATACTGGCCTTGGCGGTTCTCACGCTTGGGGCCAAACCTCTTATCGGTCTATTCCTGTACGCAGGGACCAAGCCCTACGAGATAGCCACGGCGGGACTTCCACTGTTTGCTACCTCTGCCATATTCTTTGCATTGAATGTTGCCATCATCGGATACTATCAGGCCATTGAGCAGAATGCCCGGGCCACGGTCTATATGCTGCTTCGCGGTCTGTTCTTCCTTATCCCGTCCTTTGTCCTGATGCCCATGCTCATTTCTCCACAAGGCATGTGGCTCGCCGTCCCTGCGTCGGAATGCCTGACACTGGCAGTCATTCTGTTGACAAAGAAGAAAACAAATCTTTGATAAGCGACGAAGCCCCCCTACATGCCTACAAGCGGCTGCTGGCCTACAACCACGACTGGGATTATACCTACTTCATAGTGACCCTGTGCCAGCAGAAAGCCCTCTACCATATTTGCAAGTTC
>CAMJLB010000143.1 GCA_946406555.1 uncultured Prevotellaceae bacterium | reverse complement strand
CTGCAAAGGTACAAAATTATATCGAATTATCGTCAGAAATATCTGACTATCAGTTATTTAATTTTTAGAACATCCCTTAAGTAAGAGTAACAACTAAATTATTCCTTTATATAACAAACGTTGTAATCGGGCCATCAGTATTTCCTAAAATGCATTCTCACGGTCTGCGCCTGCAGCGTCATGTGGTCGCTGTCGAGCCGTAGCACGCGCAGGGTGTCGCTGAGGCGGGTGATGCCGTAGGGCCTGAGCGTGGCCACGTCGGTGATGGTGCTGTCGCCAATGGCGCGCAGGTCGCCCACGGGGTGGCTGAGCATAAGCAGTCCGTCGCGCAGTTCGAAGCGGAAGAACACGGGCAGTATGCCCTGCCGTGTGTTGCGCACTTCGAGCAGACGGTGCTGCACCGCCCAGAAGAATCCCGACTCGCGCATGTCGGCCGAACGGCCGTTGCTCAGCGTGTCGGTTTGCGTGAGCTGCCAGTAGCCATCGAGGGCTCCGTTGTCCGATGCCTCGAAGGTGCAGCCCGCCAGGGTCATCAGCCCTGCCAAGGCCATCGTCAGTATGCTGTGTTTTCTCATCTCATTCAGGAAAAAGTCAGTTTTTCGTCAGGCGGAACCGCCTTGCCACGGTCAGCTGCGCGCCCACCTGGTCGCCCAGCAGTCCGCCAAAGTCCATACCCAGTGCCCCGCGCAGGCTCCATCCGCTGTCTGGCCACCGGTATTCTCCCTCGAAGAGCAGGCTCACGTTGGAGCGAGGGTCGGGCAGCGGGTCGGTGTAAGTGCCCCAACCACGCTGCAGGGTGGCCAGCACACGGTAGTGGAAGGCATCGACGGGATCGCCGCTCACGCCTACGTGCCACGCCCAGAAGCGGTTGTCCATCACCCTTATCTGCCCGTCGGCATTGTAGAGCGGCGAGCGGTAGAGCGGGTTGCCCATCACCTGCCCCCAGTGTTGCCAGCCTGTATAGATGGAGTGGTTGTAGTATTCGTCGCGCCCTGCCACATGGTCGGAGAGCAGGCGTGTGCGGTCGTGGTAGACGGGGCCGCTCTGATACTTCGAGTAGACGTATTCCAGCACCACACGGCTCATGGCGGGCAACTGCTTCAGCCTCAGCTCGGCCCCTATGAGCACGTCGCGGAAGTCGTAGACAAACCAGCGCCGGTCCTTCCACTCGTTGAACTCGTCGCCCTGCCCGTAGCCATCATAGTCGATGAAGAACATCTGTGAGTGGTCTTCGAAGTAATGGTCGGCATAGAGCGAAAGGCCCATCTGCCTGCGCTCCAGGTTCAGCCGCAGCAGATAGCTGCCCACATGGTTGCCCGACGTGTTGTGGTATAGCCCCTCGCCCACCTCGCCGCCACTGGGCACCAAGGCGCGCAGCATGCCCTTCAGCCCGTCTTCGTTGTCTATTTCCGTCAGGCCATTGCCCATTTCTATATAGGAGGTGCCGCCATACTGGCACCCCATCTCTATGCCCAGCTCGGCGCTGAAGGGCCTGCCGCTCTTGCCTATGCGCAGGAATCCGGCCTTGGTGTGCAGCTTGGTGTGCTTGGTATATTTCGACGTCGTGGCGGTGAAGTCTTTCTGCCAGTGGTCGTCGGTGGTCATGCCGTAAAAAATGTGGCCACGCAGTCCCAGCCAGCCTCGCAGCCCGGGCACCAGCCAGTAGTCGGGCATCTCGAGCCGCACGCCTGGCACGGGGCGCGCATTCACGCCCAGCGTCTGGCTTCCCGTGCTCAGCTCCTGGTTCTTCAGCTCGGCACGCTGCTCCTTGCTGCCCACGGTGAGCACTCCCTTCAGCCAGCGCACCTGCCCGTAGGCCTGATGCAACACCACGTTGCTGCCTATGCCACGCCCTGCCACCACGTCGACGCCACCACCCAGCGCCCACCGGCGGGCCGAGTCGGCATCTATATGGCGGAACAGGCCGGCGCGCACATAGCCACTCAACGAGTCGAGAGAGCCAAGGCCATACTTGTTGGCATGCAGCCACAGCGGCTGGTGGTCGCCAATGGCTCCCGATGCCTGTGCCTCGGTGAGCACCTCTACCTGAGCATGGGCAGTAGTGCTGCCTGCACACAGTGCCACAAAAAGAAGGGCTGTCTTCACTTTCATGGCGCAAAGGTACGAAAAAAAATGATTATTTGTCAAAAGGAGCATGTTTTTTCAGAAATAATGCTTACATTTGCACGAAAAACCTTACACTATTATTACACAATGAGCAATAGAGAATGGAAAGAGATTAGGAAGTTCGAAGAGATACGCTTCGAAGAGTATGGCGGCATTGCCAAGATCACCATCGACCGTCCACGCTACCGCAACGCTTTCACGCCGCGCACCACGCTCGAGCTGAGCCAGGCTTTTGCCCTCTGTCGTGAGTTGCAGCGCATCAGGGTGGTGCTGCTCACGGGAGCCATGAGCGAGGTGCCCGAGGGCAAGACGCTCGCTGAGGTGAAGCACGCCTTCTGCAGTGGTGGCGACATGCACGTGAAGGGCCGTGGCGGATACGTCGACGAGGAGGGCGTGCCCCGGCTGAGCGTGCTCGACGTGCAGATGCAGATACGCCGGCTGCCTAAGCCGGTCATCGCCATGGTCAATGGCTATGCCATCGGCGGCGGTCATGTGCTGCACCTGGTATGCGACCTGACCATCGCATCGGAGAACGCCATCTTCGGGCAGACAGGGCCAAAGGTAGGCTCGTTTGATGCGGGATTCGGAAGTAGCTACTTGGCACGCATCGTAGGGCAGAAGAAGGCACGCGAGATATGGTTCCTCTGCCGGCAATACACTGCACGCGAGGCCGAGCAGATGGGCATGGTGAACAAGGTGGTGCCGCTGGAACAGCTGGAAGACGAGTGCGTGGCATGGGCAGAGCAGATGATGGAACGCTCGCCTATCGCACTGCGCATGATCAAAGCCGGACTGAACGCGGAACTCGACGGACAGGCGGGCATACAGCAGCTGGCGGGCGATGCCACGATGCTATACTACTTCCTCGACGAGGCGCAAGAGGGCGGAAAGGCGTTCCTCGAAAAGCGAAAGCCCGACTTCGACCAATACCCGAAGATACCCTGATGCGATAGTCTGCATAGCAGAACAGCCCCATAGGAAGCCGAACAGAAATTCATTTCATGCCATCGTCGTAGCCCCGCTGATACAGCTTCGCAGCGATGGCTCCGCTGATATTGTGCCACACGCTGAAGATGGCTCCCGGAATGGTGGCCATGGGGAAGGCGGCGAAATGAAGCGTGGCCAGCGACGAGGCGAGCCCGGAGTTCTGCATACCCACCTCGATGCTGATGGCCGTGCGCTTGGGGTGGCTCAGCTTCAGCAGACGGCCTATGCCGTAGCCCATGACAAGACCACTCAGGTTGTGGAGTATCACCACAAGCACCACCATCATGCCGCCCGTGAGCAGCCGCGAGGCGTTATGGCCCACGACGATGGCCACTGTCATGGCGATGGCCACCGACGAGAAGGCGGGCAGGTAGGCCACGGCACGCCGGGTGAAACGCGGCAGGTAGTGCTGGAAGAGGAATCCGCCCGCGATGGGGGCGATGACCACATAGATGATGCTCTTCAGCATGCCCAACGTGTCGACATCGACCAGCGTGCCGGCCAGCAGCCACGTGAGCAGGGGCGTGAGCAGCGGGGCCAACACGGTAGAGGTGGCAGTCATGCCCACGCTCAGCGCCAGGTCGCCCTTGGCCAGATAGGTGATCACGTTCGATGCCGTGCCGCCGGGGCAGCACCCCACGAGAATCACGCCCAGTGCCAGGTCGGGCGGCAGGGCGAAAGCCCGTGAGAGCAGCCACGCCATGAAGGGCATCACCGTGAACTGTGCCATACAGCCCACAAGCACATCCTTCGGACGGATGAACACAGTACGGAAGTCGGAGGGCGAGAGCGTGAGGCCCATGCCAAACATGATGATGCCCAGCATGGGGTTAATCACCCAAGTGTCGATGCCCATCAGGGGTTCGGGCACCATCACCGCCACGATGGCCGTGAGCAGCACCAGCACCCCCATCCACCGGGATATAAAGTCGCAAATCTTTTTCATCTTTTCTTTATATGACTGTCTATCTGTTTTGCTATCTCCAAAGCCAGGTTGGCATCGTAGCCTACCCGCAGGTGCAGAACACCACTTTGTCTATTCCGATTCCGCATTGTCAGGATAATGGCATGTTCGTCGATAGTGTAAGGCGTGGCCATGTTCTTTGGTACGGCGCTCACCATATCGCTGATATGGAACTCTTCGCCTGCCACAATCGCGATGTCGCGAGGCGTATAGAATAAGATAAGCCCCGACAACTCATTGGCCTTCGCGGCATCGAGCACCACCACATCATCGGGCTCTCCATAGATATTTTCCACTTCCTGCAAATCACCATAGATGGTTGCTCCTACCTCTACACCCCTCTTACGAAGAATGAGGAAATAGGACAATAGAAGGACGGGCACAAACAGCAACAGCCAGGGTCCATAGAACAATGCCAGCAAAACGATGGCAATAGCGGGGATGATAATGGTTCGTTTCATTGTTCTTGCTTTATTGAGATTTTGCAAATGTAGGCATTATTTTTCTAACGGCAACATTTTATGTGACAAAATTGCTTCTTTTACGTTACATTTTTCTATCTTTGCATGAAAAAACAAACCACATACGACAGAAAACTATGAAGATTACCATCGAGGAGCGTGTGCTCCATTTCCGCCAGCCGGCGACGACATCGCGTGGCGTGTATACCGACCGCCGTATATGGCTGGTCACGGCCACCGAGGCCGGATGTCAGGGCGTAGGCGAATGTGCTCCGCTGCCCGACCTCAGCTGCGATGCGCTGCCCAAGGAAAGATACGAAGAGGTGCTGCGCCGCTTCTGCGACCAGGTGGAGCAGACGGGGCAGATAGACTATGAGGCCATGCGCGACTATCCGTCGATGCTATTCGGACTGGAAACGGCGATGAATAGTTTAGAGTGGAGAGTGAAGAGTGGAGAGTTTGCTACCGCTTCAGAGAGTGGAGAGTTTGTCTTCACTCTACACTCTACACTCTTCAGTCTCGGCAAGGAGGGCATACCCATCAACGGCCTGGTGTGGATGGGCAGCTACGACGAGATGCTGAGCCGCCTGGAAGAGAAGCTGAAGGCGGGCTACCGCTGCGTGAAGCTGAAGGTGGGAGCCATCGACTTCGACCGTGAGCTGGAACTGGTGAAGCGTATACGCGAGCGCTTCAGTCACCACGATGTGGAGCTGCGCCTCGACGCCAATGGCGGCTTCAGCCCCGACGAGGCACTCTACCGTCTGGAGCTGCTCTCGCAGTATGCCATCCACAGCATAGAGCAGCCCATCAAGGCGAGGCAGTGGGCGGCCATGGCCGAGCTGTGTCGCGACGCACCGCTGCCCATAGCGCTCGACGAGGAGCTTATCGGCATCAACGACCCTGATGCCAAACGGCAGATGCTGCGCATCGTGAAGCCGGCATACATCGTGCTGAAGCCGTCGCTGCACGGCGGCATGGCAGGCTGCCGAGAATGGATCAGCATCGCCCACGACGAGGGCATCGGCTCGTGGATCACCTCGGCACTGGAGAGCAACGTGGGCCTCATGGCCATCGCACGCTTCTGTGCCGAGGTGTATGGCCCGCACATCAACATGCCGCAGGGACTGGGCACCGGACAGCTCTTCAACGACAACATTCCTGCTCCGCTCGAAATAAGGGGCGACGAACTGTGGCTGAAGACAGAATAACATCTTTTTTAAGACAGAATAACAGAAGAACATAAGTGTAATAACATATCTGTTTTTTTAAAGACAGAATAACAGAAGAACATAAGTTGTAATAACATATCTGTTTTTTTTAAGACAGAATAACAGAAGAACATAAGTTGTAATAACATATCTGTTTTTTT
>CAMJLB010000142.1 GCA_946406555.1 uncultured Prevotellaceae bacterium | reverse complement strand
CTATGATGCTCAGAACAATCCCGAAGTCATTGCCTTAGGTCACGAAATGACCACATAGACTCATCAAACAAACCATTTTCAGTGTCTATGATGCTCAGAACAATCCCGAAGTCATTGCCTTAGGTCACGAAATGACCACAGGGCAGCGCGGTTCTATCAGGCTCAAGCTCGATGGGAAACCCTGTCTAGTGAGCTACCGCCCCGTGACTGGCACGCCATGGAGCCTGGCACTGGTGTGCCCGGAAAGCGACATTCTGAAGAGCTACAACCGGCTTAGCCTTATCATCACACCGATTATCATCGTGGGACTGTTGCTCATCATGCTGCTCTGCAACCGCATTGTAACCCATGCCATCCGACCCGTCAATCGTTTATTGACTCAGTCACAACACATTGCACAAGGACGGTTCAACGAACAGATTGCCACCACCAAACGTCGAGATGTGGTAGGCCGACTACAAAACAGTTTTGCCACTATGCAAGAATCGCTGAATATTCATGTGACCAACATCAGCAAGGCCAATGCCGACACTACACAGCAGAACGAGCAATTACGACTGGCCTACCAGCAGGTAGAAGAGTCCTACAGACAGAAGACGGCCTTCATACAGAACATGACCCACCAGATACGGACCCCCTTGAACATTATCATAGGGTTTGCCCAAGTACTGCGCGATTCTGACCATGAGCTGCCCCCCGACGAAATTGCCTCTATCGCCGAGATGATGAAACACAACTCGATGCTGCTGCATCGCATGGTGCTGATGCTCTATGACAGCTCGGAAATGGGAATCAGGGAGGAGATAAAAAGTAACCAAGACGAAGAAGTGGTCTGCAATAGCATAGCGCGCGAATGCATCGATTTTGCCGAGAACTATTTCCCCGGTTTGAAAATAGCCTTCTCTACCACTCTACCCGACGATTTTAGTATTCGTTCCAACAGCCTGTATTTGCTGCGCAGCCTGCGCGAGATTCTGTACAATTCAGGAAAATACTCCGATGGGCAGCATGTGTCACTACAGCTCTCGGCCACGAAAGACACTGTTCGCTTTGCGTTTCAAGACACGGGGTCTGGCATCGCCGACAATTACAAAGAATATATATTTAAGCCGTTCACAAAGGTGAACGATCTTTCAGAAGGGTTGGGCCTCGGCCTGCCATTGTCTAAGCAGCACGTCGTCCGAATGGGCGGCACCCTCACTTACGACGACACTTATCGTGAGGGGTGCCGCATCATTATCGAAATGCCGAAGAAATAACTATTTGAACTGCCACCAGTCAAGACGCACGTCGCCACTGGTCTTCGAGAAGCAAATATAGAGATCGTGCACGCCCTGTGCACCTTTCACCTTTGTGCTGAAGGCTTTGTATTTGTCGGTAGAGCCAGTGTCCTTTATATCCAGGGTACCCACAACAAGTCCGTCTACGCTATCGAGGCGCAAGGTCACGGTGGACTTGCCTTTTGCAGCAGCTGTGATAGCAAACTTATTTGCTCCTTTTTCCCCGAAGTCTACACCGCGCAAGCGAATATACTCATCGTCATTCACATCGAATACATACATGTTGCGCCTGCCTGTAGAGTAAGGCATGTCTTTCACCACGCCAGTATTTTCTATGCCCATCTTCGCACTCTTCAATCCGTAGCCCCAGTTCATGGTCTCGGCTTCCACCCGTTGGTAAGGGTTCAGCCAGTGCAACTGCTTCAAGGGCTGCTGGTCAAGCCAGTAGGGCACTTCCTGAATAGTGCCATCGGCATTGTACGTCATCTCTGTAGCGCTCACCGACCTACGCTCATGATGCTCAAAGGTCTGCAGGTGCATCAGGTCGTAGTTTTGGCCAAACACATAGCTATGACCCTTGTAATCACAGATGCCGGGGTGATTGCCACGGTCTCTGGGGGTAGGTCTCATGATATAGTTCTTCCACTGCCATGGGCCTGTCGGCGAATCGCTCATGGCATAGCCTAAAGCTTCGGGGCAGCAAGTAGAGGCAAATGCCAGATAATAATGACCGTTTCGCTTGTAGAACCACGGTCCTTCCTGGTAGTTAGGAATGTGGGGAAGCTGAGCGACACCGCTCCCCAGCGAGACCATGTCTTCGTTCAGCTTAGCCCAGTAGGTGTGCGGATTGCCCCAATACATATAGGCTTGTCCGTCATCGTCGGTGAAGACGGTAGGGTCGATGTCGTTCCAATGTTCCTTTTGCCACACTAAGGGTTGTCCCAAGGGGTCTTTGTATGGGCCGTAGGGCGAATCGCTGACCAGCACGCCGATGCCATGCCCATGAAGCGGTGCATAAAGATAGAACTTGCCATTCCGCTCAACGGTCTGTATAGCCCATCCACCATTCTCGCGGCTGCGCCACTCAAAGTCGCGTAGCGAGGCCACTGCTCCATGCTCAGTCCAGTTCACCATGTCGGTAGTGCTCCACAGCAACCAGTCGTACATGAAGAAGCCTGCTGAGTTTTTCTCATTCTCGTCGGGGATATCCTCTGGCGAGGCATCGTGCGAAGTAAACAAGAACAGGGTGTCGCCCACCACCAATGGCGACGGGTCGGCCGTGAACTTGGTTTGGAAAAGTGGCATGTTCACCTGTTCCAGCGAACGCAGCTCCCACCAGTCGAAATTGAACAGCTTCGGTCCCTTTCTGCCTTTAAAAGCGAAGTAGAGGTTGTGTACCCCTGAGGTAATAGCCGTTAAGTCCATCGTCAGGGTCTGCCATTTTTCCCATCCGCCGGTGCCAGGCACGTTGAGCGTACCAAGCAGCTTGCCGCCCAGACTGTCGATACGCACTTCTATGCGCCCGCCACGTAGTCCGCTGGCCACTCGCGCTGTAAATGTGCGTGGCGGCAGTTTACCGAAGTCTACATTCTGAAGCTTAATGTAGTCGCCGTTGTGAATGTCGGTTACGTAAACGCCCACTTCGTCGCCCTGCTCAGTCTTCACGCCTTTCGAGAAAGCCATGGTCTCTGCTTCCACTTTGCGATAGGGATTAAAAGTTGCCACAGGCTTCACTCCTTCGTTGGTAGGGAGTATCGTGGGGAAGGAGCCGTCGGCATTATACTTGAATTCTTCTACCGCCACACTACGTCCGAAGCCACCGCCATTGGGCAGCTTTCCCGTGTGATAAAAAAAGTAGCTATGGCCTTTATAGTCGGCAACGCCACAGTGGTTGGTAAACGAATTCGTGTCTGAAAGCGGCATGATCTCACCCGCATAGGACCAGGGGCCAACCGGATTTGAGGCTGTACTGTAAGAAATATGCTCGGGCACGCCACCAGCAGCATACAGCAACTGATACTTACCGTTGCGCTTGCTCAGCCAAGGACCTTCCACGTAGCTGTCTTTATACTTCTTCCCCTGTTCGCGCTTGTTCATCATAGGCCCGCCGAAAGCCTCCTCGGTCATGTCAAGAAGCCCCAGCTCGCCAGAGTAGGAAATCATATCTTCATTCAGTTTCAGATAATAGCACTGTGGGTTGCCCCACATAAGCCACGCCTGCCCATCGTCGTCGATGAGCACCGTGGGGTCGATATGGTCCCACTTCCCGTCTTCATAGAGCGGTTTTCCCAATGCGTCGTGGAAAGGCCCGGTGGGCGAGTCGGCCACCGCCACGCCAATGGCCATGCCGTTCGACAAGCGTGAATGGGCACAGATGTACCAATAGAATTTTCCGTTTCGCTCCACACACTGCGAAGCCCAAGCACGGTCATCGGCCCAACGGAACGACTCCAGGGCCAACGGCGAACCATGGTCTTGCCAGTTCACCATATCGTCGGTAGAATAGATGCGCCATTCCTGCATCCAGAAAAAGTCGGCACCATCTTCGTCATGGCCTGTATAGACATACATTTTGCCATTGTATACCATGGGGGCAGGATCGCTCGTGCACCACGTCTGCACAAAGGGGTTTTGTGCCTGAGCAGCACTGGCCGTAAATGCAAGTGCTGCAGCAAAAAACAGATTCCTGTTCATTTGATTCTTTCCTCTATTTACAATGTATATTCAAACATCACCATCGAATAAGGCTGCAGGTCGAAAGTAAACTTCTTCTGTGCCTTTACCTGCTCGGTTTGCGGAGCAATGGGTTGCTGCTCATAGTTGTTTTCACTATCTGGCGAGCCAGCGAGCACGGTTTTGGTAGCCATTTTCTTCACGCCAAAACGCGACAGGTTCACGTTGGCCTTCTTCTGTTCGGCACTGGCATTTATCAGCTTCACATACAGTCGGCGGTTCTTGGCATCGAGCACTACCGATTGGCCATAGTGCACGCCTTCGGCCGGCTGTTCCACGTTGGGCGCATCGCCCTCGAATTTCACGCAGTCACCATAATAGTACTGCCCCGACGACTGGCCAAACATCTGCTGCACATAGTAGCTACATGTCAGGTATGGGCGCTCGTTGTCGAAGTAAATGAGGTCGGGATTCCAATTGGTGGCATCTTTTTTGGCGAAGAGGGGAGCGTAGCTCGTCATGCAGACTATGTCGGCATTGCGCTCCACATGGAGCAGGTAGAGACCCTCGGCCAAAGCATCGATGAGCTTTTTATCCTTGGCAGCATATTCACCCAGATACACCTTGGTCTTGCGGCTGCGAGGATAGCTGTCGTATTGGCGTTTATTGAGGAAGAATTCGTTCTTTTCATAGTAGTGCTCATCGATGATGGGCATGTTCAACTCTTCGGCGAGCTTCCATCCATTCTCCAGGTCAGGGTTGCCGGGGTGCGAACCAGGGCCAGCAGTGCCCACGATGATAATTTCCGGGTGTTTCTCCATCACCTTTTTATATATATAGCGGAAGCGCTCGCAGAACTCAGGCGTAATTTTCTCTTCGTTGCCAATGCCCAGATACTTCAGTCCAAAGGGTTTGGGGTGACCTTGCTCAGCTCGCATCTTGGCCCATTTCGAGGTGGCCGGGTCGCCATTTGCCCACTCTATGAGGTCGATGGCATCCTGCGCCCACTCGTCCATATCTTTCATCGGAACCACCTCCTGTGCCTGCGTCTTCATGCTCCAGCCACCGTTGGTGCCCTGGCAGCTCACGCCACATGGCAGAATAGGCACGGGCTGCATGCCCAGGTCTTCGCAGAACTGGAAGTATTCATAGTATCCCAGTCCCATCGACTGATGGTAGCCCCATGTGTTCTTCAAACCTTGTCGGGTATGGCGCGGGCCAATAGTGTTTTTCCATCGATAGGTATCCCAGAAGCCATCGCCACCTCCATGAACGACACAGCCGCCCGGGAAACGCATAAACTTCGGGTGCAGAGCCTCAAGAGCCTCGGCCAGATCTTTGCGCAGTCCATGCCCTTTATAGGTGTCTTGTGGCATGAGCGATACATCGTCAAGCCGCAAATCGCCCTCGTCGAGCACCAGCAGTTGCAAGGCAGCCTTTGTGCAGTCGGCTTCGGGCGTTAGCGTGGCAGTATATTCTTTCCACTCGTCGGAAGCATTCCCCTGCGCGGAAATGTCTATGATGGCATCGGCCAGCAGCTTGGGGTCTTTGCCCCATCCCTGTGGTTCCACCAGTGCCACGCGCACCTTTTTTGCCTTACCTATATTTGCCACACGTATAGAGAAATCGTACTTTGCACCAGCCTTGAGCACAATGCCTCCAAATCCGTCGTTCTGCAGTCCGAAGCCCTTCCAGCCTTTATAGTCGTAGAACTCCTTTGTGCGTTCCACATGCACCATCATCTCTGTATTCGAGATATAGGGATGGGTATAGCTTTGGGCCCCATCTGAACCGTTGGTTATGGGGCGGACAAAACCTAAGGAGTGTCCTGGGCGAATAATCTTCCAGGCAGTGCTGGGTCCCCAACCATCGCGCTCGTTGGCGTTGTACTCGAAGCCTCCATTCTGCACCAGCTCGGCCCAAAGGCCGCCATCGGCGCTGCTGCTGATGTCTTCGAAGAATATTCCGATGAGTTCGTCGCTGATGGCCTTCCCTCCAGCCGGAGCCGACATAGGCTTTTGGGCGCTGACGCCCATGGCAGCCGCTGCAAGCAGAGCGGCAAAAGTAACTTTCTTAGTCATAATCACGTAAATTTAGTTATTGTTA
>CAMJLB010000141.1 GCA_946406555.1 uncultured Prevotellaceae bacterium | reverse complement strand
AGGCAGCGGGCCATGCACTCGCTCCACACGCCGATGTCCTTGCGTGTATAGCCCACGATGGTGGGGTTGCCCGTAGTGCCGCTTGAGGCGTGCACTCGTATGATTTCGCTCTGTGGCGCTGCCTGCAGCCCGAAGGGGTAGTTGTCGCGGAGGTCCTTCTTGGTAGTGAAAGGCAGCTTTCTGATGTCCTCGATGGTCTGGATGTCGTCGGGGCGAATGTCCATTTCCTGCAGCTTGTTACGATAGAAGGGCACGTTGTGGTATACATACTCTACGATTTTGTGTAGCCTCTTGCCTTGAAGCGCGCTCATCTCGTCGCGGCTCATGCACTCTTTGTTGGGATTCCAAATCATTTCTATTTCAGTTTTTTTGGTGTGTTAGGAGTGTGCAAAAGTACTATAAAATATTCATTCTGCAAAAATATTCAGTCAAAAACTTTCATAATCCAAGCATCGTCGCAATTTTTTTTGGTGGTTTGAATATTTATGCCTACCTTTGCAAGATAAATAAGTCAAATATGCATACACGAGAAGAACAAATGAACGCTTTCGGCAGGTTGCTCGACGTGCTCGACCAGCTGCGCGACAAGTGTCCTTGGGACAAGAAGCAGACCAATGAGAGCCTGCGCCCCAATACGATAGAGGAAACTTATGAACTGTGCGACGCGTTGGCGCGCAATGATGCCCACGACGTGATGAAAGAGCTGGGCGACGTGCTGATGCACGTGTGCTTCTATGCCAAGATAGGCAGCGAGAAAGGCCAGTTCGACATCTACGACGTGTTGCGCCACCAGGCCGACAAGCTTATCTTTCGCCACCCTCACATCTACCATCCCAGCCAGGTGGGGCAAGACGAGCCGAAGACCATCTTCGAGCAGCCGGAAGCAGCCGAAGACCCGGCTATGGCGCATGCCACCACGGCAGAGCAAGTGCTGCAAAACTGGGAGCAGATAAAGCTGAAGGAAAAAGACGGCAACAAGACCGTACTCTCGGGCGTGCCGGCAGCCTTGCCATCGGTAATCAAGGCCTACCGCATACAGGACAAGGCCCGCAACGTGGGCTTCGACTGGGCAAAGAAGGAAGACGTGTGGCAGAAAGTGGAAGAGGAGCTTGCCGAACTACAGGCCGAATTGGCTAAAGACGACAACAAGGAAGCACAAGAGGCCGAGCTGGGCGATTTCTTGTTCTCGGTAATCAATGCGGCCAGGCTCTATAAACTGAACCCCGACAATGCCATAGAGAAGACAAATGCCAAGTTCATACGCCGATTTGGCTTCATAGAACAGCACAGCATTGCCGTGGGGAAACCGCTCACCGAGATGACACTCGAAGAGATGGACCGTCTGTGGAATGAGGCAAAGATGCAGGAACGGCAGGGATAATGAGAGAGCTGAAAATTAACACATGTAATACTATGAGGAGAATTGTCTTATTTATTGGGGTCATGGCTATCGCATTAGCGATGGCAAGCTGTGATGACAAGAAAAAAGCTGAAAGCCAGACAGAAACCCCGTGGAAGGAAAACACGGTTCAGTCGGTACGCGACAGCACCGTGTTTGGCATCTGCGCCGATGGCTCGGCCATGAACACGCTGCAAATGGTGACCGACAATGGCGACACGCTGACGCTGAGCACCACCGACGTGAAAGAGGCTGGCATGCAATTTGGCGGCTATGGCGTGGGCGACCGCATGGCTGTGGTCATGGATGTAGAAACTAAGAGTGTGCGCATGATCGTGAACGAGTCCACGCTAATGGGCAACTGGGTGATGCTGAATCCGCTCGACGGTACTTCGTATATCGGCTTCTGCATAAAGGATGGCGGCATCGCCGAAGGCATAAACCAGTCGCAGCTGATTTATAAGACATGGTCGCTGCGCAACGGAATGCTCGAAATGAGAAGCGTGCGCGAAGGCGGCGGCGACTTCGAAGAGCGTGAAGTGTTCCAGATACTCTTCCTTTCGAGCGATTCGCTTTGCATAAAAGACATCGACAGGGAGGCGGGCAGTACCGTCTATGAGTATATTCGCCCAGTGAAAGAGGACACATACGAAGACCTTGACCTGGAGCTGGAAGACGACTCCTTCGACGATTTTGCCATGTAATTCCCCCTATGGAGCCATTCAAAGTACATATCTTAGGTTGTGGCAGCGCTCTGCCCACCTTGCGCCACTACCCATCGTCGCAGGTGGTGGAGTGTCGTGGCAAACTGTTTATGGTCGACTGCGGAGAGGGTGCCCAATTGCAAATAAGACGCTCTGGAATCGCCTTCGGCAAAATAGGCCATGTCTTCATCTCGCATATTCACGGCGACCATTGTTTCGGACTGATAGGCATCGTGAGCACTTTTGGCCTGCTGGGGCGTACCACCCATCTGCATATTCATGCTCCTGAGGCTCTGGGTCCCATGCTACAGTCACAACTCGACTTGTTCTTCAACTACGACATAGGGTATAAGGTTGAGTTTCACCCCATTGACACCACTCGCCGCGCGGTGATCTACGAAGACCGGTCGCTCACGGTAGAGTCGCTGCCTCTGGAGCATCGCATGCCCTGCTGTGGCTTCATCTTCAGTGAGAAGCCGACACTTCCACATATCCGCCGCGATATGATAGACATGTACGGCATTCCGGTGTCGCAGATACAGAACATCAAGATGGGGGCCGACTACCAGTTGCCCGACGGCACGATGGTTCCCAATGAGCGGCTTGTTACGAAGGCCGATGCCCCGAGGGTATACGTCTATGCCAGCGACACGCGCTACATGCCGGAGCTGCACGAGCAGATAAAGGGCGCCACCATGCTATACCATGAGGCTACGTATGGTGAAGACTGTAAGGCCAATGCCGAGAAATACTACCATTCCACGGCACGTCAGGCTGCCATGGTAGCCCGCGACGCCAGTGTGGGTAAACTGCTGTTGGGCCACTACAGTTCGCGCTACGAAAACGAGCAGGTGCTGCTCGACGAGGCACGGCAGGTGTTTCCCAACAGCCAGCTGACGCAGGAGATGGACGTGATAGAGTGTTGAATATAGAGTGTAGAGTGGATTGACAGAAGAGATATGCTGATCATTGTATTGATGCTGATAGTGGGCTATTTGCTCATTGCCACAGGCCACGTCACGGGAGTGAACAAAGCCGCCATAGCCATGTTCATAGGAACGATAGGGTGGGTGGTCTATGTGTGTTGGGGGACCGACTTCGTCATGAAGCTCCATGCCAGTGAGTATCTCGAGTT
Organism: uncultured Prevotellaceae bacterium; assembly: GCA_946406555.1. Classification (GTDB taxonomy): domain Bacteria; phylum Bacteroidota; class Bacteroidia; order Bacteroidales; family Bacteroidaceae; genus Prevotella. The sequence continues at coordinate 2,877 of CAMJLB010000141.1, read as the reverse complement.
CCTTGATGGCCGCTCGCCTTCGAGTGAGGCTGTGAAATACTTCATCTACGACAGCATTTTCCTGAAATATGTGGGTAAGGCAGCAGCCATCGTGATGTTTCTTCTGGCTACGATGAGCATCGTGGAGATTCTTCACAACAACGGCTGCTTCGACTTTATTGCCGAGACCATGCGCACTCGCCATTCCAAGCGCATGCTTTGGTCGTTTACGCTTATCACCTTCGTGCTCTCTGCCAATCTCGATAATCTTACCACCTGCACGATGATGCTCGTCATCATGCATGGCATCGTGAAGAACCGGCGTCAGCGCATGCTCGTTGGCTCAGCCATCGTGCTGGCTGCCAATGCCGGTGGCTGTTTCACCGTGATAGGCGACCCTATAGGGCTTATTCTCTGGGGCGACGGGGCCGTGACGGCCACACGTTTCACTGTCTATATGGTCGCGCCGACCATCGTAGCCTGGGTAGTGCCTACCTTACTTATAGGCAGAGAATTGCCCTCGCGCATCGACACCGAATGGGTGGCTCCCCCTTATCGTGGCGACGATACGAGGCTGAACCGATGGCAGCGCTTCCTGATGCTGCTCGTAGGCATTGGCGGGCTTTGGTTCATTCCCACATTCCATAACATTACCAAGCTGGCACCTTTCATCGGCGCACTCTGCGTGCTTTCGGTGCTTTGGGTGGTAAATGAGGCTTTCAACCGCAAGCTGATGCAGGCCGACCAGATGGCTCAGCGGCGTATACCCCGCGTGCTGCAATATGGTGCCATTCAGCAAATGCTTTTCGTTATGGGCATCATGCTGGCCATGGGGGTCATGACCGAGACGGGGGTCATGCACGATGTGGCCACGTGGGTTTTCCATACGCTCGGTGGCAGCGTGTGGCTCGTAGGGCTGCTCTCGGGGCTGCTTTCCTCAATTGTCGACACGTTCACCGTGGCCATTACCAATATTTCGTTCTTTCCGGTGGGCGAGGGAGCCTTTGCGCCTAACGGCAGCTATTGGATGGTTATAGCCTTCGCCACGGCCATAGGCGGCACATTGCTCATCGTGGGCAGCACCAGCGGCCTGGCTCTCATGAGCATGGAGCATATCAGGATGGGATGGTATCTGAAACACATTGCACCCAAAGTGCTGGTAGGATTCCTGCTCGGCCTCATCGTGCTTTACATGGAATGCTCTTTACAATTTCTGATAAATTAGGAGAGATTGCCTGTAAAACATCACCAATTATAGGTATTGGCCGGTAAAACTTGTTGCTTTACTGGCCTTTTTTCGCATAAAAATTGTAATTTTGCACACAAAACAAATATGTGCTATGAAACTCTCGGAACTAAAAACAGGCGAAAGGGGAGTCATCGTGAAGGTGCAAGGCCACGGCGGCTTTCGTAAACGCATCATAGAGATGGGGTTTGTGAAGGGAAAGACCGTGGAAGTGTTGCTCAATGCCCCTTTGCAAGACCCCGTGAAATACAAGATTATGGGCTACGAGGTGTCGCTCAGGCATCAGGAAGCCGACATGATCGAGGTGGTGGAAGAGAAAGAGGCGCTTAGGATAAAGAGCGAAGCGACGGCCGACCAAGCCTTCGAGACCGGTACACGCCATGACTCGATAAGCTCACCTGCCCACGACGACGACTTCTATCAGCATATAGCCTGGGAGAAACGGCGCACGATCAATGTGGCACTCATCGGCAATCCTAATTGCGGCAAGACGTCGCTTTTCAACTATGCCAGCGGCGCCCATGGGAGGGTTGGCAACTATTCGGGGGTCACCGTCGATGCCAGCGAAGCCCACGCATCGATGTATGGCTACGAGTTCAACCTTATCGACCTGCCGGGAACCTACTCCCTGTCGTGCTATTCGCCGGAAGAACTCTACGTGCGCAACTATCTCACGGAACAGATGCCTGACGTGGTGATCAACGTGATGGACTCTACCAACCTGGAGCGCAACCTGTATCTCACCACGCAGCTGGTCGACATGGACCTGCGCCTCGTGGGGGCCCTCAACATGTACGACGAGTTTGAACGGCGCGGCGACCATGTGGCTCTCGACACCCTTGGCACGCTCTTTGGCATGCCCATCGTGCCGACGTCGTTCAAGAACGGCATGGGGGTGAAAGAACTATTCAAGGCCGTGATTCAGGTATATGAGGGCAAAAGCCGCTCTGCCCGCCACCTGCACATAAACTATGGTCACGAGATAGAAGATGGCATCGCCCACATACAGAAATACCTGAAGTCGGACAATGACCTGCGCAGTCATTACAGTACTCGCTATCTGGCCATCAAGCTGCTTGAGAACGACAGCCATGTGGAGCAGTTGATAGGTATGGTAATGCCTGGCCATAAAACCGCCATCCTGGCAGCTCGCAACCGTGCCGCCGCCCGTGTGCTCGAAGAGACGGGCAGCGACTCAGAGACCGCCATCATGGACACGAAGTATGGTTTCATCAACGGTGCCCTGACGGAGGCCGAATACCAGACTGGAACAAAGGAAGATACCTATCGCACCACACACATCATCGACCGCGTGTTGTCGCATAAGTATCTTGGTTTCCCTATCTTCTTCCTGCTGCTCTATGTCATGTTTCAGACCACTTTCTCGCTGGGGCAGTATCCCATGGACTGGATAGAAAATGGCGTGGCCTGGCTGGGCGACTGGCTGGGTGCGGCTATGCCAGAAGGGCCGTTGCGCTCGCTCATCGTCGATGGCGTCATTGCCGGCGTGGGGTCGGTCATCGTGTTCCTGCCGCAGATACTGATACTCTATTTCTTTATCTCGCTCATGGAAGACTCGGGCTATATGGCCCGTGCCGCCTTCATCATGGACAAACTGATGCACAAGATGGGACTGCACGGCAAGTCGTTCA
>CAMJLB010000140.1 GCA_946406555.1 uncultured Prevotellaceae bacterium | reverse complement strand
ACATCATTCCGCGCGGCGACCACCACTACTCGCAGTCGATGAACAACCACTACCTGCACGTGGTGAAAGAGGCGGCCCGCCACCACATCATGGTGAACGCCCACGAGGCCACCCGCCCCACCGGCCTCTGCCGCACCTACCCCAACCTGGTGGGCAACGAGAGCGCACGCGGCACGGAGTATGAGGCTTTCGGAGGCTCGCGGCCCGACCACACCTGCATACTGCCCTTCACGCGGCTGCAAGGAGGCCCGATGGACTACACGCCGGGCATCTTCGTGACAAAGCTCTCGGAGTGGAGCGACAACACCTCGTGGGCACGCATCACCATCGCCGGATCGCTCGCCCTCTACCTCACCATGTACTCGCCACTGCAGATGGCCGCCGACCTGCCGGAACACTACGCCCGATACATGGATGCCTTCCAGTTCATAAAAGACGTGGCCTGCGACTGGGACGAGAGCCTCTATCTGGAGGCCGAGCCGGCCGACTACATCACCGTGGCACGCAAGGCCAAGGGCACAAACAACTGGTTCGTAGGCGGCAAGTGCGACGAGCAGGGACACAAGGCCGTGGTGAAGCTCGACTTCCTCGACAAGGGCCGCAAGTACCTCTGCACCATCTATGCCGATGCCCCCGACGCTCACTACGAGAAGAACCCGCAGGCCTACAAGATCACGAAGAAGGTGGTGAAGCAGGGCGACGTGCTCAAGCTCGACGAGGCACCTGGCGGCGGCTTTGCCGTTTCGCTCATCGCACGGTGAAGGTTATTTACGATTTGACGATTTACGATTGAAAAAACACGGGCCATTCTTTGGCCGTTTCACGGAAAAAGGCTATATTTGCCGAAAAATTCTCGACACAGAACCGCCGCACCGGCGGCAGGAAGACAGCACAATGACAAAGAAACTGGCAATGGCAGGCATGGTGGCACTGATGGTGGCCTGCGAGCCCGCAAACGAGGCTTTCCACTTCGACGAGATGACCTACTCGCCCGGCGCAACGGTATTCAAGCTCTTTGCCCCGGCCGATGCCGAGTGCTGCGTGGTGCTCGACGGCGACAGCCTGCCCATGACACTCGGGGCAGACAGCATCTGGACGGTCACGGCGCGGGGCGACCAGAAGGGCAAGACCTATCAGTTCTGCGTCAACGGGGTGGCATCGCCCGGCGTCTTTGCCAAGGCCGTCACCGTGAATGGAGAGAAAGGGGCCGTCGTCGACCTGCGCGACACCGACCCGGAGGGGTGGGCCGACGACCGGCACGTCACCCAGAAGAATCCCGTCGACATGGTGGTCTATGAGCTGCACCACCGCGACTTCTCCGTCAACCGCCCCGACGCGCGGTATAAGGGCAAGTTTCTCGCCCTCACCGAACCCTGGGCCATCGACCACCTGAAAGAGCTGGGCGTCAATGCCATACACATCCTGCCCAGCTACGATTTCGGCTCAGTAGACGAGACACGACCCGACGAGCCGCAGTATAACTGGGGCTACGACCCCGTGAACTACAACGTGCCGGAGGGAAGCTACAGCACCGACCCCTATACACCCGAGACACGCATACGCGAATTCAAGCAGATGGTGCAGGCACTGCACAAGGCGGGCATCGGCGTGATTCTCGACGTGGTGTATAACCATACCTACGACATAGAGCACAGCAACTTCCAGCGTACCTATCCCGACTATTACTACCGAAAGACGGCCGATGCTCCGGCCGAATACAGCAACGGCTCTGGCTGTGGCAACGAGACGGCCTCGGAACGCCCCATGATGAGACGGTTTATGATTGAGTCGGTGAAATACTGGATCAACGAATATCACATCGACGGTTTCCGATTCGACCTCATGGGCTGTCACGACATAGAGACGATGAACGAGATTCGCAAGGCCGTCGACGCAATCGACCCTACCATATTCATATATGGCGAGGGGTGGAGCGCCGGGCAGTGTGCCCTGCCCACCGGGCAGCTGGGCGTGAAGGCCAATATCCCTGAGATGCCCCGCATCGCAGCCTTCAGCGACGACCTGCGCGATGCCCTGCGCGGCCCCTTCAGCGACGATACGAAGCCGGGGTGGTTGGAATGGACCGCCGACGGCGGAAACGACGAAGACCTGAGCATGCTCAAGGAGAGCATCAAGGCGGGCATCGCAGGCATGATACAGCACCCGCAGGTAGACTACTCGAGGGTGAACTACTCGAAAGAGCCCTACGCACTGGAACCCATGCAGATGATGGCCTACGTGAGCTGTCACGACGACATGTGCCTCGCCGACCGACTGCGGGCCAGCATGCCGGCCATCGGCGAGGAAGAACTCATACGCCTCGACCTGCTGGCGCAGACCGCCGTGCTCACCTCGCAGGGCGTGCCCTTCTTGCTTAGCGGAGAGGAGTTGCTGCGCACCAAGCAAGGCGTGCATAACTCTTTCCAGTCGCCCGACAGCATCAACCAGCTCGACTGGGCAAACAAAAAGCGCTATCAGCAGGTCTTCAGCTATTACAAGAACCTCATCGCCTTGCGCAGGCACCACCCGGTCTTCCGCATGGGCGATGCCAGTCTGGTGAGAGAACGGCTCGAGTTCCTGCCTACCGACGACGACCGGGTGGTGGTCTTCCGCCTGAAAGGTAGGCTGCGCGAGGAGAAGTGGGACAATATCATCGTCGTCCTGAATGCCAGCCGCGAGCAAGCCAGGGTCTGCGTGCCACGTGCCGTCTACACCGTGGTGGTTGCTAATGGCGTCGTCGACGAGCTGGGGAAGAAGACGATACCCATCAACGATAGAAACGAGGTGACGGTGGCACCACAGTCGGCACTCATCCTGCACGACTGACGTCTATCTGCATCTTATGGACAGAAAGCATTTTCACAACCGAGTGCAGGCGAAGACAATGGGCGAGGCCCGCCGTCTGGTAGAGGCTCCCGTCAACGAGAAACTGTCGCCACGGCAGCGCCTCGAGTGCTGCCTGCGCATCTCCGAGCTCATTGCCAAGATGGCCACCCATGTCATCAGCCACGTCATCGTTGACCATCAGGACCTGCTCGTGCAGGAACGCCTCTCGGTGGCCAATGCCTTCGTGCAGCGCGTCACGTCGACGCATCTGTGCAACCACAAACTCACCAAGGAGGGTATCGTCTATCACTATAAGGGAGAGACCTTCCGGCTGCACGAAGAGTTTAAGACCATGACGCTCACACGCTCGGCCTACGAACATCTGGCCATGTTCTATTTCCTCTTCTTCCACCCAAAGACGCAGGAGGAACAGGCCATCGTGTGGTACTACTGGAAGATAAACAGCAAGAAGAACCTGCTGGGCTACGAGGCCGACGGAGAAGAGCTGACCAAGGACGACCAGGACAAGGCGCGGGGGCAGATAGAACAGCTCAGGGCAGCAATCTTCGGCACCGAGACCGGACGCCGGTGCCGGCATAAGCTCGACGAATGGACGAAGACCGGCGCTCCGGGGCAGAATGGCAGCATCGAGTTCTTTGAAAACCAGGGCAAGACCGACGTGAGGCGGCTGACATACGGGCAGGCATGGAAATACCTGTTCGACCACGACGACATGACGTTGCTCTACCGCCACCTCAGCATGCATTGCCATCCGGTCTACGACGGACTGCTGCAATACCAGCGGCAGGCGCTCAGCGACGAGGGATACGACGGCATTCCACTCTATCTCTCCAGCTGCTTCCTGGCTTATCTGTGCAGACTGTTCCTGGGGCTCGTTCCAGGGGGCGACAAAATGTTCGACGACGATTTCACACCACAGGAGCGCTACGTGTTCAGCCGGCTCGCACAGGCACCTTCTTCCTGACAGACAATTGACCTTTGATAAAACTATAAATGTAAGCAACAATGAAACGTGTACTTTTGGCTATGGCTCTCGTGGCAACTACTTTGGCTATGAATGCAGCAAAACTGACAATCGAACGGGTGGAACCTACCGACTGGTTCGTAGGAATGAAAAACCCCCAGGTGCAACTGATGGTCTATGGAAAAGGCGTGCGCAACGTGCAGAACGTCGACACCGACTATCCGGGCGTGCGCATCGACAGCGTCGTCCGCCTCGACTCGCCCAACTATCTCCTCGTGTATATGGACCTGAGCAAGGCACAGCCGGGCACGATGACAATCAAACTCGACAAGGCCAGACTGCCCTATCGGCTGAAAGCACGCGAGATGAGCGGCGACAAACGAATGGGATTTACAAATGCCGACGTGCTCTACATGCTCATGCCCGACCGATTTGCACAGGGACCTGACCACAACCCGCAGGTGAAGGGCATGCGGCACTACCGCGAAGACCGAACTCAACCTTCGCTGCGCCATGGCGGCGACCTCAATGGCATCGCACAGCACCTCGACTATTTTAAAGAATTGGGAGTCACCGCTCTATGGCTCACGCCTGTGCTCGAAAACGACTCGCCCGACGCCGGCGATGGCACCTCTACATATCATGGCTATGCCACTACGAATTATTATCGCGTAGACCCGCGATTCGGCACCAACGAAGACTATCGCAGATTGGTAGACCAGGCACACGCAATGGGACTGAAGGTCGTCATGGACATGATCTTCGACCACTCGGGATTCGAGCACCCCTGGACCAGCGACATGCCGTCGAAAGACTGGCTCAACCTATCGGCATGGCTGGAAGAGGCTAAGGGAAGCTCCGACCCAAGTGGCACACAGTTCCAGAAAACCAGCTATAAGCTTACGCCTGTGCTCGACCCTTACGCATCGGAGGTTGACCGCCGTGAGACCATTCAGGGGTGGTTCGAATCTACCATGCCCGACCTGAACCAGCACAACCCGCACCTCATGCGCTATCTCATACAGAACTCTAAATGGTGGATTGAAACGGTGGGCATCGACGGAATACGCATGGACACCTATCCATACGCCTTCGCCGAGCCAATGGCTGAGTGGATGAAAGAACTCAACGACGAATACCCTAACTTCAACACCGTAGGAGAGACGTGGGTCACAGAGCCGGCTTATACCGCTGCATGGCAGAAAGACTCGAAGCTTTCTGAAAACAACAGCTACCTGAAGACCGTCATGGACTTCTCTTTCTTCGACAAGCTGAATCAGGCGAAGAACGAAGAGACCGATGCGTGGTGGCAGGGATTCAACCGCATATACAACTCCTTCGTCTACGATTATCTCTATCCCAACCCTTCCAGCGTCATGGCATTCATCGACAATCACGACACCGACCGCTTCCTCGCCAATGGCCGCGACACGCTGGCACTGAAGCAGGCTCTGGCACTGCTGCTCACCGTGCGGCGCATTCCGCAGCTATATTATGGCACAGAGATCCTCATGAACGGAACCAAGGAGGTGACCGATGGCAATGTGCGAAAAGATTTCCCCGGAGGATTCCCCGGCGATGACCATAATGCCTTTACGCGGGAAGGGCGCACCGAGGCCGAGCAGCAGATGTTTCAATGGCTCAGCCGACTGCTGCACTGGCGGCAAGGCAACGAATGTATCATCAAGGGATCGATGAAGCAGTTCATTCCATATCAGGGCATCTATGTCATCGCCCGGCAGTACCAGGGACGCACGGTGCTCACCGTGCTCAATGGCACATCGCAGAATGCAACAATGCAGGTGAAGCGTTACGCAGAGGTGATCAGACAGGCGCAGAGGGCAAAAGACGTGCTCACCAATCGATATTATAATATAGGGGAAAATTTGCAGCTGAAACCGCGACAGTCGCTGGTGCTCGAATTTTAGTCGCATTATACGCGCACATAAATATATATTATGGTGTAAGGATAATTCGGGCTTGATTTATATCAAGCATCGTAACTTTTTGCTGTTTTTATTCAAAATTTTCCTTGGAAAGTTTTGGCGGTTCAGAAAAAAGCCGTACCTTTGCACCCGCTAAACAAGAGCAGGGCGCTGCAACAGCAACCGAGGCACTTGTGAGGCACACCGAAGAAAGAGATCTTTGAAAGAATTACATAGACAGAGAGTAGTACAAGAAGCAGCAGTCCATTAATTGGTCTGTTGGGTATAGAAGAAAGCCGTCAATGAATAATTGAATAGGTGTCTTTAGGCTTGATACTTTAGAGAAGGAGAGCGTCCTGAGATTCAGAATAAGTGCGCATGTCCATGTGGGTCGCGATTCCATCGCGGCATTGCCCATGTGGGTCGCGATATTATCGCGTCATCGTCATGCGCCCAGCGATATTTTTAC
>CAMJLB010000139.1 GCA_946406555.1 uncultured Prevotellaceae bacterium | reverse complement strand
TTTGTCTGCCTGTAACGGAAAAAATATTATTTCTTCTCATTGTTGAATGAGATTAACGGCTACTAAATAGTTGCAAGAAAACGAAACGATTGTTAAGATGGGACTGACGCAGGCGCATTTGTCGGAAAATAGCCGTAAATTTGCGTGCAAAGAAACATCAGCGATATGAGGAAACAACAATACGCACTGCTTGCACTATTCGGGCTCGTCGTGGCTTCCTGCCTGACCAGCCTTGCCAGCTACCACGACATGAGCCTCCGGGTGGACGACGACATGGAACGGGCACTGGCCGTGACCATGCAGGAGCAACCGGGCGACGTCATCGACACCGACACCATTCGCCGGTTCAACAGCCACCTGCGCATAGCCGCCCTGCGCGGCAAGGCCACACTGGCCGTCGATGCCCGCAGCCGGGAGTTCAGGGCATACGCACGCTGCTCCGAGGCCACCATCTTCAGCCTCAGCGACCAGCGCCCCGCCGCCGCATTGTGGCTGCTCACAGGCTGCTGGGCCATGTTTGTGTGGTATCGGCGGAGGCAAGAGGCCTTGCTGCCCGCCGCACCACCTGCGCCGGTGGCGGGAACCAGCTTCGGCGGACTGACCTTCGCTGAGCACGAGGCGCGGTTCTATGCCGCCGATGGCAGCAGGGTGCAGCTCACGCCCATGCAGCACCAGCTGTTGGCAATGTTCTTCGCCTCGCCCACCCATTCGCTGTCGAAAGCCGAGATATGCGAAGCGCTATGGCCTAAGAAGCCCGATGCCTCTGATACGCTCTACACCCTCATTCGCCGGCTGAAACCCGTGGTAGAGCAGCACTCGGCACTGAAGATAGCATCAGACCGAAGCAAGGCTTACCGACTGGAAATCAAAGAAATAGAAGACCGACAGGAAAACTGACAACGATTGTCAGGAAGTTGTCAGAAAGGTTTCGGCCCTTCTTCACACGATTGTTGCTATCTTTGCCGGAAAAAACGAGCAAAGCATGCAACAACAATCTTTCAAACGCCTGAACACCTGCATGGCATGGCTCATGTTTGCCATTGCCGCCGCAGTGTACTGCCTCACCGTAGAGCCCACCGCCAGCCTGTGGGACTGTCCGGAATTCATAGCCTGTGGCTACAAGCTGGAGATAGGCCACCCGCCAGGTGCCCCCGTCTTCATGCTGGCCGCCAACGTCGCATCGCAGCTGGCCGCAAGCCCCTCGCAGGTGGCACTGATGGTCAATCTGCTGTCGGCGCTGCTCAGTGCGGGCTGTATCTTGTTTCTGTTTCTCACCATCACCCATCTGGCCGGGAGGCTCCTCAGCGGGAGTGGTGTGGACGAGGGCGGGAAATACACACTGAAGAACGTCGTTGCCATCGAGACATGCGGCGTGGTGGGCGCCATGGCCTATACCTTCAGCGACACCTTCTGGTATTCGGCCGTAGAAGCCGAAGTCTACGCCTTCTCCAGTTTTCTCACCGCCCTGATGTTCTGGCTCATCCTGAAGTGGGAGGAGCAGTGCAGCCACCGGTGGGTGGTGCTCATTGCCTACGTCACGGGCCTCTCCATCGGCGTGCACCTGCTCTGCCTGCTCTGTCTGCCCGCCATGGCGCTGGTGGTCTATTTCCGCCGGCACCGGCACGCCACCGCCCTCGGCGTGGTCAGGGCCGTGGCCATGGGCGGCCTGCTGGTCGGCGTCATTCTCTACGGCATCATTCCTGGCGTGGTCATGGCAGGCGGCTGGGCCGAGCTGCTGTTCACCAATGGGCTTGGCTGCCCCTATCACACCGGTTTCATCGTCTATGCCGTGGCGCTTACGGGAGGGCTCGCCGCCACCTATTACAAGCTGCGCAGGCCCCTGCCACGGCTGGCGGTGGCCTGCCTGCTGATGCTGCTGGCCGGCTACAGCAGCTACGGGGTCATCTTCATTCGCGCCAATGCCAACACGCCGATGAGCGAGAATGCCCCCGGCAACATCTTCGCCCTGGGCAGCTACCTGAACCGCGAGCAGTATGGCTACACGCCCCTGCTCTACGGACCGGCCTACAGCAGCGAGCCCGACTATGAGCGGCGGGGCGACTATCTCGTGCCACGGCAGCAGGAGGGGAAGGCCATCTACCGCCCCACGGCCGACACGGCAAAGCACCACTACGACGTGATACGCCACGACGTGAAATACATCTACAAGCAGAACATGCTCTTCCCACGCATGCATTCGGCCCGCCACGCAAGGGCATACGAAGACTGGATGGGCGGCGTGGAGAAGAAAGACCACCTGCCCACGATGGCAGAGAACGTGCGCTTCTTCCTCAGCTATCAGGTAGGCTTCATGTACTGGCGCTACTTCCTATGGAACTTCGTGGGCCGGCAGAACAACATTCAGGGGCATGGCGAGACCGAGCATGGCAACTGGATAACGGGCATCAAATGGATAGACGACCGGCTGCTGGGCTGCGACACCTCGCTGCTGCCCACCGACCTGGCAGAGAACAAAGGGCGCAACGTGTTCTATGGCCTGCCCCTGCTGCTGGGACTGCTGGGCATGCTGTGGCAGTGGCACCGGGGGAGCGAGGGCCGACGGCAGCTGCTCGTCGTGTCGCTGCTGTTTGTGATGACGGGCCTGGCCATCGTGGTGTACCTGAACCAGACGCCCCTGCAGCCGCGAGAGCGCGACTATGCCTACGCCGGATCGTTCTATGCCTTTGCCATCTGGATAGGACTGGGCTGCCTCACGGTCTGCCGGGGGCGCCTCGCGCCGCTGCTCGTGCCGCTGTGCCTGCTCATTCCGGTGCAGATGGCCACCCAGACATGGGACGACCACGACCGCTCCGGACGATACACCTGCCGCGACTTCGGGGCCAACTACCTGGAGAGCATGCAGCGCGAGGGCTGCCCCATCATTCTCACCAACGGCGACAACGACACGTTCCCGCTTTGGTATAACCACGAGGTGGAAGGCGTGCGAACCGACACAAGGGTGGTAAACCTGGAATACCTGCAGACCGACTGGTACATCGACCAGATGAAGCGGCCGGCCTACAGCTCGCCGGCTCTGCCCATAGGCTGGAGGCACGACCAATACCTGGAAGGGCGGCGGGAGTACGTGCCCATTCGACCGGAACTGAAGGCCGAGGTGGAGGCCTATGCAAGGGAACAGCCCAGCGAGGCCCGACAGCTGCTGGGCGACAAGCCCTTCGAGCTGACCAACATCTTGCAGCGGTGGGTGCTCAGCGAACAGAAGGAGATGCAGTGCATACCCACCGACAGCATCACCATAGCCGGCCATGGCGACGACACGATGACCATTGCACTGAAAGGCATGCAGGGCCTCACGAAAAGCGAGCTGATGGTGCTCGAGATGCTGTCGCACGCCGACTGGCAGCGACCCCTCTACACCTCCGTCAACTTAGGGCCCGACTGCGTGCCCTTCCTGCGCGACCATCTCGTGCTCGAAGGCCTGGCCTACCGCGTATCGCCCACGGCCACGAAAGAGCGGGTAGACACCGAACGGCTCTTCGACAACGTGATGCACCGCTTCCGCTTTGGAGGGCTGAACACGCCGGGCATCTATGTAGACGAAGACGTGCGCCACCTGGCCAACACCCACCAGCTGGTGATGGGCATACTCATCGACTCGCTGCTGGAACAGGGCGACACCGAGCGGGCACTGGCCGTATGCCGGAAGTGGCAGCAGGAGATGCCCAAGGAGAACGTGGCCTACACCGAGGCGGCCCTGGCCATGGCCCGCTGCTTCTACCAGGCAGGACTGCCGCTGAAGGGCGACGAGGTGGCCGAAAGCCTGCTGCGGCGTGCAAGCGAATGGCTCACGTGGATAGACAGTCTCACACCCCGGCGACGCGCGGCATCGGCCTATTCTCACTATATCTGGATGAAGACCCTGCAACAGGCAATGGCCGTGGTAAGCCACCATGACCGAAAAGAACTCTACAAACAATACTATAAGAAATATGAACACTTCATCGACCAATACCAACAAGGCTGACCGCCCATGGGCGGCACGCCTCACACGCCGCCGCCTGCTCATGGCAGCCTGCCTGCTCATCGCCACCGGCTATATGCTGATGGCGGGCCCGTCGAGCACGGAGCAGGCCTTCTGCACCGACATCTTCTCGGCACGACGCATCGCCATCGCCCCGGCACTGTGCCTGACAGGCTATCTGCTCATCATCGTGGGCATTCTAAAAAAGTGAAAAGTGAACTTTGTTTTTGCAAGACCGCAAAGCGGCATGAATAATACAGGCTAAGTTGATATAAAAAATGTAAATATGAGCGATATTCCAAGAGTTTTGTCTACCTTTGCAAGGAATTATAGACAATAAGCAATGAGTATCACAAATATTGCACGACATTTTTTTGCCTCTCGCTGGCGCGAACTGGAGAGCTACCAGACCGACGGCGAGCGCATGCAGCGCGAGGTGCTGGCCCACCTGACGGAGCGTGCCAAGGATACCGAATACGGGCGCAACCACTTGTTTGGCGCCGTGAAGGGCTACGACGACTTTGTGCGCAACACGCCGGTGAACACCTACGAGGAACTGAAGGGCGACATAGACCGCATGCGGCAAGGCGAGGAAGACGTGTTGTGGCCCGGACGCGTGAAGTGGTACGCCAAGTCGAGCGGCACCACCAACGACAAGTCGAAATTCATTCCCGTGTCGGCCGAGGGCCTGAAGCGCATACACTATAAGGGCGGGGCCGACGCCGTGGCCCTCTACCTGCGCAACAACCCGCAGAGCCGCATGTTCGACGGGCGGGGCCTGATACTGGGTGGAAGCCATGCGCCAAACTACAACCTGCCTGGGTCGCTCGTGGGAGACCTGAGCGCCATTCTCATAGAAAACATCAACCCGGTGGTAAACCTCTTCCGCGTGCCCAAGAAGCAGACAGCACTCTTGCAGGACTTCGAGGTGAAGCGCGACCGCATAGCACGGGAGGCCATGAACAAAAACGTGACCAACCTTTCGGGCGTGCCCTCGTGGATGCTCTCGGTGCTGAACAGGGTGATGGAGCTGTCGGGAAAGACCCATCTCGAAGAGGTGTGGCCCAACCTGGAGGTGTTCTTCCATGGCGGCGTGGCATTCACGCCCTACCGCGAGCAGTACCGAAAGCTCATCACCTCGCCACTGATGCACTACGAGGAGACGTACAACGCCAGCGAAGGCTTCTTCGGACTGCAGGACGACCCAAACGACAAGGCCATGTCGCTGATGATAGACTACGACGTGTTCTACGAGTTCATGCCCATGGACGGCGACACCGCCATTCCGCTATGGGCCGTAGAGAAAGGCAAGAACTACGCCATGATCATTTCCACCTCGTGCGGACTGTGGCGATACATGATAGGCGACACCGTGCAGTTCACGTCGCTGAATCCATATAAGTTCATCATCAGCGGCCGGACGAAGAGCTTCATCAATGCCTTTGGCGAAGAGCTTATCGTAGACAACGCCGAGCAGGGACTGGCCTATGCCTGCCAGAAAACCGGCGCCGTGGTGCAGGAATACACCGCCGCCCCTGTGTTTATGGACCAGCACGCCAAATGCCGCCACCAGTGGGTGGTAGAGTTTGCAAAGCAGCCGGCCAGCGTGCAGGAGTTTGCCAGCATTCTCGACCGCAAGCTGCAGGAACTGAACAGCGACTACGAGGCCAAACGCTACAAAAACATCACGCTGCAGCCTCTGGAAATTGTCGTGGCACGGGCTGACCTATTCAACGACTGGCTCAAGCGCAAGGGCAAGCTGGGCGGGCAGCACAAGGTGCCACGGCTGAGCAACGAGCGCACCATCATAGACGAACTGCTGAAACTGAATGGCGTTGAGCGTTGAATGTTGAGCGTTGAGCGCCGCGTTTTCGTCCATTGCGCGGCCTGATAGGCCGCCCCCGCAAGAAATTGAAACTTAAAGCATGAAGATTGAAGAAATAGTTGTTTCGCTGCGAAAAAAGGCCATGGACTGCAGTTTGCTGTTTGCAGCCTGCTGCCTGCTGCTTTCGTCCTTCCTTTCCGGCTGTGCCCGCATGGGTGCGCCAGACGGAGGCTGGTACGACGACACCCCGCCGCGCGTGGTAAGCTCGTCGCCCGGCGACAGGGCCACCGCCGTGAAGTCGCGCAGGGTGACCATCAACTTCAACGAGTTCATCAAGCTGGAAGATGCGCAGAGCAAGGTCATCGTTTCGCCGCCACAGCTGGAACAGCCCGACATAAAGGCAGCGGGAAAACGCATCGTGATAAACCTGAAGGACTCACTGAAGCAAAACACTACCTATACCATCGACTTCAGCGATGCCATCACCGACAACAACGAGGGCAACCCCATGGGCAACTA
>CAMJLB010000138.1 GCA_946406555.1 uncultured Prevotellaceae bacterium | reverse complement strand
GAAGGAGTTTTTTGAGTTTTTTGAGTTTTTGAGTTTTTTAAGTTATAGGCGACATGAAAGAACTGAAAATAGGATTCCTGCAACAGCACAACACAGCCAACACCATAGACAACATCGCAAGATTGAGTGAAGGCATTCGTGACCTGGCTCGCAGAGGAGCCGAACTAATAGTTTTACAAGAACTACACAACTCGCTGTATTTCTGCCAGGTAGAAGACGTAGACAACTTCGACTTGGCAGAGAGCATCCCAGGGCCATCGACCGACATCTACGGACGTTTGGCCAGCGAGCTGCAGGTGGTCATCGTAACCTCGCTATTCGAGCGTCGCGCCTCAGGACTATACCACAACACCGCCGTGGTGATCGAGAAAGACGGGACGATAGCCGGCAAATATCGCAAGATGCACATTCCCGACGACCCTGCCTATTATGAGAAATTCTACTTTACTCCCGGCGACCTTGGCTTCAAGCCCATACAGACGTCGGTAGGCCGTCTGGGGGTGCTCGTCTGCTGGGACCAATGGTATCCTGAGGCTGCCCGACTGATGGCCATGCAGGGCGCAGAACTACTCATCTACCCCACAGCCATAGGTTACGAACTAAGTGACACACCCGAAGAGCAGCAACGGCAACGCATGGCATGGCAGACGGTGATGCGCGGCCATGCCGTGGCCAATGGGCTGCCGGTAGTGGCGGTAAACCGTGTGGGACACGAGCCTGACCCCAGCCAACAGACCAACGGAATCATGTTCTGGGGAACATCGTTCGTATGCGGGCCACAAGGCGAGATTTTCTATGAAGCTTCGACCGACGAAGAAGAAAGCATCATCGTCTCTATCGACATGCGGCGATCAGAACAGGTGCGCCGTTGGTGGCCTTTCCTGCGCGACCGCCGCATAGATGCCTACGGCGACATTACCCGCCGATACATAGACCCTGAAAAAATAAGATAACTCAATAGACTCTCGGGCCAAAGATACTGGTGCCGATGCGCACCATCGTAGAACGGTGGCGCACGGCCAGATGATAGTCGTCGCTCATGCCCCACGAGCGCTCGCAAAAGGCGGAGTCGGCGGGGAAATACTGAGCCTTCACCTCGTCGAAGAAGTCGGCTGCCACTTGAAACTCGCGCTCTATCTGCGCCTCATCGTCGGTGTTCGAGGCCATCATCATCAGCCCGCAAATCTGAACATTGGCCATCTGCCGCCACTCGCCGCCTGCCAGCAATTCGCGACAGGCATCGAGCGTAAGGCCATATTTGGTGGCTTCTTCGGCTATGTGCAGCTCAAGCAGCACTTTCACCATACGCCCCGACTTGGCGGCCTGCTTCTGAATCTCCCAGAGCAGCTTCAGCGAGTCTACCGCCTCAATCATCGAGATGTATGGCACGATATATTTCACTTTGTTTGTCTGCAGATGACCAATGAAATGCCACTCTATATCCTTGGGCAGCGCGGTATGCTTGTCGCGCAGTTCCTGTTCATGGCTCTCGCCAAACACGCGCTGCCCCTCTTCATAAGCAGCCAGGATATAGTCGGCAGGATGGTATTTGCTGATGGCTACCAGCCTCACGCCTTCCGGCAGACGCGAGAGCACCTCATGCAGTTTTTCTTTTACCTGATACATAGCCACTTAGAGAAATTAAGCAATCTCTTGACCTTCCTGGTTCCCGGGGCTTCCCGCTTCTACGGTATGCTCAAAGTCCTCGTATTCCGGTTTGTCGTCTTTTTCTTTCTTTTTGTACTCAAAGACGTCCATGAGCGTGGTCTCTGCCACGGAGGAAATGACGTAATCGATCATCGTTCCGCCCATCACCTCGTCGATATTCTTCACGGCTCCATTTAAGGTGCCAGCCTGCACCAGATAGTTCACATTGGAGCGTTTTTCCTTTTCGGTCTTCTCGTCGATGGTGATAAACTGCAGTTTGGTCTTATACCAGCGGTCGGCCATTTCCTCGTCGCTGAAGAATATCTCTTTATAGGCAGCCCGCTTAATGTCGTTCACCTCGAATTCGCCACTGATGTAGCTCGACATTTCTTCCATGATGCGCTGCTCGGCTTCGGTAAAGCTCAGCGCATCTACCACGTAGGTCTCTACCACCTTCTTCTGCAAGCCATCCTCCATGGTTTTCTCATAACGAATCTTGCACTCAAACCAGTTTGCTGTTCTGCTTCTCATTTTTATTTTTTTTCTTTAGTTTTGCTTAAAACATGCCGTATGGGTTAGAGTTCGTCGTCGTCGCCTCCGCGCTGGAACCCGTATTTTTTCTCAGACTTCTGCCTTCCCCTTTGTTTCTGCAGCTCTTCTATCACCGAGGCTGCTATGTCGGACGCACGCTGATCGGATATTCCTGCTTTCTTTGCCATCTCTCCCTGCATCTTCAGCAGTTCCTGAGCCATCGCCTGATTGTCGGCCACAAAAGTCTGCTCGTTCAGGTTCATCCGGTCTTGGCTGTAAATCTTCTTCAACACCCGGTCGGCAGCTTTGGTGAACTGCTTGCGAAATAACTCTTCTGACTTGGCCTGATAGTCCATCATCTGTTTCCGCTCTTCGGGCGAAAGCGTGTCTTGCTCTGCATCAATCTCACTTCCCCAAACGCCAAGCTCCGTCTCTTCGTTGAAGCCTTGGTCTAATATTTCATCTCCAAAATTCTCTTTCTCAACACCTTGAACAAACTCTATATGTTCAGTCTGAGGCATAAACTCGAAATAGGCACCTACCAGCAACAATGCTATTGCCAACGCACCAACCAGCGAAAAGCATGTCTGTTTCAGGTTTCGCTTTCTCAACAAATCGCTTCTCATGTCTGCCACCGAACCATAACGTTTCAAAGGGTCCGTCTGTGTGGCCCGTGCCACCACTTTCTTATATTCGTAGAGCATGTCGCCATGCTGATAAATCCATTCTATAAATTTGCCCAGTGAATAGACATCGCTGCGCTCATCGGCTCCCTCGCCACGAAGCACCTCGGGAGCCACAAACTCTTCGAACCCTCCAAAAAGGCTCTGCATATCGGTCATGGAAAGAAACGAAGAGCCATGGAAGAGCAGCATGGGCGCATAGTCGGCCTTACGGCAAAAAATAGTCTGCGGGGCAAAACACAGGTGATAGACCCCTGCACTATTGAGCAATTCGGTAGCCTCGCACAATGCCTTGACGGCATTGTCGATAAAACCGCTCTTGGCCACTACGGCTGGATTGGAGTCGATGAGCTGGGCAAAAGTCTGATAATTACCTTGCTCAATCTCTATCTCATAGACACCCCCGCTGTCGGCATGCAGCTCATAACTCAATTGCTGACGCCCGCCAATAGTCTGAGAATGCTCATGGTCGGCCTTCAAGCCTTCACAGAACACGATATTGTCGGCCAACTCGGGCTTCAATTCAAGTACGTTGCGATACTTCTTATCTATTAGCTTCTTATAAAACACGCCCCAGGGAAGCTCTTCCCTATGGGTGGCAACGCCATCTTGCGAGTTAAGCAATTCTTCGAAATTCATACTTTCTTCTTTTTTTCAAGCCGCAAAAGTAAGCAAATAATCTGAGAAGAGCAAATATTTCATGCTTTTTTGAACTGAATTGGGAAAATATGACTATCTTTGCACCCAAGAAAAATATCCTGAAAACAAAACTACTTAAACAGAAAAACAAACTAAAGTTATGAACAGAACAAAGCTTTTGTCGCTGGCACTGTTGGCCATGCTGGGGTTAGCATCGGCCCACGCCAGCAAACGAGTGACAGTAGACCTGAACTTTGGCTGGCGTTTCCATGCAGGCACCTTAGCCAACGCCGAACAGCCCAGCTACGACGATGCCGCATGGCGCACCATCGACGTGCCCCACGACTTCCAGATAGAGCAACCCTGGGTAGCACCTGCCGCCGACGAGAAGGCCGACAACAGCGATGCGGCAGCCAACATAAAAAGCCGCCTGTCGAGCCGGGGCTTCAAGGAGATGGGGCAAGGCTGGTACCGGCTGCACATTACGCCTGCCGACACACTGAAGGGGCGCAGGCTGCTGTTGCAGTTCGACGGTATCATCTACACTGCCGACGTCTACCTCAACGGTGAGCGCATCGGCGGCACAGACTACGGGTACGTGGGATTCGAGATCGACGTGACTGACCGACTGAAGTTTGGAAAGGAAAACATCATTGCCGTCATGGCCGACACCCGCGAGCCAGGCAACTCTCGATGGTACACCGGCGGCGGGCTCTATCGCAGCGTAAGGCTCGTGGCCACCGACAAGGAGCTCTTCTTCGGCCGGCACCCGCTCTACATTACTACGCGCGACAATAAATATGTGAACATCTCGGGCGAGTTTACCAACCGCACCCGCAAGCCTGCACGCACAAGCGTAAAAATCCTGGCTCCCGACGGCACTGTGGTCTTCGAGGGCGGAAAGACCATCGAGCGCCACCGCATGGCGCGCACCGTGGAAGCCCCCCTTGCCAATGAGGCAACCATTGCCCACCCGCAGCTATGGGACATCGACTCCCCACAGCTCTATACCGCCGTGGCACAGCTGCTGCGCGAAGACGGAACCGTAGCCGACGAAGTGCGAACCACCTTTGGCATTCGCACCGTAGAGTTCGGCCCCGACTATGGCATGAAACTCAATGGGCGCAAGGTACTGCTGAAGGGATATGCCAATCACCACACGCTGGGTGCCCTGGGTGCTGCCGCCTATCCCCGGGCCATCGAGAAGCGGCTCCTGCTCATGAAACAGTATGGCATCAACCATATTCGTACAAGCCACAACCCCTACAGCAGAGAGTTTATCGAACTGTGCGACAAATACGGAATCTTGGTCGTAGACGAGCTTTACGACAAATGGACGCGACAACACACCGGTGGTCGGGTACCCTTCGAGAACCTATGGCAAAAAGACGTGCCCGAATGGGTGAAGCGCGACCGAAACTCGCCATCGGTGGTGCTGTGGAGCCTGGGCAATGAGCTCCAGCAGGATCCCAACATGCCATTCAACGACTTTGGCGTGACCATGTACCGCATGATGCGACCGCTCGTAGCCCGCTACGACTCAACTCGACTGGTCACCGTGGCCATGCACCCACGCTACCGC
The DNA here is from genome assembly GCA_946406555.1 of uncultured Prevotellaceae bacterium. Lineage (GTDB taxonomy): Bacteria > Bacteroidota > Bacteroidia > Bacteroidales > Bacteroidaceae > Prevotella. Next base: position 1,346 of record CAMJLB010000138.1, on the reverse strand, counting down.
AACTGGCAAACCGACTCGCTGCCCTGCGACCTGGCCATGATTACCGACGTGCAGGCATATAATTATAGATATATGTACTTCCCCGGCGACGGCCGCCGCTTTCCATGGATGAACTTCTACCAAAGCGAGGCTTCGGTAGCCGCCATGGGCGAAAACTACTTCGCTATGAACCTCGACCGCGTCATTGGCATGGCCTACTGGGGGGCTATCGACTATCTGGGCGAGAGCCAAGGCTGGCCTGCAAAGGGCTGGGGACAGGGAGTATTCGACATCGCGCTCGAACCAAAGCCTAAGGCTTACTACATGAAAAGTTTCTTCAAGCCGGAAGAGCCTGTGGTGCATATTGCCGTAATCGACAAAAAAGGCGACCAGATGTGGAACGGTGTACAGACGGGCAACGACGGCATGAGCGACCACTGGAACCGAGTAGAGGGGCAGAAACTCTCGCTCATCACCTATACCAATGCTGACGAGGTGGAGCTGGTGCTCAACGGGAAGAGCCTGGGCCGCAAGCAGAACAACCTTGAAGACAATAAGATGCGCAATCAGATTCGATGGAACGACATCGTATACCAGCATGGTACCCTCGAGGCCATCGGTCGCAAGAACGGACAGGTGGTGGCACGCCACAAGATCGAGACGACCGGCGAGGCAGTGAAACTGCAAGCGCAGGCCGACAACGACAACTGGAAGGCCGACGGACAGGATTTGCAGCACGTGCGTATCGTGGCCGTCGACAAAAAAGGCCGTCCTGTACAGGTGGCAATGGGAGAAGTGACGTTCCAGTGCGACGGCAACGCTCAAATCGTGGGAGTCATCAATGGCGACATCAACAGCGCCGAGCTCACCGTGGGCAACAAACGTTCGCTCTACAACGGCACCTGCACCGTCATTCTGAGAGCTTCGCGAACGGCCGGCCCCGTCAGCCTCACCGCAACATGCAAAGGCTTGAAAGATGCCAAACTGAAACTAAATACCAAATAAATGCCTTGGCATGCAAACTGAAAATAGGCAACCGTATCTGCGGATGCCAATAACATCGCTCTACACTTACCGAGCTGGTCACCTCGCCTGAACTGATTGTTCAGGGAGGTGACTCTCTTTTTGGGGGCGAAAGAAAGCGAGAATAGTCGACACCAGCGGATAGAATTGCAACAGCGCACAAGGAGTTTTACAGCTTTATTGCACTATTTTGCAAAAAAGTTAGCAGAAAATTTGCAGGAATGGAAAAAAGTATGTACCTTTGCACCGCATTTGAGAGAAAGTGCTTTCGGTAGCCCTAAAAGGCACAACCGAGGAAGTTTGGGTGAGTGGCTGAAACCAGTAGTTTGCTAAACTGCCGTACG
>CAMJLB010000137.1 GCA_946406555.1 uncultured Prevotellaceae bacterium | reverse complement strand
TGGAGATGCTGTTGAACTTAGGCATCTTCTGCGAGGTGTACTCGAAGATGTCGGCAATAATCTTCATCGAGAAGGCAGGGGGATAGATGTAGGTGTTGCGCACCATAAACTCCTTCAGGATGTCGTTCTGAATGGTTCCGGCCATCTCCTCGAGCTGTGCGCCCTGCTCCAGTCCGGCCACGATATAGAAGGCGAGGATGGGCAGCACGGCACCGTTCATCGTCATCGAGACCGACATCTTGTTGAGGGGAATGCCCGAGAAGAGCACCTTCATATTCTCCTCGTTGCAGATGCTCACGCCGGCCTTGCCTACATCGCCCACCACGCGGGCGTTGTCGGGGTCGTAGCCACGGTGCGTGGGCAGGTCGAAGGCCACGGAGAGGCCCTTCTGTCCGCTGGCAAGGTTGCGGCGATAGAAGGCGTTAGACTCCTCGGCCGTGGAGAAGCCTGCATACTGGCGTATGGTCCACGGGCGGAAGGGGTACATCATCGAGTACGGGCCACGGAGGTAGGGCGGGATGCCGGCGGTGAAGTCGAGGTGTTCCATCCCCTCGAGGTCCTCCTTCGTATAAACGGGCTGAATGTCTATCTGCTCGGGCGTGCGCCACGAGGCGGTGATGCCATTCTCCTGCTGCCACTGCTGGCCGTTCTTCTGCTCGATGCCAGCGTAGATATCTATTTTGCTAAAATCTTTTCTCATTGTGCTTATTCTTTTTAATGGAACACGAAGACACGAAAATAGCAGCTCCAATAATAGATTTGCTCAACCGGAGCAATCTGCTATATTCCTCTCCAGGAATAATTCTTTGTGTCTTTGTGTCTTCGTGTTCCATAAATAAATTATAACCCTAATTTTGCGTTATAGGCCCGCAGTGTTTCGAGCTGGTTGGACTTGACGTGAATGAAGTTCTCGATGCCTGCGGCCTTCAGGTCCTCCATACAGGCGGGAGCACCGGCCACGACATACATGGCACGACCAGCCAGATACTGGAAGGCGGGAATGGCATACTCGGCATACTCGTCGTCGCTCGAGCAGATGACCACGATGTCGGCCTTGGCTTCGAGGGCAGCATCCACGCCCTCTTCCACGGTCTTGAAGCCCAGGTTGTCCACCACCTTGTAGCCGGCGGCGGCAAGGAAGTTGCACGAGAACTGGGCACGGGCCTGGCGCATGGCCAGATTGCCGATGGTGAGCATAAAGGCAACGGGCTGCTTCGGGGCCTTCTCGGTGGAGAGGCGCAGGGTCTCGAACTCGCTGGCCAGTCGTTCCTTATTCAGCCGTGGCAGTTCGCCTCCCTCGTGGCCGCAAGAGCAGCAGCACTCCACGGGAGCCTTGCCCTCGCTCTTCTCGGTGAAGTTGGGGAACTGGTTGGTGCCCAGGATGAACTCGCGGCGGGTGGCGGCAGCGGCGTGGCGCTTGTCGTTGCTGGCGTTCACGGCGTTGGTGATGTTGCCCTTCAGAGCCTCACAGAGGAAGCCGCCGGCCTCCTCCACGGCGAGGAAGAGCTTCCAGCCTTCGCGCGCCAGGGCATCGGTGAGGTGCTCGATGGTGTAGGAGCCGCCGGCCACATCGACCAGCTTGTCGAAGTGGGCCTCTTCCTTCAGCAGCAGCTGCTGGTTGCGGGCGATGCGCTCGGCAAACTCGGTGGGCTGCTCGTAGGGCTTGTCGAACGGTGTGACCACGATGGAGTCGACATTGGCCAGTGCTGCCGACATCGTCTCCGTCTGCGAGCGCAGCAGGTTCACATAAGAGTCGAAGAGCGTCTGGTTGTATTCGGAGGTGACGGCGCACACGTGCATCTGCGAGCAAGTGCAGTTCAGGGCGGCATCGCCCACGAACTCCCTTGCGATCTGCGCCCACAGCATACGGGCGGCACGGAACTTGGCTATCTCCATGAAGTAGTTCTCCGAGACGCCCATGTTGAACTTGATGCGCTTGGCTGCCTCGCAGGCATCGACACCGGCCTCGGTGAGCACGCTGAGATACTCGGCACCCCATGCCAGGGCATAGCCCAGCTCCTGGTAGATGTAGGCACCCGCATTGTTCACTGCCACGCTGTTCACGCAGATGCAGCGGTAGCCGGGTAGCTCCTTCAGCGCCTCGATGAGGGGCTTGGCCTCGGCGAGCACGGCCTGGGTGTCCTTGCCCTTGGTGAGAATCTTGCTGATGGGGTCGAAGTTGATGCTGCCCTTCAGCTCGGCAAGCGGGTAGTTCTTCTCCTTGAAGTAGGCCACGAGAATGTTGGCCAGCTCGACGCAGTGACACTGGCAGGTCTGGAAGTTGAGTTCCACATACTGGGGCAGGATGCCGTCGAGCAGCGTGGCGATGAGTTCAGCACTCAGCTCCTTGCCCTTGATGCGGAATCCCAACGAGTCGACGCCCTTGTTCAGGATGTCGAGGGCCTTTTCGTTGGCAGCCTTGGCATCGTCGACGACGATGTCCTGGCGCACGAACCAGAGGTTGTTGTCTTTTTTGTTTCCACGAACGTATGGAAATTCTCCAGGCAGTGAGTCGACGGCCTTCAGGTCCTTCAGATCCTCACGGCGATAGAAGGGCTGCACATTAAACCCTTCGTTTGTTCTCCACACAAGGCGCTTCTGAAAGTCGGCGCCCTTCAAGTCTACCTGAATCTTGTCGAGCCACTCCTGCGTAGTGGGCGCGGTAAACTCGGTGAAGAGTTTTTCTTTTGTGTTTGACATAAAAAAATATTATTATATAAGTTGTATAGTATTATGAATGCAAAATTACAAAAGAGTTATCACTTCTTCGCCTAAAAAATCCTGTTTTTCATAATTCTTAGGAGTTTGTCATAAGGTTTAGAAGTTTTTAACGCAATGCTATTTGTCTTCCTTAAACAATTCTTTGATGCCTCCGATGCTTCCCAACAGGTTGGTAGCCTCGTAAGGCAGGTACACCGTCTTGGTCTTGTCGCCTTCTGCCAGTTCCTGCATCATCTGGATGTATTTCTGAGCCAGCAGATAGTTGGCTGGGTTGGTGCTCTTTCCCACGGCCTCGGTGATGAGTTCTATTGCCTTTGCCTCTGCCTCTGCCTTTCTTATGCGTGCCTGAGCCTCACCTTCCGCCTTCAGTATTTCTTGCTGTTTCACAGCTTCCGCCCTGTTCACCATGGCTGTTCTCTCGCCCTCCGAAGCGAGAATCTCGGCCGCCTTTTGTCCTTCCGAAGTAAGGATTTGCGCACGCTTGTTACGTTCAGCCTGCATCTGTTTTTCCATGGCCGTGAGCACCGAGTCGGGCGGGGTGATGTCTTGCAGTTCCACGCGGTTCACCTTCACTCCCCATTTGTCGGTGGCATCGTCGAGTACGGCGCGCAACTTGGTGTTGATGGTGTCGCGCGAGGTGAGCGTCTCGTCGAGTTCCAGCTCGCCAATGATGTTTCGTAGCGTGGTCTGCGTGAGTTTCTCGATGGCGTTTGGCAGGTTGTTTATCTCGTAGGTGGCCTTGAAGGGGTCTACAATCTGGAAATAGAGAAGCGCATTGATTTCCGTCTGCACATTATCCTTCGTAATCACGTTCTGTTTTGGGAAGTCGTACACCTGTTCGCGCAGGTCGATAGTCGATGAATAAACATAGCGTCCATGTTTCAGCACCACGATGTTTTTGGCCTTGTCTATGAAAGGCACAATGATGTTGATGCCGGGTTTCAGGGTGGCATGATAGCGTCCGAGACGCTCAATGATTTTTGTTTCCGACTGTGGTATAATCACCAGCGCCATCTTTGCAAACACGACGACGCAAACCACGACAACAAGCAGGAAATAGAGTGTTGATGTCATAATGTAAAAAGAATTAAAAGGTTAAACACGTTCTACGGTAATGATGATACTCTCACGCGACACGACCCTTACAGGAGTACCCACGGGGAGTTCTTCTTGGGTAGCGGCCACGGCCTTCCAGTCGTCGCCACCGATTGCCACACGCCCAAAGCCACCTACGGGAATGGTCTGGCTGACGTTTCCCGTCTGTCCGACAACGGCATCGGCATTGCTCACTCTGTTTTCTTCGCCCTTGTGCAGATAGCGCAATGCGAAGGGCCTCACCTGGAAGATGCTGAAAGCCGTGACGACCGAAAACACGCCCAGCTGCCAGTAGATGTTGGCAAAGGGCGAAACAACGGCCGCCCCCACGGCCCCTATGGCAAAGCACATGATGAAGAAATCGCCCGATGTGAGTTCGAGCAGCAGTCCCAGCACGGCCAGCACTGCCCACATTTGCCACATATTGGCTGAAATATAATCTATCATAAGCGTTCTATTAATGCAAGAAAGAAATACGAAGACTCGCTACGCGCTCTTCATATTTCTTTCATAATCTGACCATTCGTATGTTATCACCATTGTGCTAACATTTTATCTTTATAAAGCATACAGCAAAATCAGCAAGCCTTGAAGCTCATGTCAAGCCCTTTCACCGAGTGGGTGAGTGCTCCTACCGAAATGAAGTCTACCCCCTGCTCGGCATAGTCGCGAATAGTGTCGAAAGTGATGCCTCCCGACGATTCGGTCTCATATCGGTGGTCTATCAGCTCCACGGCCTTCTTCGTGTCGGCCACCGAGAAGTTGTCGAGCATGATGCGGTCCACGCCTCCATGGTCGAGCACCTGCTGCAACTCGTCGAACGACCGCACTTCTATCTCTATTTTCAGGTCCAGTCCCTTTTCCTTCAGATAAGTGTGGCATCGGTCAATGGCATTGACGATGCCCCCCGCAAAGTCTACATGGTTGTCCTTTAGCAGTATCATGTCGAAGAGGCCTATGCGATGGTTACATCCACCCCCAATCTTCACTGCCTGCTTTTCGAGCATGCGCATGCCCGGTGTGGTCTTTCGCGTATCGAGCACCCTTGTTCCCGTTCCTTCCAACCGCTTCACGTACTTGCTGGTCATGGTGGCAATGCCGCTCATACGCTGCATGATGTTCAGCATCAGCCGCTCGGTCTGTAACAGCGAGCGCACTCTTCCTGCCACCACCATGGCAATGTCACCTTTTTTCACTTGCGAGCCATCGCCCATGAGCACCTCTACCTGCATGTCAGGGTCAAAACGCCTGAACACCTCCTTGGCTACCTCTACACCTGCCAGTATGCCATCTTCCTTGATGAGCAGGTGCGAGCGTCCCATAGCGTCTTCGGGTATGCAGCACAACGTGGTATGGTCGCCATCGCCGATGTCTTCGGCAAACGACAGGTCTATCAGCCTGTCTACAAGTTCTTCTGTACTCAACATATCAATTTTCAATCTTTTCCCAAGTAAATACCGAAGCCTATACGCAGTCCGAAGCCACTGAAGTCGCTGTGGTTCTTGAAGCTCTGGTTGTAGTATAGTTCAGGTTCGATGGTCACCGTGCGACTGAGGAAGAAGGCATAGCCTATCTGCACCGAAGGCCGGAAGTCATCTACCTTGTAACCAGCCGCCGTCTCATGCACGTAGTTGGCACTTGCGCCCAGATAGAGCCCGTTTTGCAGAATATAATAGCGTGCGCCCGCCCCCAGCGTAAAATAGTTGGGTTCGTATCGGCGATAGCCAAACTGACCTTGCGCAGTCACCATTAAGTTATCGGCAAACAGGTAGCCTACGCGCCCCATGATGTCGAGTTTCCACTTCTCGTTGCTGTTAAAATTCAGTCCAAGGCCAGAAAGTCCAGCACTGGCATACATTTTTCCCTGTTCAAACTGGGCATACGTGGCAGCCGACATTGTGAGGGCCATCAGCATCATAAGGAATTTCTTTTTCATTCTGTTTCAGTATTTATATTTGTGTTATTATATTTTTTATACCACACCATAAACCAGACCAGTGCCACGATGCCCACAACAATGCCAAGGACATACGACAAGGTCTCGTCGAGATGCAGTCCCAGCTTCGATATGAAGAGGAAGGTGGCGCACACCGTGGTCATGAACAGTGCAGGGATGAGAGTGATGATGAAAGGCTTCTTTGCCCGTATCAGATAGACGGTGGCCGTCCAGAGCATGAATACAGAGAGCGTCTGGTTGCTCCAACCGAAATACTGCCAGATGGTCTTAAAGCCATTGGCATCTTCTATCTGCCAGACGAGCAGTGCCAGCGAGGCGGCGAATAGCGGTATGCACACCATGAGTCGTTTCACGATAGGCCGCTGATCGATGTTGAAGGCAGCGGCTATGATAAGTCTGGCCGAGCGGAAGGCGGTGTCGCCACTGGTAATGGGTGCAGCCACCACGCCGAGTATGGCCAGTATGCCCCCTACGATGCCGAGCCAGTCTTCGCACATAATTTTCACCAAGTCGGGTTCCTTGGTCATAAAGCCATTGTTGCCTGCAGCCTCAATAAGCTCGTAGCCAGGCGTAGGCTCGCCATAAAAGAAATACATCGACACGGTGGCCCATACCAGTGCCACGACACCCTCGGTAATCATCGAGCCATAAAACACCTGACGCCCCATCTTCTCGGTCTTCAGGCATCGGGCCATGAGCGGACTCTGTGTGGCATGGAAGCCGCTGAGCGCGCCACAGGCAATGGTGATGAACAGGCAGGGGAATATCTGGTCGGTAAAGGAGCTGTTGGTGGCAGCTCCCATATTCTCCAGGTGATTCCACAGCTCGGGCAGCTGCGGCCATTTCAGGAACAGCACCACCATCAGGCCAGCACACATG
>CAMJLB010000136.1 GCA_946406555.1 uncultured Prevotellaceae bacterium | reverse complement strand
CACGATGAAGGAGAACTTCGAGCCGGGCGAGCAGTACCGCAACCAGCAGGCCTGTATGCGGGTGATGCTCGAAAACGGGGTGCTGCCCATCGTCAACGAGAACGACACCGTGAGCGTGACCGAGCTGATGTTTACCGACAACGACGAGCTGTCGGGCCTCATCGCACAGATGATGCAGGCCGACACGCTGGTGCTGCTCTCCAACATCGACGGCATCTACACCGGCAACCCGCAGGACCCGCAGTCGCGGCTCATACCCCAGGTGGCTCCCGGCACCGATCTGTCGCAGTACATCCAGACCGAGAAATCGTCGGCCGGGCGTGGCGGCATGCAGTCGAAATATGCCACGGCCACAAAGATTCAGCAGGCAGGCATACGCGTAATCATAGCCAACGGCAAGCGCGAGAACATTCTCGTAGACCTGATAGAACAAGGCAGGCATACGCCCCACACGGTGTTCCTGCCCGCTATTTAGCCTGTATAGCCATCAGCGTTGACATACCATTACTAAAAGAACTGGTTAAGCAATACATAAAAGAAGACTATGACCCTTACCAACACATTTGAAAAAGTGAAGCAGGCCTCGAAAACACTGGCACTGCTGAGCGACCGACAGCGCAACGAGATACTGCTGGCAGTGGCCGATGCCATCGCTGCCAACAAGGAGCGCATCCTTCAGGCCAATGCCGAGGACCTGGCCAAGATGGCAAACGACAACCCGCTCTACGACCGTCTGCAACTGACAGAGAAACGCCTGGACGACATTGCCGACGACATGCGCAACGTGGCCAGCCTACCCTCTCCCTTAGGACACATCACGAAGCAGAAGACGCTGCCCAACGGGCTGCGGCTCTGCAGGGTGAGCGTGCCTTTCGGGGTTATCGGCATGATTTACGAGGCACGGCCCAACGTCACCTACGACGTGTTCTCGCTGTGCTTCAAGAGCGGCAACGCCTGCGTGCTGAAGGGCGGAAAGGATGCCGACGCCAGCAATCGCGAGGGCGTGGCACTCATACACGAGGTACTCGCCCATTTCGGCATCAACGTGGATGTTGTGACCCTGCTGCCCGCCACCCACGAGGCCACGGGCGAGATGCTCAATGCCGTGGGCTACATAGACCTGTGCATACCACGCGGCGGACGCAAGCTCATCGACTTCGTGCGCGACACGGCACGGGTGCCCGTCATCGAGACGGGTGCCGGCGTGGTGAACACCTATTTCGACAGTGACGGCGACCTGGAGATGGGCAAGCGCATCATCCTGAATGCCAAGACACGGCGCGTCTCGGTGTGCAACGCCCTCGACTGCCTTATCATCCATCGCGAGCGCATCTGGAGCCTGCCTGCTCTCTGCGAACAGTTGGCCGAGAAACACGTCGTCATCTATGCCGACGAGGAAGCCTATAACGTGCTCAGCTACAGCTACCCCTACCTGGAGCACGCCACGGCCGACAGCTTCGGCACCGAGTTTATGGACTACAAGATGGCCATCAAGACCGTTGGCTCGCTCGAAGAGGCCATCGACCACATCGACCGCTACGGCTCGGGCCATAGCGAGGCCATCATCACCCGAAGCGCGAAGGCTGCCCGAGCGTTCCAGTCGCGTGTCGATGCCGCTTGCGTCTACTGGAACGCCCCGACCTCCTTCACCGATGGCGCACAGTTCGGACTGGGTGCCGAAATAGGCATCTCCACACAGAAGCTGGGGCCGCGCGGCCCGATGGCACTCGAGGAGATAACGACCTACAAATGGCTCATCGAAGGCGAAGGACAGGTGAGGAGTTAAGAGTATAAACAAAAATAGAATCTAGAGTTTAGAAATTATGAAGACTTTTATCAATGTAGAAGACATTGGCCCGATAGAGAAGGCGATGGCCGAGGCATTTGAAATCAAAAACGACCGCTACAAGTATCAGCATCTGGGCAAGAACAAGACGCTCATGATGATATTCTTCAACAACTCGCTGCGCACGCGCCTCTCCACGCAGAAAGCCGCGATGAACTTAGGCATGAACGTCATCGTGCTCGACGTGAACGCCGGGGCGTGGAAGCTGGAGACCGAGCGCGGCGTGATTATGGACGGCGACAAGAGCGAGCACCTGCTCGAGGCCATTCCCGTGATGGGCTGCTACTGCGACATCATCGGCGTGCGCTCCTTTGCCGGGCTCACCGACCGCGACTATGACTATGCCGAGACGGTGCTGCAGCAGTTCATCAGGTACTCCGGCCGTCCCGTCTTCGCCATGGAGACGGCCACCGTACACCCCCTGCAGGCCTTTGCCGACCTCATCACCATCAAGGAGCACGCACCGCAAAAACGGGTGAAGGCAGTGCTCAGCTGGGCACCCCACTGCCGTGCGCTGCCCCAGGCCGTGCCAAACTCGTTTGCACAGTGGATGCTCGCCGACCCCGACGTAGACCTGGTGATCACCCACCCCGAGGGCTACGAGCTCGACCCGAAATTCGTGGCGGGGGCCCATGTGGAATACGACCAGCGAAAGGCTTTCGAGGGAGCCGACTTCATCTATGCCAAGAACTGGAGCAACCCCGGCGTGACCAACCCCGGAGACTACGGCAAGATAACCTGCGACGACCGCTCGTGGACGGTAGACACGGAACACATGGCGTGGACCAACAATGGCAAGTTCATGCACTGCCTGCCCGTGCGCCGCAACCTCATTGTGACCGACGACGTGATAGAAAGTCCCAACTCGCTCGTCATTCCCGAAGCTGCCAACCGGGAGATTTCGTGCTCTGTGGTACTGAAAAGGATATTGGAAACTTTATAAAACAAGAAAACACACTAAAAAACAAAGACAGCTTATGAAAAAAACTCTACTACTTGTAGCAGCCTTGACGCTACAGTTTGCCTATATGCAGGCACAGCAGTTTGAAACCCTTCCCGGCGCAACCTTCATGAAGAACGGCACTGCGACCAATCTGCCTGCACGCCAGAAAGCGCAGCCCCGCCACATCGCACTGGCCGACAACCAGGTGGTGATGGGACCCTACGACAACGACACCTACGTGACCAACCTGGACTACTCTTCGGGCGTGCCCAACTACACTCAGGGACAGGTGAAATGGGCCAACCTGCTGCCCATAGAAGACCTGCAGGCCTTCGAGGGCGGGCGCATCGTCAAGATGCGCGTGGCCTTTGCCGTGGCTCCCGGAGCCTCGACATTCTTCATTACGCCCGTCACGGCCAATGGCATCGGGGCAAACCTGGTGGAAGTGACATGCAATGACGCCAAGGCCGGCTGGAACGAGATAACGCTCGACACGCCCTGCGACATCGACCTGACCGGAGTGGAAGGCTACATGATGGGATGCACCTACAACCAGCTGAACACCAACAACGGCCAATACTACAACGACGAGTGCTTCCCCATGTCGGTAGTGGAAGAGGGCAGCAAGCAATACCCTCTATACGTATACATGAACTACAACGGTCGTTCTGCCTGGTACGGGCTGGGCAGCGGCAACATCAGCGTGCAGGCCGTGGTGGAGGGAACCTTCGACGGCAATGCCGTGACAACGGGCGACTACGGCCAACAGATCGTGCCCATGGGTGGAGCGTCGACCATCAGCCTGCCTGTGCACAACCTGGGGCGCAACGGCATCAGCAGCATTGGCTATACCGTCACCACCGACGGCAAGACCGGCGACGAGCAGCTGCTGCAACTGCCTAAGGCTTTCACCCAGTTCAATGGCTACACCACCATCGACTTGCCCGTGAGTGCCGCGGCACAAGAGGGCACCGAAGAGCGCGTCTTTACCATCACCAAGGTGAACGGACAGCCAAACGAAGCGCAGGCCGGCACCAAGGCCAGCGGTCTCATCGCCTCGACCTCGAAGAGCGTCACCCGCCGCATAGCCGTAGAAGAGTACACCGGCACGGCCTGCGGCTGGTGCCCCAGAGGCATGGTGGCCATGGAGCAGATGCGCAAGGCATATCCCGAGCAGTTCATCGGCATTGCCGTGCACCAGTACAACAACAGCGACCCGATGTATATTGAGCAGTACGCCGTGCTGAGCTTCAGCGGAGCACCACAATGCACCATGGACCGCATCATATACATCGACCCGAGCGAAGCCCCCAGTTATATCAATACCCTGCTCAGCATCCCGGCGAAGGCAGGCGTAGAGGTGAGCGGACAGTGGACGGACGACAACAAGGTGGAAGCAACGGCTACCGTCTCGTCGCTCATCGACGGTGGCCGCTACGGACTGGAGTTCGTGCTCGTGGCCGACTCGCTGAAGGGTTCGGGCACAGCCTGGAACCAGTCGAACTACTACTATCAATACACTGCGGCTCAAGGCGGCGCCGAAGTGGCCGACTTCTGCAAAGGCGGCAAATACGGCAGGTCAAGCGTGTCGGGGCTTTACTTCAACGACGTGGCCATTGCCAGCAGCTATACCGGCTACGAGAACCAGATAGAGCCGCTCGTCGTGGCCGAAGAACAGCCGGCCACGGTCAGCTACACACTCTCGCTGCCCACCAACACGACACTGGCAAACGCCATCAAGAAAGAGCAGGTGTCGGTGGTGGCACTGGTCATCGACCACTACGACGGCATCATCGTCAACTCGGCCAAGGCACCGATAGGCACCGAGCTGTCGGCCATCAAGAGCGTGGCCAGCGCCGCCGGCAGCCAGCAGCCCGTGGCACGCTACTCGCTCGACGGCCGGAAACTGAATGCCGCACAGCGAGGACTGAACATCGTGCGCCTGGCCGACGGAACCGTGAGGAAGATTGTTGAGCGATAAGCGATATATCACAAGCTCCATGAATAATATAGGTTAGACGCCGTTGTGAGCGATTATCGGAATAAAAAAAATGCTGTCAGAAGATTTTTTCCGCTTCTGGCAGCATTTTTTTTGCCATATCATGTTTGTTTTCACTTTTTTTTCGTAACTTTGCAGCCGCAAAACCGAGATTGGACGATGGTGTAATGGTAACACTACAGGTTTTGGTTCTGTCATTCCCGGTTCGAATCCGAGTCGTCCAACCATCATCAAGCAGAAGAATCCTGACGGCATAGGTGCTGTCAGGATTCTTCCGCTTTATCCATGCTGACGCCTCGCACAATGGGGGCAGACCCCTTTCACCACATATTCGGCCTCCTCTACCACGAAGCCCTGGGGCAGCGGCACCTGAGGTATGGGCACGCGCGGCAGGCAATAGGTGCGATGGCACACGCGGCACGACACGTGGACATGCCCCAGGCAGTGGCGCGTGTCGTCGTGATGGCACACGCAATACTTCTGCGAGCCGGAACCGTCGTCGATGTCGTGCAGCAGATGAGCCTCGCTGAGCAAGGTGAGCGTGCGGAAAAGCGTGGAGCGGTCTACCGTGGGCAACGCCGCCTCAAGGTCTGCCAGACTGAAAGCATCGGCAAAGCCATGACGCACGTGCCGCCAGATAAGCAGGCGCACTGCCGTAAGACGTATGCCCGCCTGCCGGAGCAGCTCCTCGTCGGAATGTTCGGTATGCATATCCATCAGCTTGTCCTTACCTGTTCCGACTCGCACTCATAGCCCACCACCCTGCCCTCTCGCAGAGAAGCCGGCACGTCGATGAGCCGCTGGTTGCGCGAGCCGCGGAAGCAGAGCGTCTCGTCGCGAAGGGCTTTCACAAAAGGCCCGTCTACAAGCACGTCTATCTGCTCCAGCAGTGCCCGCTGACGCGGATTGTGAAGCAGCGCCTCGTAGGTGAAACCCGTGAAGCACCAGATGTCTTTCCTTGTGCGCTGCCTGATGGCGCGGGCCAGCTCGGCAAAGCCTTCGGGCTGGTACATGGGGTCGCCCCCCGTAAAAGTGACATTGGCATAGGGATCGGCCTCTATCACCCGCATAATGTCGTCGGTGGTCATGGCATAGCCCCCCTGGAAATCCCACGACTGCGGATTATGGCAACCAGGACAGGCATGCTGGCAACCGGCACAATAGATGGAAGTGCGGAAGCCTGGCCCATCCACCATCGTATCTTCAACTATACTAAGAATCTGTAGCATTTCTTTCTTCCCGACAGCGGGCAAACACGCCATGGCTTATTACGCATGATGCCACGACCCTACCCGCTTTAGCGACTGCAAAGTTACGGAAAAAAGAGGGAAAAGCAAAAGGAATACATGTTTTTCTTTTGCTTTTCCGAGTGCTGGCAACGAAATAATGAGGATTACTATTTAGAATGGTTGAACATCAAGTTGTGCATGAATATGCATGCCGGTTTTTCGATAATCAAGACAAAAAAAAATTGTGTTTTAGAACGGCGGAAGGTTGCCGCGCCCTTTTTGGGAATGCCGCTGAACGCCGCCGGAAACGCCATTCAGCCTCCGTTGCACCATCGTGGTGGCTCCCCAGCGCTGCCACTCATGCATGGCGCCCCGCAGTTCAGCCTTCCTTAGGGCGCAACTCAGCACAGATTGCATCGCAATATAGGCTGAATTGGCGTGCAATTCAGCCTATATTGCCACCTAATTCAGTCTGAATTACAGCAAAGTCTTCTTCAATTTTACAACCTACTGATTATCAGTAATTTACAAACAACGCTGAGATTTTAAAATTTCCGCCGAGAGTCTGCATGCTTTCGAATTTTTAAATCTCAGCGGTTTTCGCCGCATATTTATGCAGCAAACGGTGCATAAATATAAACTTGTTTTTGTAAGTCCGCAAAGCGATATGAATAAACGGATTAAATGAAAAAGCCCTGCCATCCTGAGAATTTTCTTTCGAATCGCTTGGCGGTTCCGATTTTTGTTTGTATCTTTGCTGCATCGTCAAGGAGAGCGGGCATTTCCACCTGCATTGACAGATGGTATCCTCCTTATATGATGCATAATATCTTTATGGAACCAGCAGGAAAATACATCAATCCTTATACTGACTATGGATTCAAGTTGCTCTTCGGCACCGAACCCAACAAGGACATTACCCTGGAGCTTGTCAATGCGCTGCTACAGG
>CAMJLB010000135.1 GCA_946406555.1 uncultured Prevotellaceae bacterium | reverse complement strand
TCTCGATTGCGGGTGCAAAGGTACTACTTTTTTTTGAACCACCAAAACTTTTCGGCATTTTTTTTCAAAAAAGTGCAATATTCCTTACTGTAGGGTTGAAAGAGCCTAAATTTGATGCCCCCAAAGCTTATTGTTGATGTCGCGCATGCGCTGACGTTTAAAGCTTCTTGGTGGCGCTTCATCATCTCCTCCTGCAATTCAGGCTGGACTATGTGGCAAAACAGGCTGGATTGGCCATCAATTCAGCCTGTTTTATGGTGCAAATCAGGCTGGATTGCACCCTAAGACAGGCTGAACTGCAGCCTCACCCCCAGCCCCTCTCCAAGGGGAGAGGGGAGTGATTAGCTCTGCTACTTGTTTTTTTGCGCTTGAAGATATATACTCCCCTGTCCCCTTGGAGAGGGGCTGGTGGTGAGGCTCCTTGGAGAGGGGCTGGGGAGAAGTTACGTTTGTAGCAGATGGGGAGCAGATGTTGGCATCTGCTCCCCATCTGCTACAAACGTAACTTATTGATAATCAGAGAGTGTTGCAGATATGCAGATTATTTTGCAAAAAAAAAAGATTTATAAGAAAAGGCAGTCAAATAATGAGTGCTGAAAGGCGACCATATTCTATAGGTGGAGCGTATGGCCCATGCGCTGTTGCTTGGTCTGCAGGTAGCGCAGGTTGTATTCATTTGGCGTGACCTCTATGGGCACATTCTCCACGATCTCCAGCCCGTAGGCCTCGAGCCCCACGCGTTTCACGGGGTTGTTGGTTATGAGCCGCATCTTGTGCACGCCGAGATGGCGTAGCATCTGCGCGCCACAGCCATAGTCGCGCTCATCGGGCTTAAAGCCCAGATGCACGTTGGCATCCACCGTGTCGTAGCCCTCTTCCTGCAGCTTATAGGCACGAATCTTGTTCATCAGGCCAATGCCGCGGCCCTCCTGCTGCATGTATACCACAACGCCCTTCCCCTCTTGTTCTATTTTCTGCATGGCACGATGCAGCTGTTCGCCGCAGTCGCATCGTTTCGACCCGAGTATGTCGCCGGTCATACAGCTTGAATGCACTCTCACGAGTATGGGTTCGTCTTTCTCCCACTGTCCCTTTACCAGTGCCATGTGCTCCAACCCGTTGCTCTTCTGCCTGAAGGGTATCAGGCGGAAGTGGCCATAGTCGGTGGGCATGTCTACCTCCTCGCCCACCTCGATGAGCGACTCTTGCTGCAGCCGATAGGCAATAAGGTCTTTGATGGTGATGATTTTCAGTCCATGTTCTTTGGCAAATGCCTGCAGTTCCGGCATGCGGGCCATGGTTCCGTCATCGTTCATGATTTCCATGAGCGCCCCCGCCGGATAGAGCCCGGCGAGCTTGCACAGGTCGACCGCCGCCTCGGTATGTCCCGAGCGTCGCAGCACCCCGTGCTCCTGCGCATACAGCGGGTTGATATGTCCCGGCCGTCCGAAAGTGTGTGGCGTGCTGGCGGGGTCGGCCAGGGCGCGAATGGTGGCCGCACGGTCATGAGCCGAGACACCGGTGGTGCAACCTTCCAACTTGTCGACCGTGACCGTAAAGGGCGTTCCCAGCACCGAGGTGTTTTCCGATACCTGCCGGGGCAGGTCGAGTTCTTCGCTGCGGCCGATGGTGATGGGCGCACAGAGCACGCCACGGGCATACTTCAGCATGAAGTTCACCATCTCGGGCGTGATCATCTCGGCGGCACAAATCAGGTCGCCCTCGTTCTCACGGTCTTCGTCGTCGACAACGATGACGAACTTGCCCTCACGGAAATCGCCGACGGCCTCTTCTATTGTATTCAGGTGGAAGGTTTGCATATTTTTTCTCCTTATTATATATATAACAGTTACTACTTGCTTTTTGCTCTTTCAAGGGCCATCTGCCCTATTCGTTCTACGATGTTCCTATTGGTACGCCCTATGATTTTCAGATCGTGATACAGCCTCAGCCTGAAGCGAATCATGCGTATGTAGAAAAATGCGCCGAGAGGCAACACCAGCCCGCTCACGATGTTCATCCATCTGCGGGCGAAGGGCCGTGTATGGGCATGGGTGGCCAAGACGGGATAGTTGTTGAGTTCGTGCATGATGGTCTTGTCGCGAGCATATCCCAGGTCTTCTATCACCGTCTCGAGCTCATCGCTGATGTGCTCTATGTCGTGGTCGTCGCCGGGATGGAAGAACACCGTTATGGGATTTGGCCATCGCAGCAGCTTGTGCTTTGCCGAGTAATCTTCTATTTCTTTCCCGAGGCGCTTCAGCGTCTCGGCATCGGCATCATAGTCGGGATCGTTGATGATCACCTCCTTCGGCACGATATTTCGCTTCTGCCGAAGGCCCAGCATGCGCATCACCACCAGCCGGTAGGTGTCGAAGTTGAAGACGGTAGAGTCTTTATTGGCCTTATAGGTAAAGAACACGGCCATGGGTAGCAGCACCATGGTCGAGATGGCCTTTCCGAACCACACCGACCACTCGTCTTCGCGGGCCATGCGCATGCCCGAGTTCTCAAATATGTAGTAGACGATGAACACGATGACCGAGATGATGACCGGCACTCCCAGTCCGCCCTTGCGTATGATGGCACCGAGGGGCGCGCCTATAAAGAAGAAGATGATGCACGAGAGCGCCAACGTGAACTTGCCGATGACTTCTATCTCATGCACGCGTATCTGCCGGTTCAGATAGTTGGCATAATCGGTCTTCATGGCCAGGTCGTTCACGGCGGCCTGCGCCAGCCGTGCGGCCTCTTTTGTAGCCGTCACTTTCTGCTCGCCTGTCAGGGCATCGTAAATAGAGTCGAAGGTTTCGGCCCCTACCGAAGCCAGACGCGCGGGCAGCGCGGCCGAGTCGGCCGGGGTGAGGTAAGGCTCCCGGTAGACGTAGCTCTTTGCCTGGTCGTAGAAACTACGCCCCACGCTGTCGGTGGTCTGCCTTATGGAGTCCAGGTCGTGCAGTATGCGGCTGTTGGGTTTCGACTTGGCATTGTTCGAGAGGTCGGCCACGTCTTCTAAGCTGAAGCCTCCATCATAGTCGAGCAGAATCTGCTTATGCCCGAACGTCTCGCGCCGATAGGGTATCTGTGCCGACCCGCCGATATCCTGCGAGCGCATGTTTTCGAACCACTCGCCGCTCCATAGCGTAAGCAGCAGGTGCTTCTTCTCGGCCGTGCTCTGCAGCATGCCCGAATCGGCCAGGATGATGGCCTGGTCTTCGTAGCTGCCGGTGCGCCGGTAGATCACGATGCCATACAGATGGCCGGTCTGCAGGTCTTTCTGCTGCACGTACAGGTTGGTGTCGGGCAGGCCATCGTAGAAGATGCCCTCGGGAATCTCCAGTTCCGGGCTGGTCTGCTTCATGGCAAGCAGCAGCCGGCCGAAGGAGCGGTTGGCCTCGGGGCCTATCACGTCTTGGAAGAAATAGGAGATGCCGGCTATCATGCAGACGATGACAATCAACGACCGCATGCTCTGCATGAGCGAGATGCCAGCAGCCTTGATGGCCGTGAGCTCGGAACTCTCGCCAAGGTTGCCAAAGGCGATGAGCGAGCTAAGCAGGATGGCCAGCGGGAAGGCCTGCGGCATGAGCATGAGGCCCATGTACCAGAAGAACTTGGCCAGCACGTCGAGCGTGAGGCCCTTGCCTATCAGGTCGTCGACATATCGCCATAGAAACTGCATCATCAGCACAAACTGGCAGATGAAGAACGTTCCGGCAAACAGCAGCATGAACTGCTTGGTCATGAATATGTCGAGTTTCTTAATGCGAAACATGGGCGTTGCCTTCTTATTTAGAACAAAAAAGAGGGATTGAAACATCCCTCTCTCTCTTCAGTTTGAGGTGCCTAGCAGATTCGAACTGCTGTAGACGGTTTTGCAGACCGTTGACTAAGCCACTCATCCAAGGCACCTTTTTACTTAGCGAGTGCAAAGTTAGTTTGTTTTTTCGATTCCACCAAATTTTTTCGGCTATTTTTTCTTTTCACATGCAAAATAGTTTTTATCCTTGTCCTTCAACGGACACCCCGCACAGGTGCTGCATGGCGTGTCGGACTGGCAGAACGCGCGCCACAGGCGCCACAAGGCGTAGACGACGGCTGCCGAGAGAATGAGCAGCGAGGAAAGCCATTGCAGATTCATGCGCCCCCTCCGAAGAACCTGACGTATTCCTGCTCGAAGTTTGGGGTGAGTATCCCCTGCCCCATGGCCTCGGCCAGCTCCTGCCGGCTCCAGAAGCGGCCGCCGTCGAGCTCTTCGGCGCTGGGCCTCACCAGCCCATCGTAGGTGGCACGGTTCACGTAGACCAGTTCGCGCTCGCGCTGACTGTCGAATACATACTTGCCCAGGAACGTGGGGCTGAAACCGGTGATGCCCAGCTCTTCCTGCACCTCCCGCAGCAATGCTTCCTGCGGGGTTTCGCCATAGGCCACATGCCCCCCGCAGGCAGTGTCCCACCGGCCCGGCTGAATATCCTTCCACAGGGGCCGCCGCTGCAGGTAGAGGTCGCCACGGCTGTTGAACAGATGCAGATGGACCACGGGGTGGAGCAGGCGCGACCCGCCATGGGCCTCACCACGGGCTACAGACCCCAGCACGCGCCCTTCGGCATCCACCACCGGAAAAAGTTCTTGCAGGTTATCGGTCATAGTTTCGACAGTTTTCTCAGCATCAGCTTGTTGAGCGCCTGTATGCGCTGCCCGCCACGCTTGATGTCTTCGCGTACATTATTTATATTATTAAAGAGGTCGCTGAAGGCATTGAGCACCGGATTGGGCTGGGCCTCGTCTTCGATGGCATCGGGGTTCACCACGATGCGCACCCCCAGCGGCTGCATCTCCACGTCGATAGAGGCACCGGTCATGATGGGGTCGCCGTCGTAGTGTATGGCTCCGGGCTTTTCCCGCTCCACATGGAGCTTTCTGGCACGGAAGGTCTTTATCTTCGAGTTCTGATTCAGCGTCTTCGAAAACAGGTCGTAGGCTATGGTCGGCGCTTCAAGCACGTCGAAGGGCTCCATGATGATCACGTCCATCACCCCGTCTTTCATCGACGCCCCCGGGGCGATATAGGCATTGTTGCCATACTGTGCCGCATTGGCACAGGCTATGAGGAAGGCCTTATAGTGGTGGGTGCCGGTCTCGTCTTCCACCGAATAGGTCTCGGGCT
This sequence comes from uncultured Prevotellaceae bacterium, assembly GCA_946406555.1. Classification (GTDB taxonomy): domain Bacteria; phylum Bacteroidota; class Bacteroidia; order Bacteroidales; family Bacteroidaceae; genus Prevotella. The sequence continues at coordinate 2,090 of CAMJLB010000135.1, read as the reverse complement.
TATACTTCAGCCCCTCCTTCAGCACGTTCTCCACATAGGTGATGGGGCCGCGCTTGCCCGCCTCGGCAAACTTCAAAGAGATAAACGCGTCGAAGCCCATGCCACAGGTGCAGAAGAAAGGCTGCCCGTTGATGATGCCATAGTCGAACGACTCTATCCGCGCCTGATTGATGATGGCCAGCGCCTTCTCCACATTCATGGGCAGGCACAGGTGCCGGGCCAGCCCGTTGCCGCTGCCGCAGGGCACGATGCCCAGGGCCGTCGGCGTGTGAACCAGCGAGCGGGCCACCTCGTTCACGGTGCCATCGCCGCCCACGGCCACGCAGATGTCGGCGCCGTCGGCCACGCACTGCCGCGCTATCTCGGCAGCATGGCCGCGATAGGCCGTAAAGACCACGTTGCACTCGAAGCGCCCCCCGTCAATCAGCCGGTCTATCAGCCCAGGGATTTCGTCCTTGCCCCGAGTGCCCGAAATGGGGTTCACGATAAACGTGATTTTCTGTTTTTTCTCGTCCATTGCATGCAAAATTACGATTTTTGTATGAATTTTCGCCCAAAAGATAGCTAAAATTGCCTAAAACTCACATTTATTACCAAAAAATAGCACGGTTTGAAGATTTTTGTGTAACTTTGCAGCCTGTAAAAATATGAAACACCTATAAACTTAATATGGGACAGTTACAAGAAAGATACAAAGAGTATCGTGTGCCACAGAAATTCATGGAAGCGGGAGTGTATCCTTATTTCCGCGCCATCACTGGCAAGCAAGGTACCGAAGTAGAAATGGGAGGCCAGAAGGTGCTGATGTTCGGCTCGAATGCCTACACGGGTCTGACAGGCGATCAGCGCATCATCGACAAGGCCAAGGCCGCGCTCGACAAATACGGGTCGGGCTGTGCAGGCAGCCGTTTCCTGAACGGAACGCTCGACTTGCATGTACAGTTAGAGAAAGAAATAGCCGAATTTATTGGCAAAGACGACTGTCTTTGCTTCTCCACGGGATTTAGTGTCAATCAGGGAGTGCTTGCCATGGTAGTAGGCAAGGACGACTACATCATCTGCGACGACCGCGACCATGCTTCCATTGTCGATGGCCGTCGTTTGTCGTTTGCCAAGCAGCTGCACTATCGCCACAACGACATGGAAGACCTGGAGCGCGTGCTGCAGAAGCTGCCTCACGAGGCCGTGAAGCTCATCGTGGTCGACGGCGTGTTCTCGATGGAAGGCGACCTTGCCAAGCTGCCTGAGATCGTGGAGCTGAAGCACAAGTACAACTGCTCCGTCATGGTCGACGAGGCCCATGGCGTAGGCGTCTTCGGCCGGCAGGGAAGGGGCGTGTGCGACTACTTCGGCCTCACCGACGAGGTAGACCTCATCATGGGCACCTTCTCGAAGTCGCTGGCCAGCATCGGCGGCTTCATCGCCTCAGACGTGGACACCATCAACTACCTGCGCCACACCTGCCGCACCTACATCTTCTCGGCATCAAACACGCCCGCTGCCACCGCCGCCGCCATGGAGGCCCTGCACATCATCCAGCAGGAGCCCGAACGCATCGAGGCCCTGTGGAAGGTCACCCACTATGCGCTGAAGCGCTTCCGCGAAGAGGGCTTTGAGATTGGCGAGACCGAAAGCCCCATCATCCCGCTCTATGTGCGCGATGCCGACAAGACATTCCTCGTCACCGCGCTCGCCTTCAAAGCCGGCGTCTTCATCAACCCCGTCATTCCACCCGCATGCGCTCCGCAAGACACGCTGGTGCGCTTCGCCCTCATGGCCACCCACACCGAAGAGCAGGTAGAGCGTGCCGTGGTGGCACTGAAGAAGATTTTCGTCGAGCAGGGCATCATCAAAGCATAACCAATAAGCGTTGCAATAGATACATAGGGGTTAGGAGTCGCCGTTCGGTTAAAAAAGATTAAACCGAGAGAAATAACTTCTAACTCCTATTTTTTATTCACATTTTCTTACTACCTTTGCAGCCGCAAAATCGAGGTGTAGCGCAGTTGGTAGCGTTCCTGGTTTGGGACCAGGCTGTCGCAGGTTCGAGTCCTGTCACCTCGACCACCCTTAAAATTTTTGCCGCTGAC
>CAMJLB010000134.1 GCA_946406555.1 uncultured Prevotellaceae bacterium | reverse complement strand
AAGCTGCACCGTGCAGCCTACAAGCGTTTCTATCAGGACGAAATCTGGCAGTATGTCACGCATCGCATCATCTTCCGCTGTGTATCCACGCCTATCGCCTGGTTCGACCGTCACGTGGTCGACGGCACCTTCAACTTCATGGCGTGGGGTGCCAACGAGGCCGGCGAGTCTTTGCGTCCTTGGCAGAGTGGCGACGTGCGCCAGTATGCCGTGTGGTTCCTCACGGGAGCCGTGGCACTCACGCTGGTCTTGATAGCTTTCGCGTGATAGCGATATAGCGTAATAACGACATAACGTAATAACGTAATAACGACATAACGAAAAATGAACATACTTAGTTTATTCGTTTTAATCCCCGCCCTGATGCTTCTGGGATTGTGGCTTGCCCGCAACCTCAATCAGGTGCGTGGCGTGATGGTGGCTGGTTCCTCATGCTTGCTGGCCCTGTCTGTCTGGCTGACGGTTTATTTCATTCAGCAGCGCAATGGCGGCAATACCGACACGATGCTGCTGGAGGCATCCACTCCCTGGTTTGAACCGCTCAACATCAACTATGCAGTAGGAGTCGACGGCATCTCGGTGGTGATGCTGCTCCTGTCGAGCATCATCGTCTTCACTGGTACGTTTGCCTCTTGGCAACTGAAGCCGCTCACAAAGGAATACTTCCTCTGGTTCACCCTGCTCTCCACGGGTGTGTTCGGTTTCTTCATTTGCACCGACATGTTTACGATGTTCATGTTCTACGAGGTGGCCCTTATTCCCATGTACCTGCTCATTGGCGTATGGGGTTCGGGCAAGAAAGAGTATGCAGCCATGAAGCTGACGCTGATGCTGATGGGTGGCTCTGCACTGCTCATTCTCGGCATCCTCGGCATCTACTACTTCAATGGTGAGTACAGCGGCATCTATACAATGAACGTCAATGAAATTGCGAAGACTTCGCACCTCATTCCCGTCGACATCCAGTGTGCCTTCTTCCCCTTCATCTTCATCGGCTTCGGTGTGCTGGGTGCCCTGTTTCCCTTCCACACTTGGTCGCCCGACGGTCACGCCTCGGCACCTACAGCCGTGTCGATGCTTCATGCCGGCGTGCTGATGAAGCTGGGAGGCTACGGATGCTTCCGGGTGGCCATGTACCTGCTGCCCGAGGCTGCCCAGGAACTTTCTTGGGTGTTCCTTATCCTCACCACCATCTCCGTGGTCTACGGTGCCCTGAGTGCCTGTGTGCAGACCGACCTGAAGTACATCAACGCCTACTCGTCGGTGTCTCACTGCGGTCTGGTGCTCTTCGCCCTTTTGATGATGAGTCAGACGGCCGTTACCGGTGCCATTCTTCAGATGCTCTCTCACGGTTTGATGACGGCTCTCTTCTTCGCCCTCATTGGTATGATCTATGGCCGCACCCACACCCGCGACATTCGTGAGCTGGCCGGCCTGATGAAGATTATGCCTTTCCTGGCCGTAGGCTATGTGATAGCCGGTCTGGCCAACCTCGGCCTTCCAGGCTTCTCGGGCTTCATTGCCGAGATGACCATCTTCGTCGGTTCGTTTGGGGCCGAACCTGTGAGCGGCGACCCCAACGCATCGTTCCGCATGGTGGCCACGATTATCGCCTGCACGTCGATTGTCGTCACCGCAGTCTACATCCTGCGTGTGGTGGGCAAGATTCTCTATGGCGAGGTGGAGAACAAGCACTTCCTCGAGCTGACCGATGCCACCTGGGACGAGCGCGTCGCCGTCATCTGCCTCATCTTCTGTGTGGCAGGCCTCGGTTCGTTCCCCTTCTGGGTAAGCAACGTGATCTCGCCAAGTGCCGGAAGCATTCTTCAGTCCATTGGTGTGATGTAATAAATCGTAAATTGCAAATTCGTAAATCGTAAATTCTCATTATGAATTACAGTCAATTCTTAAATATGATGCCCGAGGCATTCCTTGTTCTCTGGCTTGTGGTGGTTTTCGTGGCCGACTTCTGCTTGATGAAGGATGCCCAGAAGACAAAGAAACTGGGATTGATCACAATGGGTGGCCTCATCTGTCAGACCTGCCTGCTCTTCGGCGCAGAGGCACCGATGGAAGCCTTCGGTGGCATCTACGTCACCACGCAGATGGTAAACGTGATGAAGATTATCCTCACGGCTGGTACGCTCATCGTAGTGATCATGTCGCATACGTGGCTGGCCACCAACCAGAAGAACTCTGGCGAATTCTTCATGCTGGTTCTTTCCACGCTCCTCGGCATGTATATGATGATGTCCAGCGGCTCGTTCCTGATGTTCTTCCTCGGTCTCGAAATGGCCTCGGTGCCCATGGCCTGCATGGTAGCTTTCGACAAGAATCGCAAGAACTCTGCCGAGGGTGCTGCTAAGTACATCTTGGTGGCTACGTTCTCCAGTGGCGTGATGCTCTTTGGCATCTCGTTCATCTATGCTGCCACCGGTTCGCTCTACTTCGACAATGTGGCTGCTGCACTGAGCACTACACCCCTGAGCATCATGGGCCTCGTGTTCTTCTTCAGCGGTCTGGGCTTCAAGATTTCGCTCGTTCCCTTCCACTTCTGGACGGCAGATACCTACCAAGGGGCTCCCACACCAGTAACAGGCTATCTGAGCGTGGTCTCGAAGGGCGCGGCAGCCCTCACGCTGTGCATCATCCTCACGAAGGTGTTCGGCTCGATGGTTGACGTGTGGAATCCGATGCTCTGGATTGTCATCGTGCTCTCCATCACCGTGGCCAACCTCTTCGCCATTCGGCAGTCGGAACTGAAGCGCTTCATGGCTTTCTCGTCTATCTCTCAGGCCGGCTACATCATGCTGGCTGTGATTGGCGGCGACCCGCAGGTGGGGGCAACAGCCCTGACGTTCTATGTGCTGGTCTATGTGGTAGCCAATATGGCCGTATTTACCGTCATCAGTTCCGTGGAGCACAATGGAGGAAGCACTCGCATGTCGGCTTACAATGGTCTCTATCAGACCAATCCAAAGCTGGCCCTGCTGATGACGCTCGCCTTGTTCTCGCTGGCAGGCATACCCCCCTTCGCGGGCATGTTCTCGAAGTTCTTCGTGTTCCTGGCCGCTGTAGACGGTCACAACGCAATGCCTTTCTGGCCCTATTTCGTGGTATTCGTCGCCTTGGTCAACACCGTCATCAGCCTCTACTACTATCTGCTGATTGTGAAGGCTATGTATATCACCAAGGAAGAGCACCCACTGGCCACTTTCTCCCTCGATGGTTCAACCAAGCTTTCCCTTGCAATATGCACGCTCGGCATCTGCCTCTTCGGTGTTGCCTCGTGCCTATACGAGTGGATAGCTTCTGCCGCACTATAAGGTAGAAAGATACCTACCCTTTAACAGAAAATCCCCGAAGCAGCAAGTGTTTCGGGGATTTTTTCGCCCGAAAGAAACATTTTTTGAAGAAAATTGACTAACTTTGCAAAATAAAAATAAAATTAACAACCAAAAAGAACGATTTATGAGTATCCGACAGTTTTTTACCGTGCTCGCCGTTGGCCTGACCATTCAGGCAAACGCAGACAACTATCTAGACATGGAGCCTCTGAAGCTGGAAGTTCCTGAGATGAAAGCCGAATTGGTAGACTTGCCCAAACAACGCGCCTTGCTCCTTGACCAGGAAACGCCAGATGCCGGCCTCAGGACGGACTTCAGCTTCTTTAAGCAGAAGACCAAACCAGGCATTAAACCATACAGGTTCATAGACGACATGACCTTTGTGGGCGTTCCCCTCTTTTTGGGCGGCTTAGCCATAAAGGGCGACAAGGCCATGTTTCGTGTAAACCAAAAGGCGGAACAGGGCGGCAAACGAAACACCCAGCTGCTGACCGACTTCAAGACAGGCATCGACGACTACACTCAATTTTTTGGCCCGGCCATGGTGGTGGGCCTGAAGCTCGGAGGCTATGAAGGCCGTAGCGACTGGCCCCGTCTGCTTGCCAGTGCCGGCATGTCGTATGCCATCATGGCAGCATTCGTCAATGGCATAAAATACACCGCCAAGGAAATGCGTCCCGACGGTTCTACAGCCAACTCCTGGCCTTCTGGCCATACAGCCACAGCCTTCGTGGGCGCCGAGCTGCTTCACAAAGAGTATGGCCTCACCCGCTCTCCCTGGTGGTCGGTAGCTGGTTATGGTGTAGCCACGGCCACAGGAGTGATGCGTGTGCTGAACAATCGTCACTGGATAAGCGACGTGATGTCGGGTGCCGGTATCGGTATTCTTTCAACAGAGCTCGGCTATGCCCTTTGCGACCTTCTTTTCAAGGAAAAGGGACTGCTGCGCAACAACATGGAGCTTGCCAATGTCAATCCTTCATTCTTCAGCATCTCCATGGGTGTCGGCTTTGGTGGAAAAGACATCGAGTTTGAAAGCGATGGCGAAAACAGGAGCATCAAGTTCCGCGCCGCTACCGTAGTCGATGCCGAAGGTGCCTACTTCTTCAATAAATATATAGGTGTAGGCGGCCGCCTAAGAGTGAGGGCCATGTCGGCAAAAGACTTTAACGATTTCAACGACTTCGCAGCCATAGAAGACTATGAGGCTTGGGGCGGCATGCAGAACGCCTACGAGCAAGCCTTCCCCAGCGACTATCCAAAAGTAGCCAATCCTTCAGATCAGGTAGCAGAAAACTGGCTGACCTATATGAAGAAAATAGGTTACGATCTCGATTCGGACAGCGAATATATGAAGAATGCCCCCGTCACCGACATCTACGGCACGGTGAAGAGCGATCACATCACCGAATTTACCGGCAGTGTCGGTCTGTACCTAAACTTGCCATTGGGCAGTCACTTTGCATTGGGTACAAAAGCGCTGATCGGCCGCTCGTTCACTCAGGAACTCGACATCGACGGCCATGCAGAAGGCAACAAGAAAGACATCAGCTATAGCATGACGCTCGACAACCGCCCAGGAATGAAACAGCCAGACGGAGACCCCACCCTTTCGGTGAACAACTTGCAATATCCAGTGAACACGGGTGAAAAATGGTCTGACGACTGGGAATATCTTACCGTGGGTGCCGAATCGTCGACATCGTTTGGCACAGGCATTTCGCTTACCTATAAATATAAGTCGAACTTCTCTTGGCGCCTCTACTGCGACTACGATTACACAAAGAAGACTTTCAAATCGACATACGACCCCTTCCATTTCATGCAGGTAGGTACTACTACAGGCACAAACTTGCTATTTGAAACTTTAGGCGAATATGCTGACGATCAGGGGTTGGAGGTACGCGAATACAGAACAAAGAAAAACATGAACTTCTTTACACTGGGCCTGTCGTTCCTTGTGAATCTTTAATCAAATTTACCAATTAGCCAAACAGGAACAGATGGGGAGCAGATGGTGGAATCTGTTCCCCATCTGCTACGCAGGTAATTTATTGATTATCAATACTTTCTCACACGGAGCAGATGGAGCAGATGTTTTGAAAACTATTTTCATGCCGTAAAGTCGTCAAGATGCTCTATACGCTCTGCTATCCAGCCTATTTTGCATGCCAAAACAGTCTGAATGGCGAATTGTCTCGACCTAGAGAAACTTTTACCGCAATTTAGCTCCTTCCAACAGTTTGGGACAAATGGCCGACAACTGGCACTTATCGCAATGGGGATGCTGCGAGGTGCACACATACCGCCCGTGCAACAAGAGCCAGTGGTGGGCACGCGGAACATCGGCCGAAGGTATATGCTTCATCAGTTCCTGCTCTACCTTCAATGGGGTGTTGTCGCGCTTTGATACCAACCCCAGGCGATGACTTACCCGATAGACATGGGTATCTACCGCCATCGTGGCCTTCCCGAAGGCCACGGCCAGCATCACATTGGCAGTCTTACGCCCCACCCCGGGTAGCGAGAGCAGGTCGTCCATGCCGGAGGGAACATCGCCATTGAATCTTTCCGTCAGCATGCGCGACAACTCTACCAGATGAGCGGCCTTCGCATTAGGATAGCTCACGCTCCCCATATAAACCAGCAAATCGTCGGGCTCTGCCTGCGCCATGGTCGCAGCATCTGGATAGTGGCGAAAAAGTTCGGGGGTCACCATATTAACGCGCCGGTCGGTGCACTGCGCGCTCAGCACGACAGCCACCAACAACTGAAACACACTGCCATACTGCAGTTCGGTCTCTACCTCGGGCATGTGCTCACGAAAAAAGGAAAGCACTGCCTCATATCGTTCTTCTTTTCTCATGATGAGTGCAAAAGTAAGCAAAAATGTTTGAAACAACGACTTTTTTATGTACTTTTGCAAAGACAAACAAAACTTTTATATGAACGCAAAGAGAATTCTTGATTTTCTACAGGCTGTCATGGCCAACAACAACCGCCCTTGGTTCCAAGAGCATAAAGCCGAATACGATACAGTGAAAGTCGACTTCGAGCAGGGCGTGGCCCAGGCCCTGCAACGCATCGTGAAGTTCGATGCATCGGTGGGCAATCTGCAAGTGAAAGACTGCACCTACCGCTTCTATCGCGACACGCGCTTCTCGCCCGACAAGTCGCCCTACAAAAACCATCTCGGTGCCTATATCTGTGCAAAAGGCAAGAAAGCCCTGCGCGGTGGCTACTATCTGCATCTGGAACCCGGCCACTGCCTGCTGGCCGTGGGCAGCTACTGGCTGCCAACCGATATTCTGACAGCATGCCGCAACGAGATCATGGCCAATGAGGAAGAGTGGCTGAAGTGTGTAGAGAACAAGCAGTTCAGAAAATATTTCGACGCTCCCGAAGATGCCAGCTGGGAGAGTCCACAGGGTTTTGGCCTTGAAAAATTGAAAACATGCCCAGCCGGATTCCCGCGCGACTATGCCTATCTGAAATACTTGCGTTTGAAGAATTACTGCGCTTGGCACCACGTAGACGATGACTTCTTCGAAGGCGACAAATGGCTCGACGAAATGGCCCGGGTGTTTCAGGCTGCCAAGCCGATGATGGACTTCATGAATGCTGTAATAGATGATTACGAATAGCAAAACCGCCATGACATTATGGAAAACAGGCACGATTTATACTAAATAATCATAAATAATCATAAATACAGAGGAGCAAGAAAAGGTCATTTAAATAAATATTTGTACCTTTGCAGCCCGAAATGAGTCCGCGAAGGCTTGGTCAAGCACACACGAACGTGTGTCGCCTTACGGAAAAAACCCTAAATACACATTAATAAAACGCAATGTACGCAATTGTAGAAATTCAGGGTCAGCAGTTCAAGGTCGAGGAGGGCAAGAAGCTCTTCGTGCACCACATGAAAGACGTGGAAGTCGGCAAGACTGTTGAATTTGACAAAGTGCTGCTCGTAGATGCCGACGGCGCTGTCAAGGTTGGCGCACCCACCGTAGAAGGTGCAAAGGTAGTAGTAG
>CAMJLB010000133.1 GCA_946406555.1 uncultured Prevotellaceae bacterium | reverse complement strand
ACGATGCTGATGCTGGTGCCCTTCTTGCCGGCGCGGCCGGTGCGCCCCGAGCGGTGGGTGTAGTTCTCGATGTCGTCGGGCAGTCCGAAGTTGATGACGTGTGTCAGGTCGTCTACGTCGAGCCCTCGGGCCGCCACGTCGGTGGCCACGAGCAGCTGAGTGAGGTGCTGCCGGAATTTCTGCATGGTGAGGTCGCGCTGCTGCTGCGAGAGGTCGCCGTGCAGCGACTCGGCGTTGTATCCGTCGCGAATGAGCTTGTCGGCAATCTCCTGTGTCTCGAGCTTCGTGCGGCAGAAGATGATGGCGAAGATGCGCGGGTTGAAGTCTACGATGCGCTTCAGGGCGAGGTACTTGTCCTTGGCCTGCACCATATAATATATATGGTTCACGTTTTCGGCACCCTCGTTGCGGCTTCCCACCACAATCTCCTGCGGGTCGCGCAGGTATTTCTTGGCCACGCGCTCCACCTCCCGGCTCATCGTGGCCGAGAACATGAGCGTGTTGTGCTCTTCGGGCAGGGCCTCGAATATCTCGTTGATGCTGTCGGAGAAACCCATGTTGAGCATCTCGTCGGCCTCGTCGAGCACGATGTTGTACACCTGGTCGAGCTTGGCATAGCCGCGGTTCTTCAGGTCGATGAGTCGTCCGGGGGTGGCCACGATGATCTGCACGCCTTTCTTCAGCGCCCTCATCTGCGGCTCGATGGCGGCACCGCCGTAGACGGCCTCGATGTGCACGCCGTCCATGTATTTCGAGAAGTCGCGCAGGTCGTCGGCTATCTGCAGGCACAGCTCGCGGGTGGGCGAGAGAATCAGGCACGAGGTGACAGCCCCCCCTACGGCCCCCGAGGGGGCTTCTTTAGTTTTTGCGCTTGACGGTATAGCAACTCCCTCGGGGACTGAAGGATGGGCCACTCCCACCCGCTGCAGCAGGGGTATGCCGAAGGCGGCGGTCTTGCCCGTGCCCGTCTGCGCCAGGGCGATGGTGTCGCGGCGGCTTTCCAGCAGTGCCGGTATTACTTGCTCTTGCACAGGCATGGGCTGCACAAATCCCAGTTCCTCGATGGCGCGGCATATCTCTGCACTCACGCCCAGTTCCTCAAATGTCTTCATACAATGAAATTAAATAAATAGCCTCATCCTGTCCGGATTTTGCATGAAATCCCCAACCGCGATAATGAGAACGTGGTCAGCGTCTACTACCTCATAAACAAGTTTGAACCGCTTGTTGATAGAATCTCGATTCCTGAAAAATAATGCCGGCCGATTCAATGGCAGCCTGCGACCAAACAACTTCTGCCATCATTACAAACTAGATATTGTTTTTGCAAAGATATGCATTTATTTGCAAACAAACAAGAAAAACACAAGAAATTACATTCGGTTATGAATATTTCTTCGTACTTTTGCGGAAAATTGCCGGAATAATTTGGCGTTGTCATACTAAAGCATTACCTTTGCATGCAGATGTGTTACAAATAACAACGAAGGATATGGAAACAACGATTGTACGCCGCCCTGCCTCTTTCCGTTTGCGTGCCGACCTGCTTGAGGGGCTGAAGCGCAATGCTGCACGCGCCAACCGCTCTCTGAACAACTATGTGGAGAGCATCCTGCTTGATATTGTATACAACGAGCCTAACGAAGAGACAAAGGAAGCCATCGAGGAAGCAATGTCTGGGAAGAACCGGAACAAAACATATACGGACGTCGACGAAATGCTGAACGACATATTAAGTGAGCACGAAGAATGAAGGCACTGCAACCTACCACTCAGTATAGAAAGGACTTAAAGAGGTTTGCCAAGAATCCAAAGAAGATAGATGCCTTGAAGGAAGTTCTAAAAATGCTGAAGGACGAACAGCCCATACCTGCCGAATACAAGCCTCACATGCTTCATGGCAACTATAAAGGTTGCATGGAGTGTCATATCCAGGGCGACTATCTACTCGTTTGGTTCGACCCAAACACTGACATCATTGAGTTGGTGAGATTAGGGACACATTCAGAACTATTTGGATAAAAAGTACATGCTACCGTGAAGCGGATACCATTCTTGGGATTTCCGGACGTACAAAGAAAAACACAAGAAATTACATTCGGTTATGAATATTTCTTCGTACTTTTGCGGAAAAATTATACAATCAGCTATGAAACTATGCATTTTTTGTTCGGCCAACCAGCAGATAGACCCCGATTTCTTTGAAAGTGCACGCCAGCTGGGGCGTTGGGCGGCCGAGAACGGCCACACCATCGTGTTTGGCGGCAACGACTCGGGACTGATGCATTCGGTGAGCAAGGCAGCCCGCCAGTCGGGCGGCATGGTCATAGGCATCGTGCCGCGCATGATAGAAAAGATGGGGAAGCTGAGTCCATGGATGGATGTGCACATACCCACCGAGGACCTCAGCGACCGCAAGTCGCTGATGATGGCGCAGAGCGATGCCTTCATCGTGATGCCAGGCGGCATAGGCACGCTCGACGAGCTGTTTACCGTGGCCTCGGCCGCCACCTTGGGCTACCACCAGAAGCCTATCGTGCTCTACAACCTCAAGGGGTTCTGGGACTCGCTCATTGCCTGTCTCGACGACCTGCACCAGAAGGGCGTCACCCGCAAAGACTGGCACAGCTATATAAAGACGGCCGCCACCCTCAGCGAGGTGGTGGATTGCCTCTCTTTCTGATTCCCTTGTTTTTGGTGAAAGAAATACGGATAATGTGAATCGTTTTATGCAGGAATACGAATAAATATTATATTCATTTCTGGCAGAATTATTCACGTTGACCGGTTGAAATGCTCTCTGCAATTCAGCCTGTCTTGGGTTGCAATTCAGGCTGGATTGTCCATCAATTCAGCCTGTTTTGTGGTGCAATTCAGGCTGGATTGCACCCCAATACAGGCTGAATAATCAGATGGTGGAATAACCTCTTACAACCTGGAAAAAGTTTTCAAAACATCTGCTCCATCTGCTTGTTTTTTAACAGACTGGTAATCAATTCGTTGTAGCCGTTGCAGATGGGAGCAGATGCTGGTGTCTGCTCCCATGAAACGAACTCGTTTTACCTTTTAACAGAAGAAATTTAATGCTAATTATAAAAAACGGTTACTATATCGAAATAAATGTTTACCTTTGCGGCCTCGACTTCTCGTTCAACAATGAGGAAGGCGCGAAATACAAGGAGCTGGGAATCAACGTGCCTATCGATTTCAACAACCGTTTTGCGCTGAGCGATGCCGTCAGCCTCTCGGTGTTTGCCGGCCCCAGCCTGTATTTCGGCCTGTTGGCGAAGGACACGGCCGATGGCATGGAGTATAACTACTACGACAACGAATCGCGCCGTTTCAACGTGTACCTCGGCGGTGGTGTGTGGTGCGACATCAAGGAGACCATCCGCGTGAAAGCAGGCTATAAGTTCGGATTGGCAGACGTCAACAAGCTGGATACCGAGACGGAAAGGAACAACATCCTGTCGGTTTCCGTCGGCTATCTGTTCTGAAAAGTTTTATCATCCATAATGAGCACAGCGGAACCATGCATGGTTCCGCTGTGTTCGTTCATTGCCTGCTGGCTGTTCTGCCTTGGCGCCTTTCTGCTCTATGGCTTGGCGCAACAGGCATATATAGTCTTTGTCTGTCATGATATGGATTCTGTGTTTGGGCACACTCCTGCCCCTACTGCTTGCCCAGCGCCTCTAGGCCGCGCTTCACGATGTCGCTCTCTTCGTTCATGATGCTGTAGTATTCGCTCATGTCCCAGAGGTCGCGGGCAATGAGGGCCTTCAGCTGCAGGGTGAGCATGGGCAGCGTCTTCGTGCGCTCTTCGTCGTCCTTGGGCTTTATCTTCTTCTTCTCGGCCTCGGCCATGATGGCATCGACGAGCTCCTGCGGCACCTGGAACTGCTGCTTGAACTGCCCGAAGTCGGCATACTGCCGCTTGAGCTGCTTGCGGTGCTTGTCGATGAAGCGCAGGTTCTGCTGAATGATCACGCTCTTGGCAGCCAGCTCGCGATGGAACTTGGTGTAGCGGGTGGTGTCGAGCGGCACAAACTCGTCGGGCATGATGCCACCGCCGCCATATACGGTGCGGTGCCTCTTCAGCGTGAGGAACCTCAGCGAGTCGGCAAAGTGTATGGAGTCCTTGTTGGTGAGCTCGCCATGTTTCAGCCGGTTCACCACGTCCATGGCATAGTCTTTCTGCTTGCCTTTCACGTAAGGCTTCTGTATGCAGCGGCCCGATGGCGTGTAGTAGTGGGCGATGGTCAGGCGTATCATCGAGCCGTCGGGCAGGTCGATGGGCCGCTGCACCAGTCCTTTGCCGAAGGTGCGCCGCCCCACGACGATGCCCCGGTCGTTGTCTTGTATGGCACCGGTGACGATTTCTGCCGCCGAGGCCGTGTATTCGTCTACGAGCACCACCACGCGCCCCTCCTGCATGGAGCCATGCGCCTCGGCGGTATAGTCGCGGCGGGGCACGCGCCGCCCTTCGGTATAGACGATGAGGTCGCCCTGCTGCAGCAGCTCGCCAGCTATCTGGGCGGCCGCCTGCAGGTAGCCGCCGCCGTTCTCCTGCAGGTCGAGCACCAGGTCTGCCATGCCCTGGGCCTTCAGCGTGCCCAGGGCGGCGAGAAACTCACGGTAGGTGGTGGCACCGAAGTTGCCTATGCGTATATAGCCTATGCCGGGGCGGATGATGTAGGCGGCATCGATCGACTTCACGGGAATCTTGTCGCGCTCCACGTCGAAGGTCAGCGTGTCCTTGATGCCCAGGCGCACCACCTTCAGCCGGGCGATGGTGCCCTTGGGGCCGCGCAGCCGCGCCATGATGTCCTCACGGCTCATCTTCACACCGGCAATGGCCGTGTCGTTCACCCCAACGATGCGGTCGCCGGCCACGATGCCCACTTTTTCGCACGGGCCCTTGGCTATGGTCTGTATCACCACGAGCGTGTCTTCCATCATGTTGAACTGCACGCCGATGCCCTCAAACGACCCCTGCAGCGGCTCGTTCATCTTCTTCACCTCCTTGGGCGTGCTGTAGCTGCTGTGGGGGTCCAGTTTTTCGAGCATGCCCCGTATGGCGTCTTCCACCAGCTTCTGCTCGTCTACGCTGTCTACGTATAGATTGGTCACCGCCATCTCGGCTATCGAGAGCTTGCGCAGCTGCGATTCGTCTGTAAGTCGAACCTGGGCCGAAGCTGCACCACACAGGAAAAGCATGCCCATGAAAAGCTGTAATGATTTCTTAATCATTTTTTTGACTCGTTTTGTTCATTTTGCCTGCAAAGTTACTAAGAAATACGAGAATAATTCGTAAATTTGCCACAAATTATGAAAAAGCAACAGAAAAAAAGCAAGAAGAAGCGCTATCCCCGCTCTTATGCCCGCCGCATCACATGGCGCGTGGTGCTGGCCTTGTTCGTCACGATGAGCGTGACCACCTTTCTTATAGCCGTCATCTCGTGGGCCTCGCTCAGCATGACGTCGGCCATGCGCTACGAGGAGGCGCTGAACAGCACCAACCAGGAGGTGCAGCGTGCCCTCTCCGACGTATACGTGGCCTCGGTGAACAATGCCGCCGACATTGAGAACCACCTGGACCGCCCCGACCAGCTGCCCGCCCTCATGAAGCGCATCGTGAGGCTGAACCCGCAGATACGCAGCTGCGGCATCAGCTTCGTCGAGGGATACTATCCGCAGAAGGGGCGCCACTTCGCCCCCTGTGCCCGGCGGCGGACCGACAGCACCATCGTGGTGGTGAGAAACAATGCCGACTACCTGAGCCAGCCGTGGTTCACCGAGGCACTCGACAGCACCGCCGGCTTCTGGGGACGCCCCTTCTTCGACAACAACGACCCCGACATGGCCCTCGTGGCCTACCTGCTGCCCATACGCGACCGCAGCGGACGAACCGTGGCCGTGATGGGCGCCGACCTATCGCTCGACTGGCTGAACGCCGTGATGGCTGAGGCCGACAGGAGGACGAACTGGCGGGAGAGCGACAATGTGTTCAGTTCTCACAGCTTCATCATCGACCGCGACGGAACCTATATCGTTCACCCCGAACGGCAACGGGTGCTCCGCAAGAACTACTTCGATTATGCCCGGCAGACCCCCGACACGCTCGACGACCACGTGGGACGCCTGATGGCCCAGGGGCAGCGGGGAATCTTCGAGACCGATGCCGACGGCAACGAGCTGGTGCTCGACGGCCAGCGCGTCTATCTCTTCTATGCGCCAGTGAACTATGTGGGGTGGACGATGGCCAAGGCGGTGCCCGTTGGTGGCATCAGCCTCATGGGCTATGCCGTGGCCGCGCTGTGCGTCTTCCTCATGGTCGTGGCCCTGCTGGTGGTCTTCATCGTGTGCTGGTTCAGCATCCGCCGCGTGGTGAAGCCGCTGAAGCACCTCGCCCTCACCGCCGGCGACGTGGCGAAGGGCCATTTCGACACGCCACTGCCTGCCATCGCCACGCGCGACGAGATACACCTGCTGCGCGACTCGTTCGAGCAGATGCAGCGCTCGCTCACGCAATATGTGGAGCAGCTCAAGGAGAGCACCGCCCAGAAGGCATCGATGGAGAGCGAACTGAAGATAGCCTACGACATACAGATGCAGATGCTGCCAAAGCAGTTCCCGCCCTTCCCCGACCGGAGCGACATCGACGTCTTCGGCTCGCTCACCCCTGCCAAGGGCGTGGGCGGCGACCTCTTCGACTTCTTCCTGCGCGACGAACGTCTCTTCTTCTGTATAGGCGACGTGTCGGGAAAGGGCGTGCCCGCAGCACTGGTCATGGCCATGAGCTGCTCGCTCTTCCGCAGCATCACCCGCCACAGGTCGAAGCCCGATGCCATCGTCATGGCTCTCAACGATGCCCTGGCAGCCCAAAACGACACGAACATGTTCGTGACTCTCTTCGTGGGCGTACTCGACCTCGCCACGGGCCGTCTGCGCTATTGCAATGCCGGCCACACCTCGCCGCTCATCATCACCGCCGACGGCATTGCCACCCTGCCTTGCGACCCCAACCTGCCGGCAGGCGTCATGGCCGACTGGCGGTTCACCGAGCAGGAGACCACCGTGGAGCATGAATCCACCATTTTCCTTTACACCGACGGACTGAGCGAGGCCGAAGACAACGCGCAGGCGCAGTTCGGCGACGACCGCATAGAAGCCGTGGCCCGCACGCTGCAGACCAACCACGAGCTGCAGCCGCAGGCCGTGGTAGAGCGCATGACAAAGGCCGTGCACCAGTTTGTGGGCACGGCCGAACAGAGCGACGACCTTACGATGATGGCGATTAGAGTGAAGAGTTAAAATGGCTCTTCCTCATTCTACACTTAGAACGTCTCTTCTTCCTCTTCTGGCCGGTCTTCCTCGATCACGAGGTTGTCGATGATGAAGTTCTGGCGCTCCATGGTGTTCTTGCCCATGTAGTATT
>CAMJLB010000132.1 GCA_946406555.1 uncultured Prevotellaceae bacterium | reverse complement strand
AGCCTGTTATATTTCTTAATTCCCATTTGCTTTTAGTTATTCTTGCCCAACATTGAGCGTTTCGTGCACAAAGATATGAAATAAAACCGAGGACATGATGAATTGTGAACATAAATTAAGATAATTGATAGCTTTTCCACTTGAATATGACATCATTCCGCACAGAATACAGCATGAAATGCCATAGAAGGGTGTAGCCTAATACGCAGTTTTCTGTGGAGTGCCACACAAAGATGCTTGTCTGCTTTCTGATAAGCAAGCTCGGCAGACATTAGGGTTTTGTTTCCCTGAAGTGTTATTTCACAACAGAGAATTTTCAGAAAGAACCTATCTGGAAATCATGATGTACCTTTGCTCGCAAATTTCAAAAACTAAACAGACATGGAAGTAATTTCAATTGAGCGCAGTACCTACGAGGTAATCGGCTTGCCGCTTCGCTTGTCGAAGAACTTCTGACGAGCTTCAATAGTTTCGTCACAAAGATGAAGGAGATGGCTAAATGAGGTTACGATTTGGCAACCTAACTCCTTCACCAATCCTCCCCAATATGCTTTCAACCCCAATTTGAACTTCCTCGTTCTTCCCCGTCTTGACTCTATTTCAGGCTGAATTGCGTTAATCTTCCAAAATAGCTTCGCTTTTACAGACTTTTTTCGTAACTTTGCATTCAAATTGCAATAAATTAAACTCAATGAGTAAAGGAAAACTGGCAAAGTTTGCCGACATGGAGAACTATGAGTGCGTGTTTCAATACCCATATTCGGTAGTGAGCGATGTGCCTTTTGCAATGCGTGGGCACTGGCGCGAGCAATATTTTCACAACGACTACCCCATCGTGCTCGAACTGGGCTGCGGCAAGGGCGAATATACCGTGGGCTTGGCCCGACGCCATCCGCAGACGAACTTCATCGGCGTCGACATCAAGGGCGCACGCATGTGGACTGGGGCCACGGAAGCCACAAGAGAGGGATTGAAGAACGTGGCCTTCCTGCGTACCAACATCGAAATCATCGACCGTTTCTTTGCCCCCGGCGAGGTACAGGAAATCTGGCTTACCTTCAGCGACCCGCAGATGAAGAACCCCCGCAAGCGTCTCACCTCGACCTACTTTATGAACCGCTACCGCCACTTCCTCATCGACGGAGGCATCATACACCTGAAGACCGACTCACGCTTCCTCTTCACCTACACGTCCTATATGGTAGAGCGAAACCAGCTGCCCCTGCTGCAGAAAACCGACGACCTCTACGCCGCAGCCAGCCCCGCCACTGGTGACACCCACGACGAAGCGCTCAGGCAAGCGGCCTCCATACAGACTTACTATGAGCAGATGTGGCTCTCGCGCGGCCTCAACATACGCTATATGAAGTTCCGGCTGCCCAGCCAAGGCACGCTTGAAGAGCCAGACGTCGAGATAGAGCTCGACGACTACCGCAGCTATCATCGCTCGAAGCGAAGCCCCCTCGAGACAAGAAAATAACACCACACACCGACACTGCTATGAAGAAACGACTATCAAACCTACTTCTGGCGCTCTTGCTGCCCATTCTTGCCTTGGCGCAAGACAGCACGCTGACGATTGAGACCGACTCGGTGAACCAATTGTCGCGACTGCTGCCCGACACGCTGCGCTACACCATGGAAGGGCTGAAGGTCACCGGCCCCATCAACGGCAACGACCTGCGCATCATCAAGCTCATCGCCTCGCACACTGCTGCCCGCAAGAAGGGCGAGCACGTGCTGAAAGAACTCGACCTCTCGGAGGCCATCCTCACCGAGAGCAAAGGTCTCTTCCGCACCAGCAACGAAGCATTCCCTGCAGCAATGTTCGTAAACAGTAAGACCCTCGAGCGCATCGTGCTGCCCGAAGGCATGGCCAGCATCAGCAAGAGCTGTTTCAGCGGCTGTGTAAGCCTGAAGGAGGTGATACTGCCCGACGGGCTCTCACTCATCGACGACAACGCCTTTCTCAACTGCACCAGCCTCAAGGCCATCAGCCTGCCCTCGACCATCAGCATCATTGCAAACCATGCCTTCGAGGGATGCTCCTCGCTCGACAGCATCTCACTGCCCGAGACCTTCGGCACGCTGGGCAACTATGCTTTCGCCAAGTGTGCCAACATGAAAAAAGCCGACATCAAAGGTGCCATTATCCAGATAGGGAAAGGTGTCTTCGCCGGCTGCGAGCAGCTCGCCATGTTTGAGGTTCCTGCCACGGTGACCGCCATTGGCGACGATGCCTTCAAAGGCTGCACTGCCCTCGAGCGGATAGCACTGCCCCGCAACCTCGCCACCATTGGCAGCAGTGCCTTCGAGGGGTGCAACAGCCTCTTCCGTCTAGCGATGCCTGTAGCCACAGACATCGGCCGCATGGCCTTCAAGAACTGCCAAAAGCTTGCATCGGTGACCATCGAGAGCAACGCCCGTCTGGGCAAGAATGCCTTCGAGGGCTGCACGTCGCTGGCCACGCTCAATATCGACGGGAGCCTGCAGGAGATAGAAGACGAGACCTTCCTGGGATGTTCCAGCCTGCAAAACGTCGTCTTGCCCAGCACCGTCAAGGAGATAGGCAAGCGGGCCTTTGCCGAGTGCAAGTCGCTCACGGGAATAGAACTGCCAGGGTCGGTAGCCGAGATAGGAACAGGTGCCTTCACGCAATGCACCAGCCTGAAGAGCATCACACTGCCAAAACTCGTGAAAGAACTGGGCAGCAGCGCCTTCGAGGGCTGTGCCTCGCTCGACTCGGTATGCGTGCTGGGCTATATCTCTGCCATCGACGATGCCACCTTCCGCAATTGCCACTCCCTGCGCAGCATCACGCTCCCAGTATCGGTAAAAGAGATTGGCGACAATGCCTTCGAGCAATGCTCGCTGCTCAGCCATATAGAGTTGCCCATCTCAGTATCGTCAATAGGCGACGAAGCTTTCTGTCTATGCCTTTCGCTCCGCTCAATGACCATACCCACTGCCTGTAAAGACATCGGCAGCGAGGCCTTCCGCGAGTGCACCAGTCTCGCCTCGCTGGAGTTTTCGCCTGCGCTGCGCAAGATTGGCAGCAACGCCTTTGCCAAGTGCGTCTCGCTGCGCGAAATCGTATGTCGCTCTCCCCTGCCACCTGCCATAACGGGCAACACCTTCAAGGGGGTCATCACTACCGCATGCAAGGTGATAGTGCCACGGGGGGCACGAAACACCTTCCGCAACGACAAGTACTGGAAAAAAATGACACAAATCGTGGAGGCGTTCTGACAACAGCCCGCGTGGACAAAACAGGCTGAATTGCAATGCAAAACAGACTGAATTGCTATGTAAAACAGACTGGATTGCAATGTAAAACAGACTGGATTGCAATGTAAAACAGACTGGATTGCGACCTAAAACAGGCTGAACAACGAGTTTTAAGAGACCACATGCGCAAACAGGCAGAAAGCCTCACTCCATTGCCTTGCTGAAAACCAAAAACAAACCTGATATTATACAACAAAAAAAGTTTTCAAAACATCTGCTCCATCTGCCCCGTAGGCTCAACACACTGGTAATTAGCGTATTATGAAAAAGAGCAGATGGGAGCAGATTAGAAAATCTGCTCCCATCTGCTCTTTTTCATAACATCTTGATTATCAAGGCATATTACAGATAAAGCAGACGGAGCAGATGTTTTGAAAACTTTTCATGCTGTACGGTTATACATGGGGCAGCAGATGGTAGTTTCTGAACATCTGCAAAGCCCATGCCTACTTGGATTATTGCGTGAACAACAAATAGCACATCTGTCTGCACTTAAAAACACACCTCAGAAAAAAGATGAGTCCGCTACTCACCCTCTTTCGTAGTCTACGAAGGCATAGTCGTAGGCATGGCGCTCGTCTTTGGCGTGCTCCTCGCGTGAGAGCTCGCGCCAATGGGAATAGTCGGGGAAGAAGGCATCGGCCTGGGCTGGCACGTCGTCGACCTCGGTGAGGCAAAGACGGTCGGCCTTGTCGAGCAGATTTCCATATAGGCTGGCACCACCTATTATATATATATACTCATCGGGGCGGCAGGAAGCCAGAAACTCGGCCCATGAGGCGAAGCACTCGCAGCCGGGCAGCTGCTTCACCGTGGTGGAGAGCACGCAGTTGCGCCTGTTGGGCAGCGCCCCCTTAGGCAGACTCTCGAAGGTGCGGCGCCCCATGAGGATGGTATGTCCGGTGGTGAGCTGCCGGAAGCGCTTTAGGTCGTTGGGCAACCAGTAAATAAGTTTGTTTTCAAAGCCGATGGCCCTGTTTCTGGCCACGGAGGCAATCATTGCTATCGTCATAACGGGGAAAAATCATACCGACACCTCAGCCTTGATATGTGGCCAGGGGTCATAGTTTTCTAACTGAAAATCTTCATATCTGAATGCGAAGAGGTCTTTCACCTCAGGGTTGATGCGCATGGTGGGCAGTGGCCTTGGCTGCCGGGCGAGCTGCAGCCGTGCCTGCTCCAGATGGTTCAGGTAGAGATGCGTGTCGCCCGTGGTATGGATAAACTCGCCCGGCTGCAGCCCGCACACCTGTGCCATCATCATGCAGAGCAGCGCATAGGAGGCAATGTTGAAAGGCACACCCAGGAAGGTGTCGGCACTGCGCTGATAGAGCTGAAGGGAGAGTCGCCCGCCAGCCACATAGAACTGGAACATCGTGTGGCAGGGGGGCAAAGCCATCTGGTTGACCTCGGCCACATTCCATGCCGAGACAATCATGCGGCGCGAGTCAGGGTTATGGCGTATCTGGTCGAGCACCATCTTGATCTGGTCTATCGATCCGCCGTCGTAGTCGGGCCACGAGCGCCACTGATGACCGTAGACGGGGCCGAGCTCGCCGTCGGCATCGGCCCACTCGTTCCATATTCTCACACCATGCTCCTGCAGGTACTTCACATTGGTGGAGCCTTGGAGGAACCACAGCAGCTCGTAGATGATGCTCTTCAGATGCAGCTTCTTCGTGGTGAGCAGGGGGAATCCCTGTTGCAGGTCGAAGCGCATCTGGTGGCCGAACACCGAGAGGGTGCCCGTACCGGTACGGTCGTCTTTTTTCACGCCTTCGCGCAGTATGCGGTCAAGCAAGTCTAAGTATTGCTTCATATTCTTGGGGTATATGTGTCGATTTTATGCGCCACTCCTTCGGATACAGGTTGTTCGCACGGTTGCCGATATTCTTCACGAAGCCGAGTGGCAGGCCGTGGAAAGTCACCATGACATAACCTTTTGACACGCAGGGCGGCAGCTGGATGGCTTCGCCTCGCAGATAGGCCATGGCAGCGGCATAGCCAAGCTCTGCCTGCTCGTATTGACCACGGCCAGATACCAGCGACAAGGCCTGGGCATGAGCCGGAACGAGCGTCTTGCCTTTTCTCTCGGACTGTGGCTGGCCATCGTATAGCATGTTCAGCTTCGGTGTCGCCTTTCCGATGAGCCCTCGCCAGGCCTTCTCATCGAGCTGGGGAAGGTGGCCCCGCTTGTGCACCACGGCCATGAAAAGGCCCTCGCCCACGGTATAGCCAGGCAGGAAACGATAGACAGGACGGTCGTAGCCAGGAAGCAACGAACCCGTGATGCCCCATCCTTCGTCGATGTCGACGCGTAGCACTTCGCCGCCCAGCTCCTGTTCTATCCACCTCACGTTTTCTTCATTCTCCTTGGTATTGAAGGTGCAGGTGGAATAGACCATCAGCCCGCCGTCGACAAGGCACTGCCAGGCCTCGGCCACGATCTCGCGCTGCAATCGCCAGCAGCGCTCCACGTTCTGAAGGCTCCACTCCTCGATAGCCCCAGGGTCTTTGCGGAACATGCCTTCGCCAGAACAGGGAACGTCGCAGAGAATCACGCCAAACTGCGCCCCACTGCGTCTGATGTCCTGCGGATAATTGCTGGTCACCATGCAGTCGGCATATCCCCACTTCATCATGTTCTCCACGAGCACCTGGGCGCGCTGCCGCACCGGCTCGTTGCTCACGAGCACACTGCCCTGAGGCAATACCGAGCGGGCTGCCGACGACTTTCCCCCCGGCGCAGCACACATATCGAGCATGGCCACCGGGCCACCCACGTACTGCCGGAGCACATGGGCCACGAACATAGACGAGGCCTCTTGCACGTAATAGGCACCGGCATGCAACAGGGGGTCGAAGGTAAATGCAGGCCGGCTGGAAAGGTAAAAGCCCTCGGGACACCACGGCACGGGGCTGCTGCCTGCTACCAACTGCGCTGCCAAAGGCAGCCCCAGGGCAGCCAGCTTAGCAGGGTTCAGCCTGATGCTCACAGGTGGTGTCTCGCGCAGGGCGGCAAGCAACCGCGCAAAGCGGTCGGCACCCATCACACGCTGCGTCTCGCTGATAAATTCTTTTGGCAATTCCATAATCAGGTTGCAAAATTAAGAAAAAAAAATGGTTTGCCCTACCCTATTCCCAATAAAATGGCATAAAATTGTTCTGACACAATAAATCGAGAGTTTAAGCGTTATTATGTAGGTATGTTATATAAAATGACACGATATCTAAGACAAGCTGCACTATTGCTCACCATGCTCCAGCTCTTCGCCGGGTGTGGTGCCGACTCGGCCATGAAGAAAGGCGACAAGTTCTTTGCCTTGGGCGAATACTACGATGCTGCCGCACAATACAAAAAGGCCTATAGCCAAACCAAGTCGAAAGACCGCCCTTTGCGCGGCCAGCGGGCACTGAAGATGGCCGACTGCTACCGCCGCATCAACTACACGCAACGGGCCATTGCCGCCTATAACAATGCCACGCGCTACAAGCAGAGTGACTCGCTGTCGAACCTGTATCTGGCCCAGCTGCTGCTGAAGAACGGCAGTTACAAAGAGGCCGAACGGCTCTTTCAGCAACTCTGCGACTCGGCAGGCATCAACGTCCCAAACACGCCTTACCTGGCCTCGCTGCCACAACTGGCCGACCCCTATCACCGCCAACTGGCCGTAGGACTGCAGTCGGCACGGCTTGCGCCGAAATGGAAAGCCGATGCGGCCCTGTCGGGCTACACCGTGAAAAAGCAGGATGCCTTCAACTCGCGCCGCGCCGAATACTCGCCCATGCTGACAGGCAACGACTACGACCAGCTGTACTTCACCTCTACGCGCAACCAGGCCCAGGGCGAAGAATATAGCGGCATCACAGGCACCAAGGCGGCCGACGTGTTCGTATCGACGAAAGACGACAAAGGGAAGTGGTCGAAACCCGAGCCTGCCGAGACTGACCTGAATACCGACTTCGACGAAGGGGCCTGCTCGTTCTCGCCCGACGGAAAGACGATGTATCTCACCCTCTGCCAGACCGACCCCTCCTATCCGCGCTACGCCCAGATTGCCACGTCGAAACGAAGCGATGCCTCATGGAGCAAGTCAACGCCGCTCGAAGTGTCGCGCGACACGCTCTCGGCCTTTGCACACCCGGCAGTCTCGCCCGACGGCCAGTGGCTCTACTACGTGAGCAACATGCCCGGCGGCATGGGCG
>CAMJLB010000131.1 GCA_946406555.1 uncultured Prevotellaceae bacterium | reverse complement strand
TGTTCGGCATGAACATGAACAACGTGGCCGTGACCGACGGCGACCGTGTGGAGTTTGAACAGCGGCTGGGCTATCACGTAGACTACTACCCTGTCAGCTCGCTCATGGACTACTTCAAGAAAGTGACCGACGAGGAGGCCTGTGCCCTGGTAGAGGAGTACAAGAAACTGTATACCATCAAAATCGACGAGAGCGGCGAAGAGGTGTACTGGCAGAAGGTGAAAAACGCCGCCAAGGCCGAGATTGCCCTGCGCCGCGTGCTGAAGGACGAGGGCGCAACGGCCTTCACCACCAACTTCGACGACCTGGGCGATGCCGACATCGATGCTCCCGACTTCTGCGGCTTCGACCAGATTCCCGGCCTGGCCTCGCAGCGCCTCATGGAAGAAGGCTACGGATTCGGCGCCGAGGGCGACTGGAAGACAGCCTGTCTCTACCGCACGCTGTGGGTCATCTCGCAGGGTCTGCCCACGGGCTGCTCGTTCCTCGAAGACTACACGCTCAACTTCGCCGGCGACCGCAGCAGCTGCCTGCAGAGCCACATGCTCGAGGTGTGCCCCCTCATCGCCGTCGACAAACCCAAGCTCGAGGTACACTTCCTCGGCATTGGCATACGCAAGCAGCAGACGGCTCGCCTCGTGTTCACATCGAAGACTGGGCGCGGCATCAAGGCTACCGTCGTAGACCTGGGCAACCGCTTCCGCCTCATTTCGCAGGAGGTGGAGTGCATCGAGCCGAAGCCCATGCCCAACCTGCCCGTGGCAAGCGCACTTTGGGTGCCGCAGCCCACGTTCGAAATCGGTGCCGGCGCATGGATCCTGGCCGGTGGCACGCACCACAGCGCCTTCTCTTACGACATCACCGAGGAATACTGGGAAGACTTCGCAGAGATGCTCGGCATAGAGTATGTCAAGATCAATAAGGACACGAAGACCTACGAGTTCAAGCAGACTCTGCGCAACAACGAGGTCTACTTCATGCTCAATAAGGCTCTGAAATAATCTAATTTACGATTTGACGATTTACTATTTACGATTGATTTTTCGATTTAGCAATTGAATTATTTATTGTACGATAGTAAATCGTCAAATATTCAAATCGTAAATATAATCTAATTTACGATTTGACGATTTACTATTTACGATTGATTTTTCGATTTGGCAATTGAATTATTATTGTACGGAAGTAAATCGTCAAATATTTAAATCGTAAATAAATAGCAAATCGTCAAATAGTAAATATAAACAATGACAGCAAAACAAACCATCGAGGCTGGTAAGGCCATCCTCGGAATAGAATTTGGCTCAACAAGAATCAAGGCCGTCCTCATCGACCAGGACAACAAGCCCATTGCCCAAGGCTCTCACGAGTGGGAAAACCAGCTCGTCGACGGGCTGTGGACCTATAGCACCGAGGCCATCTGGTATGGTCTGCAAGACTGCTATGCCGAACTGCGCAAAGACGTGCTGAAGCAGTACGACTGCGAGATTGAGACGCTGGCCGCCATTGGCTTCTCGGCCATGATGCATGGCTATATGGCCTTCAACAAGGAGCAGCAGATACTCGTGCCTTTCCGCACATGGCGTAACACCAACACGGGCAAGGCCGCTGCCGAACTGTCGAAGCTCTTCAACTACAACATTCCCCTTCGCTGGAGCATCAGCCATCTCTATGAGGCTATCCTCGACAACGAAGAGCACGTGTCAAGCATCAAGTACCTCACCACCCTGGCAGGCTACGTACACTGGCAGGTCACGGGCCAGTTCGTGCTCGGCGTAGGCGATGCCTCGGGCATGATTCCCGTAGACCCCGCCACGAAGACCTACGATGCCGAAATGGTGAAGAAGTTCGACGAGCTTGTCGCTCCGCGCGGCTTCTCGTGGAAACTCTTAGATATACTGCCCAAGAGCCTGAACGCAGGTGCGAATGCCGGCTTCCTCACTCCCGAGGGAGCCAAGAAGCTCGACGTGAGCGGACACCTGAAGGCTGGCATACCCGTGTGCCCGCCAGAAGGCGATGCCGGCACAGGCATGGTAGCCACCAACGCCGTGAAGCAGCGCACGGGCAACGTCTCGGCAGGCACCTCGTCGTTCTCGATGATCGTGCTCGAGAAACCGCTCTCGAAGCCTTACGAGATGATCGACATGGTGACCACGCCTGACGGATCGCTCGTGGCCATGGTTCACTGCAACAACTGCACCAGCGACATCAATGCCTGGGTGGGACTGTTCAAGGAGTACCAGCAGCTGCTGGGCGTGCCCGTCGACATGAACGAGCTTTATGGCAAACTGTTCAACAAAGCCCTTGAGGGCGATGCCGACTGCGGTGGTCTGATGGCCTTCAACTACGTGAGCGGCGAGCCTGTGACAGGACTGCAAGACGGACGCCCCTTGTTCATGCGCTCGGCCAACGACAAGTTCTCGCTGGCAAACTTCATGCGCGCCCACCTCTATGGAGCCATCGGCGTGCTGAAGATTGGCAACGACATCCTGCTCAAGGAAGAGCAGGTGCGCGTAGACCGCATTACCGGGCACGGTGGATACTTCAAGACTCCAGGCGTGGGACAGCGCATGCTGGCCGCAGCCCTCAACTCGCCCATATCGGTCATGGAGACCGCTGGCGAAGGCGGAGCATGGGGCATTGCCTTGCTGGCAGGCTACATGGTGCAGAACCCCAACAAGCTCTGTCTGGCCGACTATCTGGAAGAGGTGGTGTTTGCAGGAAACAAAGGCACGAGCATTGCGCCCACTGCCGAAGACGTGGCTGGCTTCAACCGCTACATCGAAAACTACAAGCAGTGCCTGCCCGTAGAGCAGTGCGCCGTGAACAGCAAGAAATAAACTGCTGTTAAGCAACTGAACATTATTACCTTGTAAATTAAACACGAAGACACAAAGGAGCTACGCATATAAGGCTTCATCTTTGTGTCTTCGTGTTTTCATATTCAATTATAAAACTATTCACAAAGAACGTGTTTGTATCGTGAAAGTTGTTTTCTTTACCGGTATTTAGATACGCTTCTTCTATTTCTTACGCTATATTTTGGCCGTGTCGTGGAAAAGCGTTAACTTTGCAGTCTGTTTTAATGAAGCTTATGGCAGACGAACCGCGACCACTGATACTCATCTCAAACGACGACGGCTACCAGGCCAAGGGCCTGCGCAGCCTTGTGGCCATGCTGCGCGACATGGCCGACATTCTGGTATGCGCTCCCGACGGCGCCCGCTCAGGTTTCTCCTGCGCCTTCTCGGCCACCGTGCCCCTCAGGCTCAGCAAGATGAGCGAAGAAGAGGGGCTCTCGGTGTGGGCCGGCACCGGCACCCCCACCGACTGCGTGAAGCTGGCGCTGAGCGTGCTGCTCAAGGGAAGGAAGCCCGACATGGTCATCGGCGGCATCAACCACGGCGACAATGCCTCGGTAAACACACACTACAGCGGAACCATGGGCGTGGTGCTCGAGGGCTGCATGAAGTACATTCCCTCGGTGGCCTTCTCGCTGTGCGATGTCTCGCCCAACGCCGATTTCGAGCCACTGCGCGCCATCGTCAGGCGCATCACGGCGAAGGTGCTCGCCGAAGGCCTGCCCAAAGGAGTATGCCTGAACGTGAACTTCCCCTTGCTGAAGGCAGGCGCCCGTTATGAAGGCATACGCCTCTGCCGCATGTCGGCCGGCACATGGACAAACGAGATCACCACCTGCCACCACCCGCGCGGTTACGACTACTACTGGATGGTGGGCCACTACCAAAACGACGAGCCTGATGCCACCGACACCGACCGCTGGGCTCTGGCCAATGGTTACGTTTCGGTCACGCCCACTCGCATCGACATTACCGACTACGATGCCCTCTCGACACTCGCCAGCCTCACACAGCCATAATCGCTCAACACCACTCAACGCTCATGAAATACTACCTGATAGCCGGCGAAGCCAGTGGCGACCTGCACGCATCGCACCTCATGCAGTCGCTGAAGAATGCCGACCCTGCGGCACAGTTCCGCTTCTTCGGCGGCGACCTGATGCAGGCCGTGGGCGGCACGCTCGTGAAGCACTACCGCGAGCTGGCCTATATGGGCTTCATACCCGTGCTGCTGCACCTGCCCGCCATTCTGCGCAACATGACGAGTGCCAAGCGCGACATCGCTGACTGGCAGCCCGACGTGGTGATACTGGTAGACTACCCGGGCTTCAACCTCGACATCGCCAAGTTTGTGAGGGCCAAGACCGCGATACCCGTCTACTACTACATAGCCCCGAAGATATGGGCGTGGAAGGAATACCGCATCAAGCGCATCAAGCGCGACGTGGCCGAGCTGTTCTCCATCCTGCCCTTCGAGGTAGATTTCTTCGAGAAGAAGCACCACTACCCCATTCACTATGTGGGCAACCCCACGGCCAGCGAGGTAAGAGATGCTCTGTCGGGCGCTCACCCTTCCGCTCGGCCAAAAGACGCTTGCAACGCAAGCCCCCTCAATCCTCCGCTCGGCCAAAGGACGCTTGCATGGCAAGAACGCCCCACGATAGCCCTGCTCGCCGGCAGCCGCCGACAGGAGATAAAAGACAACCTGCCCGCGATGATCGAAGCCTGCGAGGCCTTCCCCCAATACGATCTGGTGCTGGCCGGTGCCCCCGGCATCGACGAAAGCTACTATGCTCAGTTCATCAAAGACACGCGCGTAAGGCTGGTCATGAACCAGACCTACGACGTGTTGCGGGAGGCACGCGCCGCCCTCGTCACCAGCGGCACCGCCACGCTCGAGACGGCCTTGCTGCGCGTGCCCCAGGTGGTGTGCTACGAAACGCCCCTGCCACGGCTTATAGGCTATCTGCGCAAGCGAGTGCTCAGCGTGAGATGGGTGTCGCTGGTCAACCTCATTGCCAATCGCGAAGTGGTCGCAGAGCTGGTGGCCGACTCCTTCACGGTAGCCAATATCCGCCGCGAACTGCAGCTTATCCTCGACGGGCCACGGCGCCGGCAGATGCTCGAAGGCTACGACGAGGTGGAACGCCGGCTGGGAACGAAAAATGCCCCCGACGAAGCAGCCGCCATCATCTACCGGCTGCTAACAAAGAAATCTTGACTGTTCACTATTCATCATCATACTGCTTTTATTATTATGACACGAAAGCTATTCTTCCTCCTCCTTTGCCTGCTCTCCCTGGGCAGGCTGTATGCCCAGAATGCCAGCCAGGCATGGTGGGGATACTGGAACACCACACAGGGGCTGCGCCACAGCCTGGAACTCAGCGACGGTGCCTCGCAGTGCGCCATACGGCTCACGGCAAAGGCTACGCCGAGCCTGGCGGGCAGCCTGCTCCATGGCCTGCGATTCTATATAGCCGACAAGACCGTGGTGACCGGCCTCACCGTATGGGCATCGCAGCGACAGTTCAGCGGCAGCGCCGACGTGGTGGCAAAAAACGTGCCCCTCGACCAGCTGAAAGACCATCAGCACGACGGGCTGCCCACCGAGGTGCTGTTCGACGAGCCGATCGCCATCCTGCCCAAGGGCAACGCCTACGCCAGCATCTACGTAGGTTTCACCGTCAGCGTGGCCACCGGCCACACCTTGCAGCTGCCCACGTCGGCAGTTATCGGCGGGGGCCAGAACTCGTGCATCATCGACTGGAAGGGCTACGACAGCTCATACGGAGCACTGGCCATGCAGGTCCTGCTGAGCAACGACGACTTCGCCACGCTTGTCCTGCAGCCCCAGCAGGCAGGCACCGAGCTTATAGTCCCCGCGGGCACCACGCAGGAGTTGCCCATAAGCTTCACGTGCGAAGGCACACAGCCCGTCAGCAGCTTCGACTACACCGTGACTATTGGCCAGCAGACACAGCAATACTCCGTCAGCCTCGACACCCCACTCTCCGAGTTCGGTGCCACGGCCACCGTCGCCACACGGATGCAGATGCCTGACCAGGCAAAGGCATACGACTGCCTGATAGAGGTGACACGAGTCAACGGGCAGCCAGCCCTGGCCTCGGCCCAAAGCCCCTGCACGGTGCTCAGCCAGATGCCCCTGCGGCGGTCGGTCATGGAGGAATATACCGGCACATGGTGCCCCAACTGCCCGCGCGGCGACGTGGCACTGCGACTGCTCGACGAGCAATTTGCCGATCGCTTCATTGGCATCTCCGTGCATAATGCCGACCCGATGGCCATTGCCGACTACGACGGCAGTGCCGCCAAGCGGAGGTTTCTCGACGGCTATCCCTCGTGCGCCATCGACCGCCTCATACCCTGCGATCCCTACCTGGGGCTCAACTTTGCAAGCAAGACTTTCCAGACCAATCAGCTGGTAGACTATGCGCTGGCACAGCCCACGGTGGCCGACGTGGAACTGTCGGCACGCTGGAACGACGCGCTCACCGCCGTCGACCTGCAGGCTGCAACCACCTTCCGCTATTCGGCCGACGAGGCACCCTACGCACTGGCCTTCGTCGTCACGGCCGACAGCCTTGTGGGCGAAGGCGACGGCTGGCTGCAGGTGAACACCTTTGCCGGCAGCACCGAGTGGGACGAGCCCATGCGCCAGTTTACCGAGGCCGGCCGTAGCGTGAAGATGGCCTACAACCACGTGGCCATTGCCGTGGCCGGTATCGACAACGGTCTTGCGGGCAGCGTCGCAGCCCCCGTGGAAGCCGACGTGCCACAGCTCTTCGACCACCGCTTCGACCTGAGCGGCAATGTGCTGGTGCAGCGCAAAGACCTGCTCCACGTCGTGGCCATGCTCATCGACACCCGCACGGGGCGGGTGGCCAATGCTGCATCCACCCATGTGGAGGGAGCCACCGCCGGCCTTGCATCCGTGAAGGGGCAGAAGCCGGCGGGCATCGCGGGCCGTTACACGCTTGACGGACGGCGGCTGACGGCGGCTCCGCGCCGCAGCCTGCACATCGTGCGGAGGACCGACGGCACGGTGAAAAAGACATGGTAGCCCCCCCATGCTGCTGCGATGTCGCCGAAAGGCTGCGTCGCGCTGCATGAATATACATTCCATTTTTCGATTTTCAAGACAAACGAAATTTGCGTTTTAGAACGGCGGGAGACTGCCATGGCTCCCGTCCCAAAAGCCCCCGAAGACCGTCGGCGACGCAATCGAGCCTCCGTTGCACCATCGGAGTGGCTTCACGGTGCTGACACTCATGCATGGCGCCCCCCTTGTTCAGCCTTCCTTAGACTGCAACTCAGCATGGATTGCATTCTAAAACAGGCTGAATTGAGATGCAAAACAGCCTGAATTGCCACCCCAAACAGACTGAATTGCAACACGACATCCTGACCGTTTTGTAACCCAAAGAATATCAACAGTTTACGAAAATCGCTGAGATTTAAAAATTTTGAACGAGGAGCCGTGTGCTTCCGAATTTTCAAATCTCAGCGGTTTTCAATGGATATTTATACAACGAGAGATTGCATAAATATAATTTACATCCCCCCCAAGGATGATGCTGAGCGCACGGAGCGTTTCTCACATCCCGAAAGCTTAGAACATGCTTGATGTTCTGTGACTTGGTTATTTGCGCTTTTGAGATTCTTTCGGATTGGAAAGAATGTTGAGTCTGTTCCGTTACCTAAGTGTTACCTCGGTTACTACGTTTGGTAACTGGGACTCGAGCTCTGCTCGCTTCGCTCGTCGAAGAACAGTTGGTGAAAACGTGGAAGTCTGTACGAGATTTCCAACGACTCGGAAAAACATACATATTCTGGCATATTTTGCACATCAGGGGACGCTCTGAGATAGTTTAACTTTGCACCCAAAAACTCAGAAGCGTATGAAAAATGTGATTAAGAGAGAGCA
>CAMJLB010000130.1 GCA_946406555.1 uncultured Prevotellaceae bacterium | reverse complement strand
GCGAAGACCTTCGTCTACCGCATCCACGACCAGCCCGACCCGCAGAAGCTGGAGACGCTCAGGGCGGCCCTGGCACCCTTCGGCTACAGGGTGAAGACCAGCGGCACGCGCGGCGCCATATCGAGGAGCCTGAACAAGATGATGGAGGACGCCCAGGGCGAGCGCGAACAGAAGCTGGTGGAGACACTGGCACTGCGCTCGATGATGAAAGCAAAATACTCTACCCACAACATTGGCCACTACGGACTGGCCTTCGACTACTACACCCACTTCACCTCGCCCATACGCCGCTACCCCGACATGATGGTGCACCGACTGCTCACGCGCTATCAGCAGGGCGGGCGATCGGCAAACCAGAACCACTACGAAGAGCTGTGCGAGCACTCGAGCGAGATGGAGCAGACGGCTGCCAATGCCGAGCGCGACTCTATAAAATATAAAATGGTGGAGTTCATGGCCGACAAGGTGGGACTGGAGTTCGACGCCCACATCAGCGGCGTGAAGAGCTATGGCATCTACTGCGAAATAGACGAGAACCACTGCGAGGGCCTCGTGGGCATGCACGACCTGGACGGCGACTACTACGACTTCGACGAGCGCAACTATCAGCTCGTGGGCAGGCACCGGCACCAGAAATACCAGCTCGGCGATGCCATACGCATCAAGGTGGCCAGCGCCAATATAGAGAAACGGCAGCTGAACTTCATGCTGGCAGAGTAAAAAAAAGTCGAATTATTTTGGCTGTATTACATTTATTTTGTACTTTTGCACGCGAAAGGAAAGGGCTGGCAAAGGGCGTAGTCGCCGTGCCGGGCTGTCTGCCCTTGAAAACATGATAAATGTAAAGAGAATTTGCTGTGCCATGGACAGCCGTGCAGCAGGAAACAACTTAAACGAAAAAAGAAAATGAAAAAAGAATGCTTTTTTGGAGCGAAACTGCTGAGCCTGCTGCTGATTTTGGCAAGTGGACTGACGTTTACCGCCTGCGGCGATGACGACGATGACAACAACGGCCAGGGCGGCAATGGCGGCGGAGCTGTGAACTGGGGACAGTTTTCTACCAAACTGCCTACACCGACTTACGAAAACGTGAGCGCCAAGTACGAGGTAAGCACCGACAACAGCGAGAACATTTCGTCGATAGAGCTCACCGCCAGCGGCAACTACATCGTGGCATTTGGAAAATCGGACCAATGGGCCCGTAGCACGGAACCCGCTGCCGACAGCAAGCAGCAGCGCTTCCTGGGGTTGAAGGCAAAGATTGCCAAAACGCGTGCCGCCTATTACGACAAGGTCGTAGAGGGCAAATTCGTAAAAGAAAAAGACAACACCTTCCGCCTCGAAGGCTGGGGAACCGTGACCGTCTTGGAAAACAACGGCAATGCCTACTCGCTCATCATCACACTGGCCAACGGCACCAGGATGCCAACGCTGACGGCAAAGAAGACCACACAGATGGCCGACAATGAGAAGACCAACTTCCTCTGCCGGACATGGACCTTCAGCAGCCTGCGCATGATCCTCGTCGTAGGAGGCAAAACCATGTACGACAAGGAATACCCCATAACACAACTGGAAAACTTCGGAGCCGACATGTATGAGATGGCTAAGAACATCGCGCCAGACGACGTGGACGACCTGGAGGACTACCTGGATGAATGGGAAGATGAAGAAGAAGACGTACCTACGGGCGTCATCTTCACAAAGTCGGGCACATACATGCCCCTCTACAAGAACAGCAGCCTTGCCATTTCCACATGGGCATGGGAGAACATCGACACGGGGCTGATGCGCTACTCGTGGAACTACGACAACATGTACGACCCCAACGAATCGGGCAACGTAAAGGTGGGCTCGCGCGGACAGCAACTCATGATCTCGGAAAGTTTCTCCGACCGCGACTCGCAGTATGAAGAAGAAGAACTCGAAGGCTACAGCGCCACAATGGTATACTACCTGAACGAGGCAAAATAAACGCGCTTGCTATATTAAAAAAAAGAGGATGTGCCGGAAGGAAAAGAACGAGCATGTCCTCTTTTTCTTTTTATCATCTTGCCTTGCGGCGCATCGTTTTCTGCACGTGCAGAGAAAGTTAAAAATATTTAATAGTACGACGGCCGTTTCTTTTACTCAGGCAAATACACTAACTTTGTAGAGCGTTTCTCTACTGCGGAAACACGACGGCACACAGCATGCCGCAAGAACAATGCTTAACTAAGTTAGAATAAACATGAAGAAAGATTTACGAAACACAAGAAACAGCCTGCTACGGCTGTCGCTGCTATGGTTGCTGGCGGTGGTGGCCGCCACGGCATGGGCTGCGCAAAAAACGGTCGTACACTCGTTTGCCGATATAGACATCTATGGCAACAAGACGCCACAGCTCTTTTTCGCCGACCCTACAGCTACCGTTCCCGAAGCCGCCACCAACATGGGACTGAGCATAGACCTCTGCCCTGAAGTGCGCCTTACATTTGTCTACGACGCGACGAAGGTGACGGGCGACAGCCGCCCGCGCACGGTAGGAGCAGTGTCGAACGACGCACGCCATCTCAGGATATATGGCAACAAAGACGACCCCACGAAGCGCGTGCGGCTGGTGTTTACCACCCCCTATGGCGCAAAAATAAAGTCGCTGCGCATAGAAGGGCCAAAAGACTTGAGCTACCTGAACCATACCACCCGGCTACCATCGGCCACCAACACCCTGCTGCTCGTCGACGATGCCGAGACCACCGACGGGGCCACCTTTGCCGTGAACGGCACTCCTGCCGACTACAACATGGGCAACTTCTTCCTGTGGCAGGGAAGCGCATCGACGCTATCGCTGGAAAAAACCACCAGCAGCAGCTACTGGCAGATACTCAGCTTCACCGTGGTATACGAACCCGACGCCACACGCGCCGCCGTCCCGGCAATCAATGGGTCGCCCAACCCCTTTCTGACCACCTGCCGGGTGACGATAAGCAGCGACGAGAGCGGTGCCACCTATTATTATACTACCGATGACAGCGAACCCACCGAGCAGTCGACACCCTACACGGCACCCTTCACCATCAGCAAGACCACCACGGTGAAAGCCATCGCCACGAAAGCCGGCAAGAAAAACAGCGGAGTGGCTACGGCAACAATAGAGAAGCAGGTGGTGCGCAGCAACATCAACGACCTGCTGGTGAACGCCACCAACTCTGTTACAGAATATGTGCAACTCAAGGAGGCCGTGGTGAACTGGGTGAAGGACGACACCATCTACCTGCAAGACCCCGCTGCCACCATGCAGTCGGGACTGCGGCTGGTAGGCGGGAAAGGCAACATCAGCCTGCAGCAGGGCGACAAGGTAACAGGACTGCTGAAAGGCTACTACTCTCCCAACCGCAACGAGATTGCACAGTGGAGCTTCAACGACGAGAACAGCGTGAAGATAGCAAAGGGCGCTGAAGCGCCAGTGGCAAACGTAGAACTGGCCGACATCGCCTCGGCCACCACCAACGTGGGCATAACACCCAAGCTCGACGACAAAGACTACCTCTACCAAAGGGTAAGAGTGGTGGCCACCGTCAGCACGCTGGGCGCCACGAAATACATTCCCTACACCCCACAGGTGGTCAACGCGCTGGTTCCTGACGTCACTGGCGTGCAGATAGCACTGCCCGAAGACTACAACACG
Organism: uncultured Prevotellaceae bacterium; assembly: GCA_946406555.1. GTDB lineage: Bacteria > Bacteroidota > Bacteroidia > Bacteroidales > Bacteroidaceae > Prevotella. Next base: position 4,277 of record CAMJLB010000130.1, on the reverse strand, counting down.
GATGACGTTACCGTTGGGGGCACCTACGCCTTCACCGGCCTGCTCTACGACCATGTGGCAAAGGTGGGCACAACGACCATAGGCTTCCGCACACTCTACGTGATGGATGCCGCCCACGTGACCTCGCCACAAGGACTGCCCCTGGGCTCACTGAAGCTGAAAGACTACGAGCAGCGGCTGCTCATAGGCGACGAATGGCAGATAGGCATAGAGAGCCAAAGCCACGAGGCACCCATCAGCTTTGCGTCGACCAACGAGCAGGTGGCCACCGTCAATGCACAGGGAGTGGTAAGGGTGATAGGCGCGGGCCAGGCTGCCATCAAGGTGACGCTCTCTTCCGACGGCAAGAAGGGCGAGGCCCTGCAATGGGTACAGATAGACGCGGCCCAACCCGTCTACCAGCTGCCCAACAACGACTTCTCACAATGGGAGTCCATCGCCGTAGAGGGCGGATACTCCTGGGCCCCCACCGTCTATACCGGCAGCGAGCCAGTCTGCTGGAACGGCTATGCGGGCATGGGAGCAAGCGAGAGCCAGATGCAGCAAGGCAGCGACGGAAGCGTGCGCATAAACGCCAGCACGGTAGAGCGTGCCCACTACCCCGGCATACTGACCAATGCCGAAAAATTCCACTTACCCCTGTCGTCGAGCTATCAGGTGCTCTACGACGAGGCTTTCGTCTATACCACCCAGGAGAAGGCCACGCCCTTCAACGCAAGGCCTACCGCACTGCGCGTGGTGCTGAAAGGACAGCTGAAAGACAACAACGGAAGGGTGGGCTGCGTGCTCTATACGCCGGGCATCATGAGCTTCCCCATTACCGACTTCAGCGACACCGATTACCAAGGCACCGAAGGCACCGTCATCGCCACAGCCGTGAAAGACGACATAGCGGGCAGCGACGACTGGCAGGAAATCACCATACCCTTCCTCTACAAAGACGCCGACTCACAGGAGCGGCCCTCCTGCGCCCTGATGAGCATCGTGACCGATGCCGCCCCCTCCAACGGCACCGCCAGCGACTATCGCAACGACTACCTCGACATAAAAAGCGTGACCTTCGTCTACGAAACAGAGGCTACGGCCACCATCGGCAAGCTGACACTCGCCGACATGCACACGGCCACCTACGTAGCCCAGCAAGACGTGGCCTTCCCATCCTACCTGGAAGCCTACATCGCCGTGAAGGCCGAGAACGAGAAGGTGTTACTGCAACGCATTGAGACGGCAGCAGAGGGCGAAGCGGTCATACTGCTCGGAGCCGAAGGCACCCACCCGCTGAACAAACCATCTGTCGCACCCCTACCCCACAGCGACAACCTCCTACAGGTGAGCGACGGACAGACGGCCACGGGCACCGGCATCTATGTGCTGGGAGCCACCAGCGGCACTCAGGCAGCCTTCCATCGCTATACAGGCAACGCATCGCTATCAGAGGGAAGGGTCTATCTGAAGACTGGCGATGCCTCGGCACGAAGCCTCGACATCTCCTTTGCCAGCGACGAACAGGCCACGCTCGACGTAAAGCCCATCGCAGCCAAGCACACATCACAGACAGCCGGAATCTACGACCTGCAGGGACGGAAACTAAACGCTGCCAGCAGAAAAGGCGTATATGTGGCTATCATGACCGACGGCAGCTGCCGCAAGATATTTGTGAAATAACGACATGAAGGAGAGAACATCATGCAAAAGAAAGCATACAGCAAACCCATTGCCAGACAGGTGAGAATAAGCCCCTGCGCCATGCTGCTAAGGGCGTCGAGAAGAGCAATTCCCGTGGAAGAAGACTTCGACAATGAAGAAGACTTCAACTTCGCCACACGGAAAAGAAGAGACGCATGGACCGACGACGAAGATAGCGAAAAAGACGAATAATAAAACACATTTTCAGATGTCAACAAAATTGCTATGTCAGCCTTGCAAAAATACAAGGCTGACATAGCTGCATATTGACCTGAATCTAAAAAACTTTAAAACAAAAGGAAAAACTCCTAACGCCTCACGACAAACTCCCAACTTTTTACTACCTTTGCACCCGTAAAAAGAAATAGGTATAATTCACAAATAAAAATAAAAAGCAAAAATGGCAACATTAGATCTTACACAGTATGGCATCACCGGTTCGAAGGTGATAGCCCACAACCCGTCGTATGAGTACCTCTTCGAAGAGGAGACCAAGGCAGGCCTCACCGGCTATGACAAGGGCGTAAACACCGAACTGAACGCCGTGAACGTGATGACCGGCATCTACACCGGCCGCTCGCCAAAGGATAAGTACATCGTCTGCGACGAGCAGTCGAAGGACAAGGTGTGGTGGACTTCTGAGGAATACAAGAACGACAACCACCCCATGAGCGAGGAGGTATGGAAGCAGGTAAAGGAGATTGCCATCAAAGAGCTGTGCAACAAGGAGCTCTACGTGGTGGACGCCTTCTGCGGTGCCAACGAGGCTACCCGTCTGGCCGTGCGCTTCATCGTAGAGGTGGCCTGGCAGGCTCACTTCGTGAAGAACATGTTCATCCAGCCCACCGCTGAGGAGCTGGAGAGCTTCGAGCCTAACTTCGTTATCTATAACGCTTCTAAGGCAAAGGTTGAGAACTACAAGGAGCTGGGTCTGAACTCTGAGACCTGCGTGGCCTTCAACACCACCAGCCGCGAGCAGTGCATCATCAACACCTGGTACGGCGGCGAGATGAAGAAGGGCATGTTCTCGATGCAGAACTACTACCTGCCCCTGCAGGGCATCGCTTCGATGCACTGCTCGGCCAACACCGACATGGAGGGCAAGAACACCGCCATCTTCTTCGGCCTCTCCGGCACCGGCAAGACCACCCTCTCCACCGACCCGAAGCGTCTGCTCATCGGCGACGACGAGCACGGCTGGGACGACGAGGGCGTGTTCAACCTCGAGGGCGGCTGCTATGCCAAGGTCATCAACCTCGACAAGGAGAGCGAGCCCGACATCTACAACGCCATCCGTCGCGATGCCCTGCTGGAGAACGTCACCGTCGACGCTGAGGGCAAAATCGACTTCGCCGACAAGAGCGTGACCGAGAACACCCGCGTGAGCTACCCCATCGAGCACATCGAGAAGATTGCCAAGAAGGTGAACGGCAAGAGCGCCGGCCCCGACGCACAGAACGTGATCTTCCTCTCGGCCGATGCCTTCGGCGTGCTGCCTCCTGTGAGCATCCTCACCCCCGAGCAGACCAAATACTACTTCCTCTCGGGCTTCACCGCCAAGCTGGCTGGTACCGAGCGCGGCATCACCGAGCCTACGCCTACCTTCAGCGCATGCTTCGGACAGGCCTTCCTTGAGCTGCACCCCACAAAGTATGCCGAGGAGCTGGTGAAAAAGATGGAGAAGAGCGGTGCCAAGGCTTACCTGGTGAACACTGGCTGGAACGGCACGGGCAAGCGCATCTCGATCAAGGATACGCGTGGCATCATCGACGCCATCCTGGGCGGTGCCATCCTGAAGGCTCCCACGAAGAAGATTCCTTACTTCGACTTCGAGGTGCCCACACAGCTCGACGGCGTGGCATGGGGTATCCTGGATCCTCGCGACACCTATCAGAACCGCAACGAGTGGGAAGAGAAGGCCAAGGACCTGGCTGCACGCTTCATCAAGAACTTCAAGAAGTACGAGGGCAACGAGGCCGGCAAGGCTCTGGTCGAGGCTGGTCCGAAATTGTAAATGAGGATAGCCTCAACGAGCATTCGTGCTCTGGTCGAGGCTGGTCCGAAATTGTAAGATAGAGACTTCATCTTAAAAGAACATGGGGAGAGCATTGCAGAGGAATATCTGCAATGCTCTCCTTTTTGATGTAAGTCAAAAAGAAAAGCAACAATGCCAAAAGAGGAACAAGACAACAAAAAATGTAGAAAAAATTTTCGTATCTTTGCACATGCAATCGTGAGACTGCATCTGTTATAATAAATCATTTTCATTAGGTTAGTAGTTTATTCAATTTTAAGGTAAAGATTATGTTATTAGATTTTCAAACTACGGCCATGTTGGTGTCGGTTGCAGTGACAACCATTTTGAGCATCATAACGCTTACACACACCAACATCCGTTAGTAAAAGTGTGCGGGGTGAGCGATTCATACCGCACTCTTTTTTTCGTCCCTTTCGGTTAAAATTGCTTAACAGCGAAAATAAACCATCGACTATCAACGCTCAACTCTCAACTTTTTTGTAACTTTGCACCCGCAATTGGCTGCCGCGATGGTGGAATGGTAGACACGAGGGACTTAAAATCCCTTGACCAG
>CAMJLB010000129.1 GCA_946406555.1 uncultured Prevotellaceae bacterium | reverse complement strand
ATAACCTGGAGGTCGCATGTTCGAGTCCTGCCTCCGCAACTCTCAGAAGCCCGAAAACTTCGGGCTTCTTTCGTTTTTTCTACCACTCTAAGCGGATTTCACCGATGTTCTTGTTTTCATTGTTGTCTTCCAAATGAAACGCTCCTTATTGTTTTTACGATACTTTCAGCTGCACAGCCCGTAATTTTTCAGCCATGGCGTAAAATGTGCTGAATTATTCGTTGATTTGCCAAAAACTTCGTATATTTGCAGCGCATTGCGCTAAAAAAGAAGTGAAAACTAACTAAACAAAACAATAGCAACGATGAAGACAAGAAAAATCATCTTTGGCCTTGCCCTCTTGGCAAGCAGCCTCAGCGCCACGGCCCAGCAGCTGGCCTTCCCCGAGGCTCAGGGCTGGGGGCGTTTCGCCACGGGCGGGCGAAGCGGCAAGGTGTACCATGTGACCAACCTCAACGACTCGGGCACCGGCTCGCTGCGCGATGCCGTGAGCCAGCCCAACCGTATCGTGGTGTTCGACGTGAGCGGCGTCATACGCATCAACTCGCGCATCACCTTCGCCAAAAACCTATACGTGGCTGGGCAGACGGCACCCGGTGAGGGAGTCACCGTCTATGGCGACGGCGTGTCGTTCTCGGGCGCCGACAACATCATCGTGCGCTACATGCGCTTCCGAATGGGAGCCGTGGGCACGAAAGACAAGGATGCCGCTGGCATTGCCAACGGACAGAACATGATTTTCGACCACTGCTCCTTCTCATGGGGACAAGACGAGAACTTCTCCATCAACTGGGACAACAAGGGCACGGCACCGCAGAACATCACCATCATGAACTCCATCGTGGGGCAGGGACTCATGACCCACTCGGCAGGCGGGTTGATGCAGGCCGACAACATCACTCTCTACCGCATACTGCTCGTAGACAACTCTACGCGAAACTTCAAGGTGAAGGGCATCAACCAGTATGTGAACAACCTCGTGTACAATTGGAAGAACGCTGCTTACAACATGGGCGGAGACTCGCAGGGCACGAGCTACGTGAATATTGAGAACAACCTCTTTATCAATGGCCCGGCCGTGGGCGGCAATGGCCTTACGGGCGGCAACGCCGACTTCCACTTCTACGGCAACGACAACTGGCAAGACAGCAACCGCGACGGACAGTACAACCCCTCGCTCTTTACCGGCGATGGCGGTGGCGACCGTCAGGCCACGCCCTACGCCTACCCCGAGCTGCAGAAATGGGGCGGCAACGAGTTGGTAGAGAAACTGCTGCCCGAGGTGGGCGCTTCGCTGCCCTACCGTGACTTGGCTGACTGCTACATGGTAGACGAGGTGCGCTCGTTCGGCAAAAAGGGCAAGCTCATCACTAACGAGAACGAACTGCCCATCGGCGTGCCCACGGCGTGGAGCTGGTTCAAGGGAGAGAAGCCAAAGGACACCGACGGAGACGGCATGCCCGACGAATGGGAGATAGACAATGCTACCGACCCGCAGACCGACGATGCCATGGTGCTGCGCGACAACGGCTACACTAATATAGAGAACTACATCAACTCCATCACCCGCGACGACAGGCAGTTCTTCCTCCGCGCCCCGCTGCTGCCCACCTTGGCATCGGCCACCACCAACAGCCTCACCCTGCAGTGGAGCGACTTCACCGACAATGAAGAAGGCTTTATCGTAGAAATGAAGAATGGGGCCGGCTTCGTGGAGATGGGGCGCACGAAGGCTGGCGAGACCACCTTTACCATTGCCGATGCCGATCTGAAGCCCGCCACGGCCTATGAAGTGCGCCTGTGTGCCTACCTGGGCGACAAACGCTCCGATTACACCCCCGAACTGACCGTGAAGACTCGGCCCGAGCAGACTGACATCGTGGATGCCGAGACTTTCCAAGGTACCGGCGACGGCGAATGGCTCATAGCACCCACTGCCGACGAGGTCATCACTCTCGATGAGGCCAAGTCTTACAACGCCGTGGTGGTGCGCAGCGATGCCCACGTCACACTGGGTGGAACGGGCTACATCAGCGGACCCGCCTCGCTCAACAAGACTGGTACGGGCACACTCACCATCGACACCGACCAGCACTACGAGGGAGCCACCGTGCTGCACAATGGCACCTACGAATTCTCGTCGCTCAAGAACGGCGGCGTACCCAGCGGACTGGGCATGAGCCAGGAGTTTGCACAAAGCTGGATCATGGACGGAGGCACCTATAAATATACCGGTGCCACCACCGCCACCGACCGTTCGGCAACACTCTACAGCGACACCGAACTGAACATTGCCGATGCCAAGGCCATCGTCACCATGAACGGCGGCATAGAGGGGCAGGGCAACCTCGAGATTGGCGGTGAAGGCACGGTGGTGGTAAACACACCCAACTTCTTCAGGTACGACGGCAACCTTGTGATGAAGGGAGCTACGCTGAAGCTGAACACGAAGGATGTTTCAGACAAGGGCATCGGCACAGCCTCGAAGCTCGTCATGCAGGGGGGTACTTTTGTCACCGTGGGCAAAAACGAGTCGAGCGTCACCTACAACTTCCCCATCGAAGCCGTAGAGGGTACCACCTCGACCGTAGACTTCGACCTGTGGAACACCAACAAATGCTCTGTCACGGGCACGGGAACCCTGATCTGGAACGTGCACTACCTGCGCGAATATATCGAGGGCAATTGGGACGGCTTCACCGGCCACCTCATCCTCAACGGAACGGGTAAGGCTAACCAGAGCCAGTTTGCCGTGCGCAACGGAGCAGGCGTGAAGAATGCCACCATCTACATGAAGGGCACGGCGTCGATTACCGGTGGCAAGAACGCCTCTACCTTCTACCTCGGCGGCCTCTCGGGCGATGCCGGCACGGCACTCTCGGGCTTTAACGTGAAGAACAAGGGCGAGGGCACCTGGATCGTGGGCGGTGCCAATACCGATGAGACCTTCCGCGGCGTGATAGATGACTACGACCAGGCCCACAGCCACCCCGGCACGACCACCATCGAGAAGCAGGGCTCGGGCGACTGGCGCCTCACGGGCAGCAACAGCTATAGCGGCACCACCACCGTGACCAAGGGACGGCTTATCGTAAACGGAACGCATTCGGGCACTGGCGCCGTGACCGTGCGCACCGGTGCCACCCTGGCTGGAACGGGCACGCTGACCGCTGCCACCACCATCAACACAGGTGGCATGCTGCAGGCTGGCGACACGCTCGTCAACGGGCGTGGACTGACCTTCAAAAGCACGCTGAAATTGAACGGAACGGCCTCGCTCAACGTGCTGGCCAACCGCACCAAGTGCAACACCATCACACTAAAGGGAGCCACCACCATCGGTACCGATGCCACGCTGCTCATCAACGGTGGCGAGACGCAGGCCGATGCTCCTTACGACAAGACCGAATATCAGGTGTTCAACCTCTCCGGTGGCACCATCACTGGGCAGTTCAAGGCCATAGAGCCCGCCGCCCCCGGCGAGGGCCAGACATGGGATGCCTCTGAACTCTACACCAAGGGCGTGCTGCGCGTGGTAGGCGGCGAAGAAAACCCCGAACAGGGGCAGACCGACCCAGAACCGCAGCCCGGCGAGACGAAGACCGCTCTCCTGGCATGGGGAAACATGGTGGCCAAGAGCTACGACAACAGCGGAGTGAACAACATGATGGAGGGCGCTGCCAACGACGAGGCTCAGGGCTTCCGTCTCGTATGCACAGGCAATCTCGCCAAGGCTTATACCTCGGGGGGCAACAGCCCTAAGATGAAGATTCCCTATAAGGATGAGATTCTGGAGCGCACACCTATCAAACTTTCAAATGGCGCACAGAACACCGTGTTCATGCCCGAGGATGCCAAGGCCACGAAGGTCACCCTCTACAGCGTAACAGGCACCAATGCCTCAAACCGTACCAGCTATTGGAAAGAGGTGGCCGGCGTGGAATACACTGAAAGCACCACCACCGTGCTCGACCTCGATGCGCCGCGCGACAATCCCAATGCCGTGAGCTTCACGCTGCAGAACGTGCCCGACAAGTTCACTTTCACCAACACCGGTGAGCAGCAGTGCGTCATCGTTTATATTGAGTATCATCTGGGTGGCACCAATGGCATCAGTACTGCTGGCATGGGCGGCACCCCCATACGTATCGACTATTACAATGCTGCCGGAGAGCGCGTAGCCACGCCACGCAGCGGCATCTATATCGTGCGAATGACGATGCCCGACGGACGGACAGAATCGCGAAAAGTGGCATACTGAAGAACCTTTTCCCCCAGCTCCTCCTCAGTGAAGGGCTGGGGGAAGAATGTATGTGTGTTCTTCCTATTTATTTGAAAATCTTCAATGAAAAACAGGTCCACGAATTTATATTCTGGGCTATCAAAACCAGCTTCAGAAGTGTCAATCCATACTTCCTCTTGGTGCTCAACTTACTATGCTTTATGACAACGTTATCAATGATGTATGACACCGCCAACAAAGATTCGCGGCATTGCTGACAATAAATCATGACAACACAGAAAAGGCCCTGTAATAACGCCGTAGAGTAGTGGTTTTGTCGCTGTTACTATTCGAATGTCTTAAACTGGTAGCCCTGCTCTTGAAGCCACTCGATGCTCTTGGGCAGGGCATAATGTAGTTTGTCGATAGATTTCAGGGAGTCGTGGAAGGTGATGATGCTGCCAGGGCGTGCGTAGCGTCTGACATTGCTGAAGATGTCTTCAGCGGTCATCCATTTAGAATAGTCGCGGGTGACGAGATCCCACATCACCACTTTGTATTTTCGGCTGAGCATGGCATACTGTGCCAGACGCATCCAGCCGTGGGGCGGGCGGAAGAGGTGTGCGCGTATGTAGGCGTTGGCCTTTTCTACGTTGTAGCCATACTCGCGGAGCGTGTGTCGGAAGCCGCTGATGTGGTTGTGGGTATGGTTGCCCACCTGGTGGCCTTCATCGACGATTTGTTGAAATAGGTCGGGATATTTCCTCACGTTGTCGCCCACCATGAAGAAGGTGGCCTTTACGTTGTAGTGGCGTAGCGTATCGAGCAGGAAGGGCGTTGACTGCGGTATAGGGCCGTCGTCGAACGTGAGATAAACTGCACGTTCGCGACGGTCCATACGCCACAATGCCTTAGGGTAGAGCCATCGTAGGTAGATGGCAGGTTGCTCAATAATCATCGCTCAACATACTCAACTCTCAACGCTCAGAACTTCCCTCCCCGGTTCTGGTAGAGTGTAGCAGTCTTGTCGAGCTGTTCGGTCAGGCTTTCGCCCATCTTCTCGTCGATATCGGTTGCTATCTGTGCCAGGTTGTTCATCACGTAGAGGTGGAACATGCACTCGTTCTGTGCTGCGAGGAATCGTGCAGGTGTCTGTGCGCAATAGTAGACCATGTACTGGCTGGAGCGTGTCCACATCTGCTCTATGAGGCTCTTGGCATGGTCGTTGTCGCCAATGCTGACGTAGGCCTTGATCATGTCCATCGTTCCGCTCTGATACTCGTGTGGCACGTTCTCGGCAGGCAGCTCCTTTTCGGCCCTCTCCAGGACCTCGGCAGCGCGCTCATTGTCGCCCTGCTCCGCCAGGTGCAGCGCCAGTTGTGCCATGAGGCGTCGGTGGGTGTAGCACATGCGCATGACGGTCTCGTCGAGATAGATGCCGGGGGTGCTGGCTCCGCCGAATTTGAAGCGCGTCATCACGTTGCGATAGGTCTTCTCGGTGTCGAAGTTGGTCATGCCTGGCAACGGACGCCCGTTGATGTTGGTGGTGAATGGTGTGATGCGGTTCACCAATCCTTCCTGCACGAAGTTGTCGCCCAGATTCATGTAGTTCTCCTGTCCCACGGTGGTGGCCACATAGATGGGGCGTGTCCAGTTGGCGTGGGCAATCATCTCGAGCATCATCAGGTCGCCCTTGTAGAGCGCGCCCTTGCCCTTGAGCGATATGACCATGCGGTCGGGAATGCTGTCGCTCTGCAGGAGCATGCCGCTACGGCGCACGGCCTCTTTGTCGATGGTCACGTAGACGGTGTCGGTTGGTATGAAGTGCAGTTCGTCATTGGTATTGCGTACCCAATGGTCGAGAATGTTTGTCAGTTCGAAAGGCTCGTCGCCAAACTGTGCTCTGGCCTGCTCGGGAGCCTCCTGATAGAGCGAGAGCAGCTCCTGCTCCATGTGTGGGTTGATGGGCACATATTCGTTGGTGCCGGCGCAATACTCCAGTCGCTTCCAGGTGATGGGCAGCGAGGGCGAGTCGTAGGCCGGACGCACCATCTGGTCGATGTACCAGTCGGTTTGCAGGTAGGAAAGGTTGCACACGCGAGCATCGGTGCGCACTCCCTCGGTGTCTTGGTTATACCACAATGGGAAGGTGTCGTTGTCGCCATTGGTGAAGATGATAGGATTGCCCTCGTCTTGCAGCGACATGAGGTAGTTCTGTCCGAAGTCGCGGCAGCAGTAGCGTCCCGACCGGTCGTGATCGTCCCACGTCTGTGAGGCCATCTGAACGGGTACCAGCAAACAGACGATGCCCATGATGGCAGAAACAGCGAAGTTCTCCTTTTTTACCAGACGGCTGAGCCAGCTGATGATGGCGGCCACGCCCATGCCGCACCAGATGGCGAAGGCATAGAACGAGCCGGCGTAGGCATAGTCGCGCTCACGCGGCTGCATGGGTGTCTGGTTGAGGTAGACCACGATGGCCAGTCCCGTCATGAAGAAGAGGAAGAACACTACCCAGAACTGCTTGATGCCTTTCTGTCCGCACGACAGCGACTGCCAGAGCAGGCCCAGCAGGCCCAGCAGCAGGGGCAGGCAGTAGAACACGTTGTGACCCTTGTTATTTTTCAGGTCGTCGGGCAGCAGCGACTGGTCGCCCAGTCGGGCATTGTCGATGAAGGAGAAGCCCGAGAGCCAGTTGCCGTGCTCGGCCTCGCCGTGCCCCTGAATGTCGTTCTGTCGTCCGGCAAAGTTCCAGAGGAAGTAGCGCCAGTACATCCAGTTGCACTGATAACTGATGAAGAACAGCAGGTTGTCTATCTGTGAGGGCACCTTCACCATGATGTTCTCGCCGCAGCGGTCGTAGGGCACCTCGTGTCCGTCGACCTTGCCGCCCATCCAGTTTTCGTAGTACTGGGCGTGCTGCGAGCTGTACATACGTGGGAAGAGCATGTTCTGAGCATAGACGTATTCATCTTTGGTGCGCACCACGAAGTAGGAGTCCTTCTCGTCGTCGCTGGCCTTTTCCTTGCGCTGCCACACGGGTTTGCCTGTTGTCATCACGGGCTTGCAGTAGCCACCGTCTTTCTCGAGAGCCACCTGCGAGGTGTAGGCCTGACCGTAGAAGAGGGGCCGCTGGCCGTACTGGTCGCGTCCCAGGTAGTCGCCCAGGGTGAAGATGTCCTCAGGCGAGTTCTGGTCCATGGGCGGGTTGGCACTGGAGCGTATCACGATCACGGCGTAGGTAGAATAGCCTATCATGAGCATGAGCATGCAGAGCAGTGCGGTGTTCTTGAAGCGTGCGGGCACCAACGGCTGTTGCTGGTATCGGCGGTTGAGCACGAACCACAGCAGGGCCAGCACCACGATGCCGATGATGGCGGCACTCCAACCATAGCCGTAGAAAGGTATGCCGAGCATGCCCACCGAGAGTAGGAAGGCCAGATTCTGGCGTCTCCAGTTTTTCTCGGTGGCGTTCTGCGTCTCGTAGACAGCCCAAATCACCGTGGCCACGAGCAGCACGATATAGATGTACTCACCCGTATTGAAGGGCATGCCCAGCTGGTTGACAAACAGCAACTCGAACCATCCACCCACGGTGATGATGCCTGGCACCACGCCATAGAGCACCACGGCCACGAGGGCAAACGACACGAGCAGGGCCATCAGCGAGCCTTTCAGGTCGGCCTGTGGGAACCGCTTGTAGTAGTAGACCAATACGATGGCGGGCAGGCACAGCAGGTTGAGCAGGTGCACGCCGATGGAGAGGCCCG
>CAMJLB010000128.1 GCA_946406555.1 uncultured Prevotellaceae bacterium | reverse complement strand
CAGAGCACGTGATTTGTAATCTCGGGGTCGTTGGTTCGAATCCGACAAGAGGCTCAACAAAAAAGGATAGGTCTTCATGCCTATCCTTTTTTCTTGTGCGTTGAGCGCTGCGCCTGCTTGTTCCTTCTTTTTCTACCGGCTTCCCTACATCGGTTTTTCTTCTTCTTTTCCGCTTTCAGCGCCTATGACATAGGTTTTGCGCAGCAGATTCACCTTTTTCACATTACAATAGAAGCCATTCACGAAGACACCTTTCTCACGGATATTGGCAGCATCTTTCTCTGTAAGGCGAATGCGATACTTCGTCGACTCACCGCCCAAGTATACGCAGCCATATTTGTTCAGCTCGTTCTCATTCCCTTCCAGGGGTGTGTCTGTTCCGTTGTAGATGGTTTTCATCAGCCAGTATGTCTGATGTATGCTCTTGTCAATGGAATAGATGAACTCCAGCTTGTCGCCTTTATAGACCGACGACAGCTTCTCCGGCTTCACCACGAAGCCATTCTCCCAGTTGCCAAACGAGCAGTTGCCTTCCCACACCGTTGTGGTTTCCCACTCACCGTCATTAGGCGTAAGAAAAGCCTTCGTCACCGTGATAGTAGCCGTATCCGATGTCTGCAGCACCACTTCGTCGACCGAAGTCACATCCTGCCCGTCGAAATAGCACGTCAACGACTTGATACCGGGCTTTCCCCTTGTCTTCAGTCTCTCAGAAAACATGATCTGCGTCTCTACGGTGGTAGGTTCAGCAAACTCCAACGTGATCGACTCGAAGGCCGACCAGTCTACTGGCATGTTCTGCTTTTTCATCGACCCGACCAGTCCCCCCCAGGGTATCGACGTATAGGTCACGCTGCCATCATCGTTTCTATGGCAGTCTTCGTAGATGTTCCATGTGCTGTCAAACTTTGGCAGCAGGTCCAGCTCGTCTACAGGCTGTTCGCTGCAGGCCAGCATCAACAGAGGCATCATCAGCAAAAAGAATTTCTTCATCGGGTTTTGTTTTGTGTTATTGTTTACCATTACCGAGGCTCCATGCCTCATTATTTGCAAAGATAGCAATTTTCTTGGAAAGAGAGCAACATTTTTTCTTTTTTTTAGTAAGAAGGGTAAAGGGCGCTATTCGTCTAAACGTTGCAAGATGAGTCCCACATCGCTGATGCCCGGCAGTATTTCGCGCTTCATGTTATGGCGTATGCTCACGTAAAGCGTGTCGGCCTCATTGAGTCGCAGATTGGCCAGATGAAACTTGTACTGATAGTACACGATGCCCTTCCCTTGCACCGTTCCGTCGCGACTTACAAGACGGGCATGCAACGTGTCGCTCCGCATCATTCCCGATGGCACGCTGCGCTGTTCCACTACCAGCGTAAGCCCGGTAAAGGGATAGGCCCCGCTGGTGCGCAGGCCTATCTCTTCCTTATATGATCCATCGCTGCGAATGAGCATAACCCGAAACGACAAGGTGTCGTTTTTTTCCCACCCCTCCAAGGGGGTTGGCTCATAATGGCTGTATATGGTCTTCCGGCTACAGCCAACCGCCATGCTCACCATCACAAGAAGGACTACAATGGCAAAGCAATTATTCTTTTTGGCCATTATTGCTGTTTTGCTCACCTTTAGACTCACCTTTAGGCTCTTGCGGTTTCTTTTTCTTGGGAGGCTTCTGGTTGGGCCTTGTTTTCTGGGCAGGCTGCTGCCCTTGCTGCTGTTGCTGTGGTTTCTGTCCCTGGGCAGGCTGTTGTCCTCCCTGAGGCTTCTGTCCCTGGGCAGGCTGTTGCGCATTGTCAACCGATTTGGCGGTCTCTGCCCTACCCTTGGCCTGCTGGGCATCGTCGCCCCCTTGACGCGGTTGAGTCTTCTTTTTCTTCTTTTTTTTAGCTTTGTCGAAACGATGTATGTCGCCATCAGCCAGCAGGTCGGTCGGGGTCTTCGCTTCCTTCAGCTCGTCGTCGGGCTGCAGCGATTCGGGTTTCTCTCCGCGCCGGTTCATGTCTATCACCTCTTTAGCCCGCTCGGCAGTGATGGTCTCAAGGTTGGCTGCCAACCGTTTGTCGGTGCTATAGGTAAGCAATCCGGCCAGTATGTCTCTTTTGAACATGAAGTAGTCGGCATCCATTGTCTGCAGCACGATGTCGTGGCCAGGCAGCTTCCGTCCTGCCTCTATATAGTCGTCGACCTCATAGTTTAGGCAACACTTCAGCTTGGCACACATGCCGGCCAGTTTTTGCGGGTTCAGCGATATGTCCTGATAGCGTGCGGCCCCGGTTGAAACCGAGACAAAATTCTTCATCCATGTAGCGCAACACAGCTCCCGGCCGCACGGTCCGGTGCCGCCTATGCGTCCGGCCTCCTGTCTGGCACCTATCTGCTTCATCTCGATGCGCACGTGGAAAGCGGCCGCCAAGTCCTTAATAAGCTGGCGGAAGTCTACACGCTCGTCGGCAATATAGTAGAAGATAGCCTTTTGGCCGTCGCCCTGGTACTCCACGTCGCCAATCTTCATTTTCAGCCCCAGCCCTTTGGCTATTTCGCGGCTTTCTATCATCGTCTCGTGTTCACGGGCTTTGGCCTCACGGTATTTGTCCATATCTATCTGCCTTGCCAACCTGTATATCCTCTTTATATCGTCGGCATTCTTCAGGTTGGCCTTTTTCAGCTGTATCTCAACCAATCGCCCTGTCAGCGTAACCACGCCTATGTCATGGCCCGGACTGGCTTCCACCGCCACGATGTCGCCTTTCTTCAGCGGCAGGCGGTTCACGTTGTGGTAGTAGCCCTTGCGTGTATGTTTGAACTGCACCTCCACCAGGTCGGTCGAGTCGGCATTGCCTGGCACGTCCGACAGCCAGTCGTAGGTATTCAGCTGCCTGTCTTGGCGGCCTATGGCTGCCTTGCACAGACCACGGTCGCAGCCAGTGCGTATCTCTAAGTCCTTTTGGTTCTCCATCGTTTCTTTTTCGTTATGTCGTTTGTCGTTTTGTCACTTTGTCGTTATTACGGGATGCCGGGATTACGGGATTATGGGAGCCGGG
Source organism: uncultured Prevotellaceae bacterium (assembly GCA_946406555.1). Taxonomy (GTDB): domain Bacteria; phylum Bacteroidota; class Bacteroidia; order Bacteroidales; family Bacteroidaceae; genus Prevotella. The sequence goes on along the minus strand of CAMJLB010000128.1, from coordinate 4,994 downwards.
ATTACGGGGTTTCAGAATCACGGGATTTCGGAATGCCGGGATTGCATTATTTCTGAATCAGCAGCACGATCATTTGCAGTGCGAAGTCGAAGAACACGATCTTTGCGTTGGCATTCTGCCCTATGTCGCGTATGGCCTTGTTCGTCAGGTCGTAGATAGAGAGCACATTGGCCTCGTTGACGAAACGCGCGAAGTTGCGCGCAAAGTCCTCTTCTTTCTGCGTCATGTAGACCAGGTCGCCATTCTGGAAATTATACATGAAATTCTCGCGCACCATACGCAGGAAGAAGGTGAGGAAGCGTCGCTGCTTCTCGCGTCCGAAGCTTGCCATCGTGTCGCTCCACTTACGCAGGTCCTTCACCTTCCGTTGATAGGCCAGCCGCATGAGCATGATGAAGAGGTCGAGGAACTGCTCATTTTCCGACCCCACCTGCAACTCTTCGAGTGCCTTCGTCCACGCCCCGTTAGCTAATCTTGCTATGCGGTGGGCCACCTGCTCGTCGACGCCTCTCCGCTCTACGAGCGCATGCTCTATGACCGATGTCTCTATGCGCTTCACATCGATGCGTTGCACACGGCTTCTGATGGTCTCGAGCAGCATGTCGGGTTCCTCGCTCACCATGATGAATACCGTCTGCTGGGGTGGTTCTTCTATCAGCTTCAGCAATTTGTTGGCACAGGCTATGTTCATGCGCTCAGGCAGCCAGACGATGCTTACCTTATAGCCCCCTTGGCTCGACTTCAGGCTCAGCTTGCGCACCAAGCTGTCGCTCTCTCCAGCAGTGATGATAGCCTGCTGGTTCTCGGCACCAATGGCACTGAGCCACTCGTCCATGTCGAAGTAGGGACCTTGCATCAGCAGCTCGTGCCACTCGCGGGCAAAGTCGTCGCTGGTGGGCATGTGGTCGCTGCCCATCGACGGCAGCTTCACCGTGGGATAGGTGAAGTGCAGGTCGGGATGCTCCAGCTTCTGCACCATGGCGTTGTCCTCGCCCAGCAGATAAGAGGCAAAGGCCACGGCCAATGCCTTCTTGCCGATGCCATTTGGCCCGCAGAGCATGATGGCATGCGGCAGGCGGTCTTCGCTCACCATCTGCAGCAGGCGCTCACGCACCTCGTCCTGTCCTATCACATCGTCAAATGTCATTGCCTATGCTCTTAGTTTGCGCACGATTTCCACCACCGAGTCCACGGCCGACACGGTATAGAAATGGATATCGCAAATGCCATGCTGATACAGCTCACGACACTGCTCTGTCGTCCACTCTATGCCCAGCAGCCGGGCATCCTCATCGGTCTTGCACTTGACGATCTCCTTTGCCAGCGCCTCGGGTATGTCGCAATGGAACGTGCGTGGCACCACCGTGAGCTGCGACAGTTTGGCAAGTGGCTTTATACCCGGGATAATGGGAATGGTGATCCCCATCAGGCGTGCCTTCTCCACGAAGTCGAAATACTTCTGATTGTCAAAAAACAGCTGCGTCACCGCATACTGTGCGCCCAGCTCCTGCTTCTGCCGCAGGTATTCCATGTCGCGCTCCATGTTGGGAGCCTCCTCATGCTTTTCCGGATAGCAGGCCACGCCAATATCGAACTTTGGCCCGGGATTCTTGATGGGCGTTCCGTCATAGAAGAAGCCATCGTTGAACAGCTGCACCTGGCGTATCAGGTCGGTAGTGTGGGCATGGCCGCCTGGGGTAGGCTTGAAGCTTTGGTCTTCCCTGGCCTTGTCGCCGCGCAGCAGCAGCAGGTCGGTGATGCCCAGAAACTGCAAGTCGAGCAGTTCATATTCTATATCCTCTGTCGTTGCTCCGCTGCAGATGATGTGCGGTTGCACGGTCACGCCGAAGCGCTGCTGTATGGCGGCGGCCACGGCAATGGTGCCAGGACGGCGGCGCACGCGACTGCGCTCGTAACGGCCTTCGCCCACATCTTTATATACATACTCGCTGTGGTGAGTGGTGATATTGATGAACGCGGGATTAAGCCGACACAGTTTCTCTATGTCGCTGAACAACCGTTCGGTGCCCGTGCCTTTCAGTGGCGGGAGCACCTCAAACGAAAATTGCCTCTCGTTGTCATTTTTGCTGATGATGTTTGCTACTGCCATATTGCCGTTTTAGCCTATTTTGGGTGCAAAGTTACGAAAAGTCGAGGGCAAAACAAAAGAATTCATTCTTTTTTTTGCCGAGACGGAGTAACTTCGCCGTCACAGACGGCAAAGTTACGAAAAAAGACTGTAACAAAAGACGGATTTTCGAACCAAAGGAGCGCAAGAAGCCAAAGGGGATAAAACGTCCATTTCACCTAATAATATATAAAAGGTACAGGTAAAGTGTTATATTTATCAAAAAGATTGTGTACCTTTGTGGCCGATAAGTAATAAAAAGACGAAGCGACATTGGCTCTATATTCATCATACAAGGCATACTGATTTACATCTACGCCTTCGACCACCGCTCGAGAGTATTTGGGCGACTACACGTTGCTCTGTACGTTCAGCACGGGCAAGCGCCGCAAGGTGGACCTCACGCCGCTGCTCTCGTATCCCGCATTCGAGGAGCTGCGCGACAAGAACGAGTTCATCCAGTTCGGCCTCGACCAGACCATCTTCTGGAAGAACGGTGCCGACATTGCCCCTGAAAGACTTTACGAGATGGGGCTTGCTGCATAGCCGTGTATTTAATTGGAATTACAAACATTAAGCAAGGAAGAAAATGACTCAACTGACAGTTTCCGTAGAAGATGTCTCGATGCTTGACCAGATACGTCAGGCCATCAGTATGCTGCGAGGGGTTGCCTCCGTTACGCTGAAGCGACAGGCAAAGACGGGCATGGACCGAGCCATTGACGACATAAAGAATGGTCGTGTCTATGAAGCCGATAGTGTGGAAGACCTTATCAAGCAGTGCAAGGCATGAAGTACAGACTTCATTACACTGGCGAGTTCAAGCGCTCGTTCAAACGTTGCCTCAAGCGAGGCCTGGCAGTTCTTGTCGGTGTTGTCACCTTAATATTGTAGCAATATCCTCAGCGACTTTCGTGATTTGCCAATAATTCTGTGGCGGTAGTCCTTTCATCAAGACATCTTGCTTAAACGATACGGAAGTGCCATGACATAGTAAATCGCCAATAGATGCAATAAGATCGAAAAGGTTATGTCCACGGATATGGAGATAGGCGTTTCCTTCGTCCACGTTTAAACTATGGCAATACCTGCTTTCTGATTCGTAATCAATAGTATTTGCAAATGGAGTATTTAAATGCTCGGCAAAATTTTTGGCGATTCTCTCAATAAGAGCTCTGCCATTGTCAGCCAGTTCTATACCTTTACATTGGTGAGGGATACAAGCATCAAACTGTTTTCTGCTGAAATCGGGCCTATGATTCTTCAAACAATAAAGTAAGAGCAACAATGGCTTGTAAACAACGGTAGAGTATGCAGCAAGGAATGCCTCAAAGTCGAATTGGCATGCTCTTTCAGGACATAGAGAAGCAAACCGTTTTTGAATAGTTCGAGCCTCGCAACAATGGTTTTCCCAAGAGTATGTATAGGTTTGACAGACGAAATGGGGCGCATCCACTTCGGATTCTTGCATTAGATAACGCATGTCGCTGTCAATCCCGATAAAGAATCGTCTGCTGAGATAGGGCCGGAATCTCAGACATTGGCTGGAGCCAGAAGTCTCTTTCCCACTCTGGCTTTTGCTGTGCGTGACATAATGGTATTTACCACGACGATGGTTTTGCAACATTGCATCCCAGAACACTATGTCATCTTTGTCCTCCAGATGAACACAAGCGATAACATCCCGACGTAGAATAGGAATGTTGGCAAAATCGCGTGCCTGATCTTGGTAAATATTACTCATCACTTCTTCGTCGTAATGTCCTCCATGTAAATTGCCTTATCACCCCATCCGTCAGAGAATATACTGGGCGAGTGAGTGGTAAGAATCAATTGAACATTGGGGTTCAGTTCTAAAATCCAATTAAGCAACTCGTACTGCCAACTGATATGCAGCGAAATCTCTGGTTCGTCCATCATCAGCACATATTCTCGTCCGTCTTCAAGTAATACCGTCAAGAGGATAATGAGCAGTTGCTTTTCGCCAGAGGATAATTGACTCGCCTCAATTGAAGTTTTTCCGTCAATGATGAAGCGCAGTTTTTCCGATTCATTATCAATGACCTTCCCCGTTTCTTTAAAAGCCCCATTGACGAGATTCTCAAAAAGAGTTTTACGGGTGTAAACTTTGTCATATAGCTCCTTGGTTACAGAACCCTGTTTGTTCAGATAACTGGTGAATTGCTTTTGTAGTCCATTTAGATAGTAACCATAATCGCTCTGCAACTGTACAAGCCGTTTGTCAAGATATGTCTGTTGTGTGTTTATATCCTTATCTTTGATATCGAAAGTGGAAATGAAGTCAAATTTCAGGTGCTTGGGGTACTCCTCCGCAGGTATATCTTTGCCATTTAAGGTGATTTCCCTACTGGATAAAGTAATGGAAAGTTTCACTTTTGCATCTCTCCCTTCCGAATGAGAAGTTGTTGGCTTACTGTTCACTACAATGCCATCTTCCAACGACATTGTAACTCTCTCGTATGCCAAAGTGGGTTCTACGCCGTCAATTGCCAAGAACCGAATAAAGTTCAATATTGTCGACTTAAACGTACCATTATTGCCTACAATAATATTAACCTTCTCATCAAGTTGAGACTTGAAGGAATACATACCATAGAGATTCTTTATTTCAAAATCTTTAATCCTCATAATTGTGGCTCCTATTGTTTTGCTTGCAAAATTAAGCATTTTCTCGTGAAAAGCAAAGAATAAGTTGGCAAAACACCTTATTCAATATAAATTGTTTGGTAATGTGCCAAAGTTTGAGTAATTTTGCACACGGATTTCGCCCTATGCGGATTCCTCAAACAACAAATGTGTAATCTTTAAAACAGATATGCCAATGGACAGATAAAGATATAAGGAC
>CAMJLB010000127.1 GCA_946406555.1 uncultured Prevotellaceae bacterium | reverse complement strand
TCGCCCGACGGCCAGTGGCTCTACTACGTGAGCAACATGCCCGGCGGCATGGGCGGCTACGACATCTGGCGATCGCCCATCACCACCAACGGGCTGGGAGCCCCCGAGAACCTGGGCGAACCCATCAACACGCCGGGCAACGAGATGTTTCCCACTTTCAGGCCTAACGGCGACCTCTATTTCTCAAGCACCGGACACCCGGGCATGGGGGGACTCGACATCTACATTGCCAAGCCTGTGGTCGTGGAAGCCACTACCACCACCAAGCCACGAACGGCCGACGAGCAGCCCAACGACTCGATAAAGCAAACCACCAAGGCAAAGGCCACACCTGCACCACAGGACGCCAATGCCTATATCCTCGACCACCCCGGCGCACCTCTCAATTCGGCCGCCGACGACTTCGGAATGACCTTTGAAGGGCTGCACAACCGGGGATTCTTCTCATCAAACAGAGGCGATGCACGTGGCTGGGACCATATCTATTCGTTTGAGAAAGACGAGATAACACTGACTGTGCGCGGATGGGTATACGAGAAAGACGGATACGAACTGCCGCAAGCACTCGTATACATGGTGGGCAACGACGGAACCAACCTGAAACTCTCGGTGAAAGGCGACGGTTCGTTCACACAGGAAGTACGGCCCGGCGTAGACTATGTGTTCCTGGGCACCTGCAAGGGATTCCTCAACCACAAGGAGCAATTGCACCCCGACACCGTAAAGCAAAGCTTTGAGCATGTGCTGCAGTTCCCCCTGGCCAGCATCACCGCGCCAGTGCTCATCGACAATATATTCTACGACTTCGACAAGGCCACACTGCGCCCCGAAAGCACCCAGTCGCTCGATGAGCTGATACTGCTACTGAACGAAAACCCCAACGTCACCATCGAGCTGTCGGCTCACTGCGACTACCGTGGTCCAGCCGCCTACAACAAGGCTCTTTCGCAGCGGCGCGCCGAAAGCGTGGTCAACTATCTGGTGGAACACGGCATTGCCGCCGACCGACTCTCGCCCATGGGCTATGGAAAAGAGAAGCCTAAGACCATCAAGAGAAAGCTGACCGAGACCTATACATGGCTGAAGGAAGGCGACGTGCTCACCGAGGAGTTTATCAAAGCACTCGACGACGAAGAAAAGCAGGAGATATGCAACCAGCTGAACCGCCGCACCGAATTCATCGTGCTGCGCACCACCTACGGCATGACCTTCGACGAACAGACTGGCACCAACGGCGACGAGAAGACAACCAACCAGCAAAAGAAAGAGGAGCAGCCTTCGCCCGAAGAAGACTTCATCCCCTGAAATTACACCCCACATTTTGGTTAATCTTCACAAATCGTTTTGAAATGTCGGCGATAATTTGTAATTTTGCAACGTGAATAGCAAGAAAAAGGTTCTTATGGGAATGACGGTGGACGAACTGAAGGACGTTGCCGCCAGTTTAGGCATGCCCGCCTTTGCGGGCAAGCAGATGGCACATTGGCTTTACGGCAAGCATGTGCAGCACATAGACGAGATGACCAACCTCTCGAAGCAGAACCGCGAACGCCTGGACCAGACCTACTGCGTGGGAGCCATGCCACCCATCGACTGCCAGCGGAGCCAGGACGGAACCATCAAATATTTATTTCCCGTAAGAGGCACCGGACAACAAGACGATGCAGCCACACCCCAGAAATATGTAGAGACAGTATTCATACCCGATGGCGAAAGAGCCACACTCTGCGTTTCGTCGCAAGTGGGCTGCAAAATGAACTGCTTGTTCTGCCAGACCGGCAAGCAGGGCTTTGAAGGACAGCTTACCGCCGCAGACATACTGAACCAAATCTACGCCCTGCCCGAGCGCGAACAACTCACCAATGTGGTGTTCATGGGGCAAGGCGAGCCCATGGACAACCTGGACCACGTGCTGCGAGCCACCAAGCTGCTCACATCGCCCAGCGGCTATGCCTGGAGTCCAAAACGCATCACCGTGAGCACTGTTGGCGTGCGTGGAAAACTGCACCGATTTCTCGATGAGAGCGAATGCCATGTAGCCATATCCATGCACTCGCCACTACACGAGCAGAGACTCGCTCTGATGCCGGCCGAGAAAGCCATGCCCATAGAAGAAACGATAGACCTGCTCAAACAGTATGACTTCAGCCACCAGCGGCGCTGCTCGTTCGAGTACATCTGCTTCAGCGGGCTGAACGACTCGTTGGAGCATGGCCGGAGAATCGTAAAGCTACTCGGCGGGCTGGAATGCCGCGTCAACCTTATCCGCTTCCACGCCATACCCGGCGTAGACCTGCCGCCAGCCAATGAACAACGCATGGAACAGCTGCGCGACTTCCTCACGCAACACGGCGTGTTTACCACCATCCGGGCCAGTCGCGGACAAGACATCTTTGCTGCATGCGGATTGCTCAGCACTGCCCACAAAGCACAAACATCATAATCAAATATATACATGGAACAAGAAAAGAATATGCGCGTAGCCATCACACATGGCGACACCAACGGAATAGGATATGAAGTGATACTGAAGGCATTGGAAGATTCCACCATTTTGGAACTCTTCACGCCCATCGTCTACGGCTCGCATAAAGTGGCCACCTACCATGCCAAGGCCTTGGGCATAGATGTACCTTTCAACGTGATTGCCAATGCCAGCGAGGCGAAAGAAAACCGCCTGAACATTCTGAACTGCTTCGGCGAGGAAGAGATAAAAGTAGAACTGGGCGAAGCCACCGCAGAATCGGGAAAAGCCGCTCTCACGGCCCTCGGCCGCGCCATCGACGACTATGAAAAAGGACTTTTCGACGTGCTGGTCACGGCTCCCATGAGCCGTAGCAACGTGGACGGATTCAATGGCCATGCTGCCTTCTTGGAACAACGGCTGAAGTGTCAAGCGGGGGGCATCAGCATTCTCATGAACGACGATATAAGAGTCGCTCTGGTCACCAACAACTTGGCGATCAAGGACATATCCGAATCTATTACCAAGCAGAAGATTGTAGAGAAAGGCCGACTGTTCCATCAAGCCCTACATCGCGACTTGCGCATCTCGAGTCCCCGCATTGCCGTACTGTCGCTGAACCCCCGTTGCGGTGAGGAAGGGGCACTGGGCGATGAGGAGCACGAAATCATAGTCCCTGCCATAGAACAACTGGCTGGCGAAGGCATTCAAGCCTTTGGCCCCTATGCTGCCGACTCTTTCTTTGGCCATGCCGACTACTACCATTTCGACGGCGTACTCGCCATGTATCACGACCAAGGCACGACACCCTTTAAGACGCTCGCCCCCGAAGACGGAGTACGCTTCACAGCAGGGCTGCCCATCGTGCGCACCGCTCCAGCCCATGGCGTAATGCTCAATATGGCAGGTCGAAACCAGGCCAGTGGCGACTCCCTACGCCATGCCATCTACACAGCCATCGACGTAGCACGCAATCGCACCCATTACGACGAGCCGCTGCAGAACCCACTGCCCAAATTGTATCACGAAAAACGGGAAGACGGAGAGAAAGTGCGCTTCCGCTCGTCAGAGCCTAAGTCGCCCAAACAGGAGGCTGAAGCCACTCAGCAGCCTAAGACAGATGAGCAAGCATAGGAAATATAAAGAAATCAGCATTTTTTTCTGCCAAAATTGCAGATAATTCAAAATTTATGCGTAATTTTGTCAGCTAAATGAAAAATCCCGAGCTACAGAGCATCAAGCAGCGCTACAACATCGTGGGAAATTGCGAAGCATTAAACCACGTGCTCGACGTCGCACTACAAGTGGCGCCGACCGACTTGAGTGTGCTCATCATTGGTGAAAGCGGCGTGGGAAAAGAAATCATACCGCGCGTCATTCACGACAACTCGCCCCGAAGACGAGAAAAGTATTTTGCCATCAACTGCGGCTCCATTCCTGAAGGCACCATCGACAGCGAGCTTTTCGGGCATGTAAAGGGTAGCTTCACGGGGGCTATCAACGATTCGCCCGGCTATTTCGGCGTGGCCAATAAGGGAACGCTCTTTCTCGACGAGGTGGGCGAACTGCCACTGGCCACACAGGCAAGGCTCTTGCGTGTGCTCGAAACAGGCGAATACATACCCGTGGGAGCCACCGAAGTGAAGAAGACCGACGTGCGCATCGTGGCTGCCACAAACGTAAACATACGGCAGGCCATCAGCGAAGGCCGTTTCCGCGAAGACCTCTACTACCGACTGAACAGCATTCCCATACAGATGCCACCGCTACGCGAACGCGGAGAAGACATCGTATTGCTGTTCAGGCTCTTTGCCCTGCAAATGGCAGAGAAATACAGAATGGAGCGGGTGGTGCTCACCGAAGAGGCAAAGAACATGCTCATGAGATATAAGTGGCCAGGAAACGTGAGGCAACTGAAAAACATTACAGAACAAATATCGATACTCAGCAAAGAGCGCACGATCACCCCCGATGTGCTGGCACAATTTATCCCGCAAGACCGCGAAAGCACACAACTTGCTGTAATCAATCCCGGCGGGAGCGACCATTCGTTTGAAAACGAACGAGAAATACTATACAAGATACTCTTTGAACTGAGGGGCAACGTGAACGACATGAGGCGCGAAATGAGCCAACTGAAGAAGCAACTGGAAGACGTGAAGGGAAACAATGCTGCCATACCAGCACCCACTACTTCCATCGCACCCATTCAGCAACCCATTCAGCCCATAAGCCCTATTCAGACCATCACACCGGCATCACTCGAAGATGCCGTGGCAGAAGAATACATAGAACCAGAGCAGGAAAACCTGAACCTGAACGACCTGAGCCGACAAATGCTGGAAAAAGCCTTGGAACGCAACAATGGCAACAGGAAAAAAGCCGCACAGGAACTGGGCATCAGCGACAGAACGCTCTACCGACGACTGAAACAATATGGACTGGACAAAGATAGCAAATAATGGCATAGCAGGACTCTTCGTGGCTGTCATGCTGTGTGCTTGCTCCGTGAGCTACAAATTCAACGGGGCAAGCATAGACTATTCGAAGACAAAGACCATCCAGATAAGCGACTTTCCCATTCGCTCTAACTATGTATGGGGACCCATGGCAAACATCTTCAACAACCAGCTAAAAGACCAATATGCCAACCATACCAAGCTTATACAGGTGAAGCGTAATGGCGACCTGAAGCTGGAAGGTGAGATAACACGCTATGAACAACGAAACAAATCGGTATCGAGCGAGGGATATTCGGCACAGACCGAACTGAGCATGACCGTCAACGTGCGCTTTACCAATAACACGAAACACGACGAAGACTTCGAACGCCAATTCACGGCAAACACGTCGTATGAGAGCACACAATCGCTTAATTCCGTACAGGAAGAACTTGTCACACAAATGGTGAAAGACATTACCGACCAGATATTCAATGCCACCGTGGCCAACTGGTAACATAACAAGAAAGAAGACATGGAGCTGACCGAACTCATACAACACCCAGAGCACCTCGACCGCGAAACGCTGTACGAGCTGCGCTCCATGCTCGCACTCTATCCTTACATGCAAACGGCCCGGCTGCTTATGCTGCAGAACCTCTACCTGCTGCACGATGCTTCCTTCGACGAGGAACTGAGGCGCGCTGCCATCTACATCACCGACCGGAAAGTACTCTTCCAGATGATAGAGGCAGGCCACTATCAACTGTCTCCACAGAAAACGGCTGATACTACCTCTACAGCAGGAACACCGAACCGCACACTCTCGCTCATTGAGAATTTCCTCGAATCAATCCCAAAGGAAGACAACGACACGGCCAAGACTGCAAAACGCAAGCCCACGCCCGCCGATGCCGCAGTAGACTACGTTGCCTACCTGCTGGAAAGCGAAAGCGAAGAGGAAAGGCAAAAGGCCGACCAAGGGCCACAGCTCATCGGTCACAGTCTTATAGACTCCTTCCTGGAAAACGACCAAGGGAAAATCGTGCTCAACGACAACCCGACACTGAAGCCAGAGATAGAAGAAGAACAGAACGAAGAAGGCTCCAACGAAGGCGAAGAAGGCTTCTTCACCGAGACTTTGGCCCGAATTTACATCAAACAGGGCAGATATTCCAAGGCTTTAGAAATTATTCAGAGATTAAGTTTGCAATATCCGAAAAAAAATGCTTACTTTGCAGACCAAATACGATTCTTAGAGAAACTGATTATTAACAACAACAATAAATAAAAAAAATGTACACACTTTTAGTAATTCTTATCGTGATTGCAGCCTTGCTGATGATTGGCATAGTGCTGATTCAAGAGTCGAAAGGTGGCGGTCTGGCATCGAGCTTCGCCTCCTACAACCAGTTTGGCGGCGTGCGCAAGACCACCGACGTCATCGAGAAAGCCACATGGAGCCTGGCTGCCTTCATGGTGGTCGTCAGCATTGCCTGTGCCTATGTGGCACCAAAGTCGAATGCCGACGCCTCGGTGATGGAAGGCATCGAGAACCCGCTCACCAACCCTAACAATGTGCCCGGATTTGGTGCCAGCCAGTCGCAGCAGGATGCTGCTGCCCCCGCCGCTCCCGCCGAGCCTGCAGAAAAGCCTGCAAAATAAGAAACGAGGCCACAAATAGCAAAAGGGGAATTATTTGACAACCTCAGATAATTCCCCTTTACCGTCTTCACAACCATTCACCCCACAACGATAATAATGGCAAAGAAAGTTTTATTGATAAACGGAAGCCCGAAGGAAAAGGGCAACACATTTCAGGCTCTCAGTGAGGTAGCCACGACGCTCAACGCAGAAGGTATCGACACCGAGATAGTGAACATTGGCAAACGTGCCATCCAAGGCTGCATTGCCTGCGGCATGTGTGGCAGGATAGGCAAATGCACCTTCAACGATGACTTATATTATAAAATCTGGCGAACCATACAAGATGGTATCGATGGTCTGGTGGTAGGGTCGCCAGTCTATTATGGAGGACCCAACGGTTCGCTGTGCGCCCTGCTCGACCGAGTGTTCTATTCCTTGGGCCAGCAGCTGCAGTACAAGCCCGCCGCAAGCGTGGTGGTATGCCGCCGGGGAGGTGCTTCTGCTGCTTTCGACCGTCTGAACAAGTATTTCACAATTCTGAACATGCCCGTGGTCAGTTCACAGTATTGGAACATGGTCTATGGCCAGACGCCAGGGCAGGCGAAGCAAGACGAAGAAGGCATGCAGACCATGCGCACCCTGGGGCGCAACATGGCCTGGATGATTCGGCAGCTCAACGCTTCTGAAGAAGGGCTCCCACAGCAGGAACAGCCTGTGAGAACCAACTTCATCAGATAAAAAGTCGGCGTGCGCAGCCACACTCATTTATCGTATGCATGCACAGGGTAGTCGGTAGTATAGTGCAAGCCACGGCTTTCCTTGCGCTCCAGTGCAAATCGTGTGATAAGGTAACCCACATTGATCATATTACGCAATTCGCAAATATCGCGCGTTGCCCTCACCCGTTTGAACAGCAGTTCGGTCTCTTCGTACAGCATATCAAGCCGCACCCAGGCACGATGCAAGCGCAGGTCGCTGCGCACGATGCCTACATAGTTCGACATGATTTCGCCCACCTCTTTCACGCTTTGAGTGATGAGCACTTTCTCCTCGTTGCTCATCGTACCCTCGTCGTTCCACTCGGGCACCTTATCGTTCCAGTCGTACAGGTCGACATGCTGCAGTGAGTGGCGTGCTGCCGCATCGGCATAGACCACCGCCTCGATGAGCGAGTTGCTGGCCAGACGGTTGCCGCCATGCAGCCCGGTACACGAACACTCGCCAATGGCATAGAGCCGCTCTATCGACGATTGTCCGTTCAGGTCGACCTTGATGCCGCCACACATATAGTGTGCTGCGGGCCGCACTGGTATGTAATCGGTAGTGATATCAATACCCATAGACAGGCACTTCTGATAAATATTAGGGAAGTGCCGCCTGGTCTCGGCCGGATCTTTGTGCGTAACGTCGAGACAGACGTGGTCCAGGCCGTGAATCTTCATCTCCTTGTCGATGGCGCGTGCCACGATGTCGCGTGGTGCCAGCG
>CAMJLB010000126.1 GCA_946406555.1 uncultured Prevotellaceae bacterium | reverse complement strand
GTGACCCACTCGTGGTGTACGCTGGAGTTTGTGGAGCACCGCCCCCTCTACGACCTGTTCGTGACATGGATGAAGGAATGGCGGGGAGAAACAGAAAATATCGATGACAACCGGCCGCGCCAGACCGAGTTCAACAAACTGAACCTGAACTACACGCTGCTTTCGAAGCGCAACCTGCTGGCACTGGTAGACAATCACCTCGTGAGCGGATGGGACGACCCCCGCATGCCCACCATCTGTGGCTTGCGCCGCCGTGGCTATTCGCCCGAGAGCCTGCGCAAATTCATCGACAAGATAGGCTATACCAAACTTGATGCCCTGAACGACATGGCGCTGCTCGAGAGCGTGCTGCGCGACGACCTGAACAGCCGTGCCATTCGCGTGTCGGCAGTGCTCGACCCCGTGCGTGTGGTCATCACCAACTATCCCGAAGGGCAGGTGGAGCAGCTCACGGCCATCAACAACCCCGAAAACGAGGCCGACGGCACCCATTCCATCGAGTTCAGCCGCGAACTGTGGATAGAGCGCGACGACTTTCAGGAGGTGGCCGAGAAGAAATTCATGCGACTGGCCCCTGGCAAGGAGGTGCGCCTGAAAAACGCATATATCATAAAATGCGACGAAGAGCACCCCTGCGACAAGGATGCCGATGGCCGCGTGACCACCATCTATTGCACCTACGACCCCGAGACACGTAGCGGCCTGCCCGGAGCCGACCGCAAGATCAAGGGCAAGACGCTGCACTGGGTGAGCTGTCTGCATGCCGTGAAGGCCGAGGTAAGGCTTTACGACCGGCTATGGAAAGTGGAGAACCCGCGCGACGACATGGCTGCCATACGCGAGCAGCAGCAGTGCGATGCTGTGACGGCCATGAAGCAAATCATCAACCCGCAGTCGCTCACCGTGCTCACCAACTGCTATGTGGAACCGTTTGCCGCCACCATGCCCGCACTGCAATACCTGCAGTTCCAGCGTATCGGATACTTCAACGTAGACCCGACATCGACACCCGACCATCTGGTGTTCAACAAAACCGTGGGACTGAAGGATACATGGAAGAAATAATTATTCAGGTGTCACAACTCCAAGAACATACAAAACAGAGGAAATTGTAAGAAGTCAGGATTTTTTTGATGCGATGAAGAAAACGGGCGACGAATATTTCGATAGCGACGAGTTTCGCGACATGCTCGACGAATATGAAGAGGCCGTGAATACGGGGCAACCCGTGTTCATGGATGCCGACGAGTTGGCCGAGATAGCCGACTACTACCAGATGCAGGGCCTGCCCGACAAGGCCGAAAAAGCCATCACGATGGCACTGAGCCTTTCGCCCGGTGCCATCGCGCCACTGACCTATCGCATACATGAGGCCATCTATCAAGGCGACATCGAAGCAGCCAAAGACTACCTCGGCCAGATACAGGAGAAAGACGAGCCCGACTACATATACAATCAGGCAGAAATCATGCTCGCTGAAGGGCATCCCGATGAGGCTGACCGATTCTTCAGAAAAGAGTTTGCCAGCGTGCCGCCAGATGAATATCAGGACTATGTGGTCGACGTGGCCTCCATATTTTCCGACTATGGCTACAACGAACAGGCCATGCAGTGGATGTCGAGGGCTAAGCAGGAAGACACGCCAGAGTTTAAAGAGCTCATGGCCCGTACACTCTTCGGGCTGGGAAAATATAAAGACTCTGAGCGGCTGTTCAACGAACTGCTCGACCACGACCCCTTCCAGAAGCGCTATTGGAATGCCCTCGCTTCGGTACAGTTCATGAACGAAGACTACCAGAACTCCGTGCAGAGCAGCGAATATGCCATTGCCATCGACCCCGACGATGCCGAGGGCCTGCTCTCGAAAGCCAATGCCCTCTACCGGCTGAACAATTACGAACAGGCACTGGAATACTACCGCCGCTATGGGGAGCAAGTGCCCGACGACGAGTTCGGGCTGATGCATCAGGGTACCTGCCTCATCAACATGGGGCAGAACGAGGAAGCCATCGGCATACTGCAAAAAGCCATCGACTGTGCTCCCTATGACTCGCCCTACCTGGCCGACATCTATCAGGAGATGGCTTTCGCGCAGGAAGAGATGGGGGACACCGATGCGGCACTGCAATTACTTGAACAGACCGACGAGATGGACTGCGACCACGTGGCAGTGCAGGTGGTGAAAGGGCACGTGCTGCTCTCGGCCGGAAGGGCAGAAGATGCAGAAGAGGCCTTCAGAAAAGCCATCGTCGAGAGCGAAGATGCGCAAAGCACGCTGCTGCGCGTCATCGTGTCGCTCTACGACAACAAATACGTCGAGGCGGCCTACAATATGTTCCGGAAATTCTTCGACATGGCACCGGCCGACAACTGTGACGGATACGCCTACATGGCACTGTGCTGTTACGACCTGCAGCGCTACGACGAATTCCTGAGCTATCTGAAGAAAGCTTGCAAGGTGAATCCCAAAGAGTGCAGAATCGTGCTGGGATACCTTTTCCCCGAAGAGGTGGAACCAGCCGACTACTACGAGTATACCAAAAACAAAATGAAAAAATAGAAGCACCATGAACTGGATAACTGCTTTGCTTGGCAACTTGAACTACGGCACCATACTGCTGCTGATGCTGCTCGAGAGCACCGTGATACCCGTCCCCTCGGAACTGGTGGTGGCTCCGGCCGCCTACCATGCTGCCGGCGGCCACCTCAACGTACTGCTGGTGGTGCTCTTTGCCACAATCGGTGCCGACATCGGTGCCAGCATCAACTATTTCGTGGCTCTCTATGTGGGGCGCCCCGTCATCTATCGCTTTGCCAACAGCCGATGGGGACACTTGTGCCTGCTGAACCAAGAGAAAGTGGAGAAGAGCGAACGATACTTCGACAACCACGGCATCGTGGCCACGCTTACCGGAAGGCTGATTCCCGGCATACGCCACCTCATCTCGCTGCCTGCCGGACTGGCACGCATGAACTACTGGAAGTTTCTGCTCTATACCACCATCGGCGCAGGTTGCTGGCACGCCATACTGGCTGCCTTGGGCTGGTATCTGCACGCCGTGGTACCCGAAGACCAGCTCAACGACACCATAGCGCAATACAATCACTATATCGTGATAGGCATAGTGGGCATTCTTGTCTTAGCCATCGGCTTCGCTGTTGTGCGCCACCGAATGAAGAAATAGTACAGACGAGCGGCAAGATATTTTCAAACAAGCAAGATGACACTACATATCTTCAACCCCGAGCACGACATCGCCTTGGCGGCGGGACTGGCCAACTTTACAGCCCCGCACGCCGGCCGACTGCTGCGACACGATCTGGGCTTCCTGCCACTGATCTGGGCACAGGAAGGCGACAGCGTATTGGTAGACGACGTGGAGTATGGAAAGAAAGTGTCGCGCCGGTTTTCCAGAACGGGAATCACGCTTTTGTCGCCAGCTGACCTGAAGACTCTTGAAGAGGCAGAAATATCGCCCTGGGGATGGGATCCTGCCCTGCGGGCACAGCTATTGCGCAAAGGGGTGCCCTCGGCCCTGCTGCCCACTATGGAGCAAGTAGACGGCATACGACAGCTCTCTCACCGTCGCACGGCTGCCGCATTGTTGCCCCATCTGCGGGTAGACGGAACGGTGGGCGAAATGTGGGAATGTACCCAGGCCGGGCAGATAGAAGCCTTGGCTGCCCGCCACGGCAAGCTCGTGCTGAAAGCCCCCTGGTCGTCGAGCGGGCGTGGACTGCGCTTCCTCGATGCCGGACAGACCTCCATCGGCATGCATGCCGGCTGGATAAAGAATGTGCTTGCTGCCCAGGGCAGCGTGATGGCAGAGCCATTATATAATAAGGTGAAAGACTTTGGAATGGAGTTCGTCAGCGACGGAAACGGTGGCGTGGCCTATTTGGGACTGTCGCTCTTCCACACGAAGAATGGAGCCTATACCGGCAATGTGCTGGCCACCGAGACGGCCAAGGAGCTGCAGTTGACCCGATACCTGCCTATCATTCTCTTGCGACAGGTGCAACTACTCATCTGCCAGCATCTGGGCCGGGAACTGTGCGGAAAATACAAGGGACCCTTCGGCATCGACATGATGGTTGTGGCCAAAGGCCAGACAACAGACAACAGGCAGCTGCTATTGCATCCCTGCGTGGAAATCAACCTGCGGCGCACCATGGGCCATGTGGCCATAGACCTGACGCGACGGCTGAACCCACAAGAAGACGATGAGCTGGTGCGCGTGATGCGCATCGCATACGAAGAGAACCACTACAAACTAAAAATACAACGACCATGAAGCTGAGACTTATCCTGGCAGCTGCCCTATTGCCACTGGCTGCCTGTGCCCAGTATCGTTCTGAGGTGTGGTGCCCCGACCAGGGCGACGGCACCTACAAGAACCCCGTCATCAATGCCGACTATAGCGACCCCGACGTATGCGTGGGCGGAAGCGGTGAAGACTACTACCTTACGGCATCGAGCTTCCAGTGCATACCCGGCCTGCCCATTCTGCACTCGAAAGATTTGGTGAACTGGGAAATCATCAATTATGCACTGAAAGAGCTGGAACCACGCGAGGTGTTCGACAAGCCTTCTCATGGCAATGGCGTTTGGGCACCCTCCATTCGCTACCACAACGGCGAATACTACATCTATTGGGGCGACCCCGACTATGGCGTGATGATGGTGAAGACAAAAGACCCTGCCGGCGAGTGGGAGAAGCCTGTATGCGTGATTCCTGGCAAAGGCTATATCGACACCACGCCACTATGGGACGACGACGGCCGCTGCTATCTGGTGAATGGCTGGGCAAACTCACGGGCAAAATTTGCCAGCGTGCTCACAGTGAGAGAGCTTTCGGCCGATGGAACGAAGGCTATCGGCCAACCCGTCATCGTATTCGACGGAAACGGCACGGAGAACCGCACCTGCGAAGGCCCCAAATTCTACAAGCGCGATGGCTGGTACTGGATCATGTGCCCGGCTGGCGGCGTGCCCACAGGCTTCCAGCTGGCCATGCGAAGCAAAAGCCCTTACGGTCCATACGAACACAAGATTGTGCTGGCACAGGGGAAGACCACAGTGAACGGGCCTCACCAGGGAGGATGGGTGCACACGAAATATGGTGAAGACTGGTTCCTGCATTTCCAGGACAAGGAGGCATACGGCAGGGTGGTACACCTGCAGCCTGTAGACTGGTCGTCGGGCTGGCCCGTCATGGGAAAGAAAGGCGAGCCGGTGCTCACCTACAAAAAGCCAAAGTCATCGTCGAGCACCATCGTGAACCCCGTGGAGAGCGACGAGTTCAATGCTCCCACAATGGGCAAGCAGTGGGAATGGCATGCTAACTATGACGAGAAATTCGGCGTGCCTACAGCCTTCGGCACCTTCAGGATTTATACGCATAAGCTATCGAAGGAATGGAAGAACTTCTGGGAGGTGCCCAACATGCTGCTGCAGAAGACGCCCGCCGACGAGTTTACGGTAACCACAAAGATGCGCTTCACCTCGAAAGGCAATGGACAGATGGGCGGCCTCATCATGATGGGCCTCGACTATTCGGCATTGGTTCTCAGAAGAGAAGGCCAGGAGTTCCAGCTGGTACAGCTCACCTGCAAGGCCGCCGACAAGGGCAAGCCGCAGACCGAGAAGCTGATTGCCACACTGAAGCCCACGGCTACAGACGAGACAGAATATAAACCTGGCATTCACGAAGACATCTACCTGCGCCTGCACGTAAGCTACCTTGGCGGCAAGAATGCCGATGGCAGCAACAAGCACCAGGCCGAGGTGCACTTCGCCTACTCGGAAGATGGGAAGAAATACACCGAATGTGGCGATGCCTTCACCATGCGGCAAGGTAAATGGATAGGCGCAAAATTTGGCTTTGTGGCAGTAGAAACCGATGAGAAAGCCGACCGTGGATGGGTGGAAGCCGACTGGATAAGAGTGACGAAGTAACAAATTAAGCATTATTAATTTTTTTCTGCGCAAGATTCTGCAAAAAAAATAGTAATTTTGTGCGGTTTATGAAGATTAATGAGAAAAAAGACAGTGTGCGCCAGGCAGTGGAGCGCATTCTGGACAACTATTTGGAAACAAACAAGCATCGCAAGACACCAGAGCGCTATGCGATTCTTAATGCCGTCTATAGCACAGAAGGGCACTTCACGCTCGATGAGTTGGGAGCCAAACTGAGCCAAGACTATAAGTTTCCCGTGTCGAGAGCTACCCTCTACAACACGCTGAACTTATTTATGGAACTGCGGTTGGTCATACGCCATCGCTTTCAGGGAACCACAAAATACGAGGCATGCTACGAAGGCGAAAACCACTGCCACCAGATATGTACAGTGTGCGGAAAAGTCACTGAAGTGAAGGCACCGGAAATAACCGAGGCCATAAACCAATTACACTTGAAACGCTTCCGGAAAGATGGATTTACCTTATATATATACGGTATCTGTTCCAGCTGCCAGGGAGCCATTACAAGAAAGAGCAAACGAGTTTTAGCGCCCTGAACCTGAGGAGGTGCCAAGCGGCAAAGAGAAGGGTAGGGGAGCCGGGGGTCTGAACAGGCGCAGACTCTCCAATTATAAACTAAACGGTCTGATATCGCTTGTTCAGACCACCATCCCCCTAATGAGGGGGCAAATAGAATGAACAACGGAAAAGTTGATGTTCTGCTGGGATTGCAGTGGGGCGACGAAGGTAAGGGAAAGGTGGTCGATGTGCTGACCCCCAAGTATGATGTGGTAGCTCGATTCCAAGGTGGCCCCAATGCTGGCCATACGCTCGAGTTCGAAGGTCAGAAGTATGTTCTGCGCAGTATTCCCTCCGGTATCTTTCAGGGGGGGAAGGTCAACATCATTGGCAATGGCGTGGTGTTGGCCCCCGACCTGTTCATGGAGGAAGCCAAGGCACTCGAGGCCAGCGGCCATGAACTGCGCTCAAGACTGCACATCTCTAAAAAGGCACACCTCATCATGCCCACCCACCGAGTGCTCGATGCTGCCTACGAGGCACAGAAAGGAAAAAACAAGGTAGGCACCACCGGTAAGGGCATTGGTCCTACTTATACCGACAAAGTGAGCCGGGTGGGACTGCGCGTAGGCGATATCCTGGAAAATTTCGAAGAGAAGTATGCCGCTGCCAAGGGCCGCCATGAAGCAATTCTGAAATCGCTGAATTTCGATTACGACATTGCCGAGGTAGAAAAGAAATGGATGGAGGGCATAGCGTATCTGCGCCAGTTCCCCATCGTAGACTCGGAGCATGAAATAAACAACTTACTGCGCCAGGGGAAGAGCGTGCTTTGCGAAGGCGCCCAGGGCACGATGCTCGACGTAGACTTCGGTTCGTATCCCTTCGTAACCAGCAGCAACACCATTTGTGCCGGTGCCTGCACCGGCCTCGGCATTGGTCCCAACAAGATTGGCGAGGTATACGGCATCATGAAGGCATATTGCACACGCGTGGGAGCAGGGCCTTTCCCCACCGAGCTTTTCGATGAAACGGGAAAACGCATCCGTGACCTGGGCCACGAGTATGGTGCCGTAACCGGACGTGAGCGCCGCTGTGGCTGGATAGACCTTGTGGCACTGCGCTACTCCATCATGGTGAATGGCGTGACGAAGCTCATCATGATGAAGAGCGATGTGCTCGACGGATTCGACACCATCAAGGCTTGCGTTGCCTACAAGCAGCATGGAGAACCAATAGACTACTTCCCCTATAATATCGAAGACGGCATTGAGCCGGTTTACAAAGAACTGCCCGGCTGGAAGACCGACATGACGAAGTTCACCAGCGAAGAGCAGTTCCCCAAAGAATTCAGCGACTACATCAGCTTCCTGGAAGAGCAGCTTGAGACACCTATTTATATTATAAGCATCGGCCCCGACCGTGAACAGACGATAGTGAGAAATGGCAAATAAACCCAGCATACCCAAAGGTACACGCGACTTCGGCCCCGTAGAGATGGCGAAGCGCAACTATATCTTCAACACCATCCGCTCCGTCTACGAGCTGTATGGCTTTCAGCAGATAGAAACTCCTGCACAGGAGACGTTGCAGACGCTGATGGGCAAATATGGCGAGGAGGGCGACAAGCTGCTGTTCAAGATTCTGAACAG
>CAMJLB010000125.1 GCA_946406555.1 uncultured Prevotellaceae bacterium | reverse complement strand
GATAGATAGTTAAATATTGTAACAAATATTTACCACCTAAATTGACGCAGAACCACTTTTTATTATTGTATACTTCTGCCGACGAAGGGGCGTGACTCGTGGTGCTTCATCCTATCACCACGTCGAGCACCATCATCAGCACGAAACCGAAGGCAAAGCCTATGGTGCTGAGATTGCTGTGCTCGCCTTCAGAGGCTTCTGGAATGAGTTCTTCTACTACGACATAGAACATGGCCCCTGCGGCAAAGGCCAGCAGATAGGGTAGGGCGGGCATCATCAGCGAGGCCAGCATCACCACGGCCAGACCGCCAATGGGCTCGACGGCTCCGCTCATGGTGCCGATGGCAAACGACCGCCACTTGCTGTTTCCCGCTGCACGCATGGGCATGGAGATGATGGCACCTTCGGGCACGTTCTGTATGGCAATGCCTATGCTGACGGCCAGGGCACTGGCCACCGAGAGATTGGCGGCCCCATTCTCGGCTCCGGCAAACACCACGCCCACGGCCATGCCCTCGGGCAGGTTGTGCAGGGTGACTGCCAGGGCCAGCATGGCCGTGCGCGACAAATGCGAGCGTGGGCCTTCGGGGGTGTCGGTGCCTATATGCAAGTGGGGCGTCAGTTCGTCGAGCAGCAGCAGAAAGCCCATGCCCAGGAGAAATCCGGTGGCGGCGGGAAATACCGACCAGGCTCCCCGGGCCTCTTCCATCTCCATTGCCGGTATGAGCAGCGACCACACCGAGGCGGCCACCATCACGCCCGAGGCGAAGCCAAGAAGCGACTTCTGGAGACGGGGCGACATTTCGTCTCTCATCAGAAAGACGAAAGCCGCCCCGAGCATTGTTCCGAGAAGGGGAATGAGTAGACCGATGACTAATGCCATTTGTAGCTGCAAATGCTATGTTGTGGCAATGCTATGCCTTGTTGAACTTCGTCTTGCCCTGTTTGCAGCGAGGGCAGCGCCAGTCGTCGGGCAGGTCTTCGAAGGCCACGCCGTCGTGCTCGGCAGGGTCGTAGACGTATCCGCAGATGGAGCATACGTACTTGCCCGATGCCTCTTGCTGAGAGAAGTCTACCTCGGCCAGCACCGTGGGCACGGGGTTGTCGAGGTCCATCACCCGCTTGGCCTCCAGGTTCTCGTAGCCCTGCGGCGTGTGGGTGCCGCAATAGACGGTTGGGTGCTTGCCGATGAATTCGCGGATGCGGTTCTGGGTCTCGCGGGTGGCAGGCAGGTCGTCGAAGACCACCGAGAGCTTGTCTTCATGCAGGGCCTCGTCTACGTAGGTGATGTCGCCGTGAAGCATGTAGAACAGTCCGTCCATCTCTACGACGACGATGCTGTTGCCCTTGGTGTGGCCCTTGGCTTTGATGAGATAGATGCCGTCCTGAATCTTCTGGCTCTCGGGGAAGTTGTAGTAGGCCCCGTCGGTGAAGCCTACGGGCACCAGGTTGTCGAGTCCCTGCAGCTCGGCGGCATCGATCTCGTCTTTGTTCACATACACCTTCGCATTGGGGAACGAACGAAGCTCGCCCGAATGGTCGGCATGACGGTGGGTGAGCAGAATTTTCGTCACCTGTTCCGGCTTATAGCCCAGTGCCGTGAAGGCTTCCATATAGGTGCAGATGTCCTTGCCGGTGAAAGCCAGCGAGTTTTCGTCGGGAGCTTCCTCGGGAGTACCTGCAGGTATGCCGGTGTCTACCAGAATGACCTCACTGCCCGTGTCAATGAGATAGTTCTGCAGACTTCCGCGATAGCGAATGTTCTTGTCGAACTTCTCCATACCCTCTTCTCCACCGAAGGCGAATGGCTGGGTATAGAAACCGTCGCGTCTGAATTTTACTGCTTTTATTTCCATAGATTAAGTCGTTTTTTAAAGCGAAGCCGCATGAAGGGTTATTGGGCCGGTGCCCACTTGCAACGGACAGGCGACACGATGGCACCTTCCTTCTTCAGTTCGGCGAAAGCCTTGTCTACTTCCTTACGGTCGGCACCCAGTGCCTTCGTCACTTCGCCTGCCGAGACGGGCTTGCCTGCCTCGCGCATAGCCTGTAATACTTGTTCTTTCATAATTGGGTAAATTTTAATTCATTAATATATAAATTGACGTTCTTTGTTTTATTGATTGCAAAATTACGTTTTTTTCCATTTACTGCCAAATCAGAGAAGACCAAATCTACGCTTGGTGAAACAATTTTTCTGTTTTTTCTCGTTTGTTCGGGAAAAAAACAGTAATTTTGCAGGCTAATAAATCGTAAATTCGTAAATCGTAAATAACAAATGATGACTGCAAAAGAAATCCGCGACTCGTTCAAGAAGTTTTTCGAGTCGAAAGGACATGCCATCGTGCCCTCAGCTCCGATGGTGATTAAGGACGACCCGACGCTGATGTTTACCAACGCCGGCATGAACCAGTGGAAGGATATTATCTTGGGTACCCGCGACCCGGAGCCGCGTCGCCGTGCCGACACGCAGAAATGCCTGCGCGTAAGTGGTAAGCATAACGACCTGGAGGAAGTGGGCCACGACACCTACCATCACACCATGTTCGAGATGCTGGGCAACTGGTCGTTTGGCGATTACTTCAAGGAGGGGGCCATCGACATGGCCTGGGAGTATCTGGTCGACGTGCTGAAGCTGAATCCCGAGGATCTCTACGTCACCGTGTTCGAAGGCTCGCCCGAAGAAAACATTCCCCGCGACGACGAGGCCGCCCGCTACTGGGCCAAGCACGTGCCCGAGGACCACATCATCAATGGCAACAAGCACGACAATTTCTGGGAGATGGGCGACACAGGCCCCTGCGGTCCCTGCTCAGAGATTCACGTAGACAGCCGCACGCCAGAACAGCGCAAGGCCAGCGGCAAGACAGGGTGCGAGCTGGTGAACCAAGACGACCCACAGGTCATCGAAATATGGAACATCGTGTTTATGCAGTTCAACCGCAAGGCTGATGGCTCGCTCGAGCCACTGTCTATGAACGTCATCGACACCGGCATGGGCTTCGAGCGTCTGGTGCGCATGATGCAGGGCAAGCATTCCAACTATGATACCGACGTGTTCCAGCCCGTGATCAAGGCCGAGCAGCAAATCACAGGTCTGAAATACATCACTTTCGAAGAGGAACAGGAAGCTCCTATTTCGAAGGAGCAGGACGACGTCAACGTAGCCATGCGCGTCTGCGCCGACCATCTGCGTGCCGTCAGCTTCTCTATTGCCGACGGTCAGCTGCCGTCGAACGCCAAGGCAGGTTACGTCATTCGCCGCATCCTGCGCCGTGCCGTGCGCTATGCCTACACATTCCTCGGACAGAAGGAGGCGTTCCTCTACAAGCTGCTGCCCACGCTCGTCGAGGAAATGGGCGATGCCTTCCCCGAACTGAAGGCACAGCAGCAGCTCATCGGCCGCGTGATAAAAGAAGAGGAAGACTCGTTCCTGCGCACGCTCGACAAGGGCATCTCGCTGCTCGACAAGGCCATGGAGGAGATGAAAAGCAAGGGCGAGAAAGAGCTGAGCGGCGTGCAGGCCTTCCGCCTGTTCGACACCTATGGCTTCCCTCTCGACCTTACCGAGCTCATCTGCCGTGAGAATGGCTTCACCGTGAATGAAGAACAGTTCCAGGTGGAGATGCAGAAGCAGAAAGACCGTGCCCGCAACGCAGCCCAGGTGGAAAACAGCGACTGGGTTGCCGTGGGCGTTGATGCCGCTGCCCAAGAGCAGCAGTTCGTGGGTTACGACTATTCTGAATATACCTGCCACATTACGCGCTATCGCAAAGTGACGCAGAAGAAGAATACCTTCTACGAGCTGGTGCTCGACTATACGCCGTTCTATGGAGAGATGGGCGGACAGGTGGGTGACCAGGGCGTGCTCGTCAGCGAGAGCGAGACCGTAGAGGTGGTCGACTCGAAGCGCGAGAACGGCCAGACGGTGCACATCGTGCGCCAGCTGCCCAACGACCCCACCGCCGAGTTTATGGCCTGTGTCGATACCGACAAGCGCGATGCGTCGGCAGCCAACCATACTGCCACCCACCTGCTCGACTATGCGCTGAAACAGGTGCTGGGCGACCACGTGGAGCAGAAGGGCTCGTTTGTGAGCCCCGACACGCTGCGCTTCGACTTCTCGCACTTCGAGAAAGCCACCGACGAGCAGCTACGCCAGGTGGAGCGCATCGTCAACGATATGATACGTCAGGACCTGCCGCGCGATGAGCATCGCGACACCCCCATGGAAGAGGCCAAGAAGATGGGGGCAATCGCCCTCTTCGGCGAGAAGTATGGCGACAAGGTGCGCGTCATGCGCTTCGGTCCCTCGTGCGAGCTGTGCGGCGGTATACATGCCACCTCTACAGGACGCATCGGTTTCTTCAAGATTGTCAGCGAGAGCTCGGTGGCTGCTGGCATCCGCCGCATCGAGGCCAAGACGGGCCGCGAGTGCGAAGAACTGCTCTACAACATCGAAGACACGCTGAAGGCCGTGAAGTCGTTCTTCAACAATGCCAAGGATTTGCAGGCCGTTATCCAGAAATACATCGAGGAGCACGACCACATGAAGAAAGAGATAGAGGGCTTCCAAGCACAGGCCGTGGAGCGTGCTGCCAAGCAGCTGATAGAGAAGGCCCGCACCGTAAGCGGCGTGCAGGTGGTGACCGCCGTGCTTCCCATGGAGCCTGCCGCCGCCAAAGACCTGGCCTTCAAGGTGCGTGCCGGCGTAGAAGGCTCGCTGCTCTGCGTGCTGGGCACGGTGAACCAGGAAAAGCCCCAGCTCACAATCATGATGAGCGACGACATGGTGAGCGACCACGGGCTGAACGCCGGACAGATGGTGCGCGAGGCCGCCAAGCTCATACAGGGCGGCGGTGGCGGTCAGCCACACTTCGCACAGGCTGGCGGTAAGAATGCCGACGGGCTGAGTGCCGCCGTAGACAAGGTGGTGGAACTGGCCAAGTTGTAATTGGAACGTCTCTGTATGAATCGGATATTGCCACTCATAGTCGTCCTGCTCTCGCTGATACTGGGTTGTCAGCGGGGGCAGGACGCTTCGTTCGCCGAGGCTTACTTCCAGCGCATACACGTGGAAGCCGGCAGCGACCACGAGGCACAGTGGCAGCAGTATGACCAGCGGCAGCAACAGGAAGCTATCCTGGCAGATGCCCGCGACAGTTACCGCGTATGCAACACACGGCCCCAACGGCTGTTGCCGTCGCAGGGGGCCAAGCAGGAGCGCACATCGGGCAAGCAACCCTGCGACCTGCACTATCACAAACATTACTCACTTAAACGTATCTTCGGTGGAAGGGCACGCACCGAGACTGCTCCCTTCAGCTTTGTCGTCTCGCGCGATTACTATATCATTGCGCTGAGGCGCATTCTTCGTTAGCGGCTTTATGTTTTTTCAGTTATAAAAAATATAAACCACTAAATCGAAGATTAAAAAAATGGCAAATTTTAAAAATTTGGAGATGGCTCAGGCCCTCTCCCAGAATCAGCATATCACAATCAAAAAGTCGTTGTTTGGAACCAAGGCCCTCTATGCCCCTTCGCAAAGCAAACTGGAGGTGAGCATCGTAGAATATACCCCTACCGAAGGTGAACGTCTGGAACGTCTTCTGGCCTTGCCCATAGAAAAGATTGCTGCCGAATTGCAGGCAAAGGGCAAACCCGCTGCCACTTCCGTGGGGCAGTACCGGCTGGAAGCCGTAGTGTCGGCCGACCACCAGTTTGCCGCCGTGCAGCTGTTCCGCTTTACCGACTTCAGTTACAATGCCGTTTCCCAGCTCGTCTGCTGCGAAGGCAATGAGGTGGAAACACTATGTAAGCTGTTATAAAGAAACGATAAGAAAAGACAACTTGAACAACCGTGGCCATGCATGTGTGCCAGCTGTTCAAGTTGTCTTTTTTTATTCCCTAATGTTCCGCCTTCATTGGCATAATGCCACACAGACGCGATCCTGGAACCGTCGTGCCTCGGTGGCATGGAGCGCACCCTGATTGATGATGCAGAAGCAAAGCTGATGGCCGTTGGCTGCCGTGCAGTAGCCAGCCAGCGAGATAATGCCCGTAAGCGTTCCGGTCTTGGCACGCACGTTGCCTTGTGCCGGCGTCTTGAGCATGCGCTTCTTCAGCGTGCCATCTTCGCCGGCAATGGGCAGCGCAGGCAGCAGATGGGCGTAGATGGCCGGCTCGAGCCATGCGTGGCGCAGCAGTGCCACTTCTAACTCGGGCGACACGTAGTTGTAGAGCGACAGTCCGCTGCCATCGGCAAAGCGGTAGTCGTCGGCATAGAGACCCAGGTGGTTTACAAGTTGCTTCTCGAGTGTGCGGGCATGAATGGCACGTGCGGGCTGAGAACCGTAAGAGGCTGCCAGCTGATAGTAGAGGGCTTCGGCATAAAGGTTGTCGCTCTCCTTGAGCATGCGGAGCAGCACCTCGTCGATGCTGCGCTCACAGGTGGCCACGTTGTAGGCATCGGAAGGCACATAGCCGGTAGACTGCATCACGTTGTCGAGTACCACGCCGTTGCGAGCCAGCTCGTTGGCAAAGCGCTCCACGAAGTTGGCCTTCTTGCCTATGAGCAGTGGCGAGAGTATGGGGTTCTTGTCGTCCCAGCACCAGCCTTCACCCCATTTCAGGGTGTCTTTCATCGATACGTCAGCCACAATGCATCCACGAAGTGTATCGACGCCAACCCCATGCTGCAGCTGGTAGACGAAATCGCGCAGGTCGCTTATGTCGAACGCGGGGTCCATGCCACCCTTTACGTAGATGTTGCCTGTAAAGGTGCGCCCTTCGTGCCGCCCCTTCATATATAAAGAGGTGTAGAGCTTATAGTTGCCTTGCAATTGTTGCAAGGCCGTGATGGCCGTGACCAGTTTCATGGTCGAAGCCGGGCGCATGAGCTGCTGGTGGTTGTGTTGATAGATGGGCAGGTCGTCGGTCAGGTCCCACACCATCAGCCCCAGCTGGGTCGTTTCGAGCAACGTAGATTTCATCAGCCTGTCTAATCGTGCCTGAACATTCATGGGCCATGAAAGGTCGGCTGGCACGGAGTCGGCAACAACTGTTGTGTCCTCTTCTGAATAGAGGGCTTCGTCTTCCTCGTAAATTTGCGCCCATAGGGGCATTTGCAGGAAGAGAGAGAGTATTAAAAGAACTGTTTTTTTCAT
This sequence comes from uncultured Prevotellaceae bacterium, assembly GCA_946406555.1. GTDB lineage: Bacteria > Bacteroidota > Bacteroidia > Bacteroidales > Bacteroidaceae > Prevotella. The sequence goes on along the minus strand of CAMJLB010000125.1, from coordinate 1,008 downwards.
TTCTGTGGCAAATTTAAAAAATAATTGCGAATTATGAATTATAGATTATGAATAATTTAGTACCTTTGCAACCAAATAATGACTTAAAACAATGGTATATAAGTACGATTTCCTAATTATAGGCGCAGGTGTGGCTGGTATGAGCTATGCCTTGAAAGTGGCCCGTGCAAAGAAGGGTACGGTGTGCATGATATGCAAGACAAGCCTCGATGAGGCTAATACCTCTTTCGCTCAGGGTGGAGTGGCCAGCGTGACCAATCTGGCAGTAGACAATTTTGAGAAGCACATAGAAGACACGATGATAGCCGGCGACTACATCAGCGACCGGGCAGCTGTAGAGCAGGTGGTGAAGAATGCCCCAGGACAGATAAAAGAACTGGTGGAGTGGGGTGTGAACTTCGACCGTCGCGACGACGGCTCGTTTGACCTGCACCGCGAGGGTGGCCACAGCGAGTTCCGCATTCTGCACCATGCCGACGATACCGGTGCCGAGATACAGCGAGGGCTGATGGCTGCCGTCAGGGCTTGTCCGGACATCACGGTCAAGGAGAATCATTTCGCCGTAGAAATCATTACGCAGCACCACCTGGGGGCAAAGGTTACCCGACGCACCCCCTATATCAACTGTTATGGTGCCTACGTGCTGAACCCTGACACGGAAAAGGTGGACACGTATCTGGCAAAAATCACGCTGATGTGTACCGGAGGCTGCGGTGCCGTGTATCAGACTACTACAAATCCAGTTATAGCCACAGGCGATGGTGAGGCCATGGTCTATAGAGCCAAAGGCACAGTGCAGGACATGGAGTTCGTGCAGTTCCATCCCACGGCGCTCTACTCGCCCGGCGAAACCCATCCCGCCTTCCTCATTACCGAGGCGATGCGGGGCTATGGCGGTATTCTGCGACTGCCTAATGGCGAAAGCTTCATGGAGAAATATGACGAGCGCCTCTCGCTGGCACCACGCGACATCGTGGCACGCGCCATCGACAAGGAGATGAAGATTCA
>CAMJLB010000124.1 GCA_946406555.1 uncultured Prevotellaceae bacterium | reverse complement strand
GAAGTCGCAGGCCAGCGGTTTGTCCCTAAGTGCAGACACAAAAATAGCCTTAGGCTTCGTCTCAGGATTGGTAGAGACAGCATAAGGCAACTGATTGATATAACCAAAGATACCAGCTTTCAGCAAGATGTCGACTACAGCTTCGCCATAGAGCTTTGCAACATCTTTTTTGCCGAAATCGAAATACTCTTGCTGGGCATCGGCTTCTACCCTTACGCAGAGCACCTTACGACGTTCGCCCCGCTCCACTGCCAACACTTTTCCGCTGACCGGCGAAGCAAAGCCAACTTGCGGGAACTGCTTGTTGACAAACAAGGATTCCCCAGCTTTAACATGGTCGCCTTCCTTTACCACTACTTTCGGAGTGATACCAACAAAATCGTCGGGAACCAAAGCATAGTGCCCATTCGATTTCAACTGGATTTTCTGCTCCTCGGCATGTCCTTGAAGACGGATGTTTAAGCCTTTACGCAACTTAATAACATTTGCCATATAATCCTAAAAAATGAGTTATTGTGTTCTGAACGGCTGCAAAATTAATAAAATTTATGCTTACTGCCCACATTTTCCATACAAAAATAGGCTATTCACGACTTTTTATCGTACTTTTGCAGAGGAAATTGCACAAATGTGAAATCATTTGCTAACTGGAATTGACAGATTGAAGGCACTGAAACACATATTTAGCGGGACGATATGGGGCGTTGTGGCTCTATATCTATCGCTGATGCTCGTCATTCAGCTGCCTGCCCCGCAACGGTATCTGGGCAAGAAGCTGTCGGAGGCGATAGGCGCGAAACTGGGCACACAGGTGAGCATAGGCCGGGTAGACCTGGGATTTCTGAACCGGGTCATCATCGACGATGTGCTCATAAGAGACAGGCAGCAGGAAGACCTGCTTCGCGTAGGCCGGCTGTCGGTGAGAATAGAGTTGCTGCCACTCGCCGAGGGGCGCATCAGCATAGCATCGGCACAAATATTCGGGGCCCACGCCCACTTATACAAGAACAGCGAAGAGGAGCCGTTCAACTTCCAGTTTGCCCTCGACTCACTGGCATCGAACGACACGACCGACAGCACGCCGCTCAACCTTCGCATCAACTCCCTCATCGTGCGCCACTCAAGCATCGACTACGACCGGAACTACAAAAAAGCAAAGATTGAACAGTTTGATGTCAACCACTTGAAATTCAGCGGTATCAGCGCGCACGTTATATTAGAAACGCTAAGAGACGACTCGCTCAACGTGAACCTAAAACGACTGGCTTTCCGTGAAAAGTCGGGGGTTCAGGTCACGCGATTTTCCATGCAGCTCAATGCCGGCATCAAAGGGGCAAGAGTCAAAGAGCTTTCGCTACAGCTGCCTCACTCGCACCTCTGCATCGACAGCATGAGCGCCACCTACGACACAGCCCATTTTCAGCAGTCACTGCAGTATGCTGCCATTGTCAGCTCGCAGGGAATAGCACCTAAGGACTTCGCCTGTTTTTTCCCGAAGCTGAAGGATTTGCCCGACATTGCTACGCTGCAAATCAACGTGGCAGGAACGGCCACGAACCTACAGGCACCGAAAATCAGTTTATCGGCCGGCAATGGCAACGCCAAGCTGCGGGCCAGTGCCTGGGTTCGGCAGTTAGACAGGCAGCCGTCGTGGCATGCCGAAGTGAGCAACCTTTCCCTTTCGGAAGAAATGCTTGCCACACTGCAAAAAGAAATAAAGGGCTTGCCCGAAGAGCTTACACGGTTGGGGAGCCTTCAGCTGACCGGCACTTTAGACGGCTTCGACAATGGAAACATGGGCACCGCATGCCGACTGACGACTGGGGTCGGCGACCTGGATCTGCATTTCAATCTATCGAAAGAGAAAACCTTCAACGGACGCATGCTCACCAACGAGTTTGACCTAAGCAGGCTGCTCGACAGCAAAGACTTTGGCACACTGGCATGCGCCATCGACCTCGAAGGCAGCAAGCAGGACATCAGCGTGAAGGGGACCATTTCAAAATTAAGCTACAAGAACTATACGTACCACAATATCGACATGAATGGCAACTATAGCCGAGACCGCATCGCAGGAAAGCTGAAGATAGACGACCCTAACATACAAACCAGCGTAGAGGGCGAGTGGCGCAAACAGAGCAAGAACATCAACATGCTGAAAATGTCGGGGCTTGTACGCAACTTGAAGCCAAGCCGCCTGAACCTGAGCCAGCAATGGGGAGATGCTACGTTTTGTGCCGCGGTAGATGCCGACATCACTGCCAATACGCTGAACGACGCACAAGGTACCATCGACCTGAACAATTTCGTAATGACCGACTCGCTGACGACTTTCAGAATCGACAACATCCACCTACAGTCGGGATATACCGACGATAAGCATTTCGTGAGACTGAATGGCGACATGGGCGAAGCCGAGCTGCAAGGACAGTTCGACTGGAGCACACTGCCAAACAGCTTCGCCACCTATATGGCATCGAAGCTGCCCACCCTACCTGGCTTGCCCAAAACGGCGAAATCGTCAGAAAACGACTTCGACATCTCCGTGCGGCTGAACAGCACAGAATGGCTCAGGCATCTTTTCAGCATACCGCTCATCTTGGAGCAGCCTCTCAGGCTCGAGGCAACCGTAGACGACAAAAAGCGAGACATCAAGATAGACGGCACGCTGCCCGCCTTCAGCTACGACGGAGTGTCTTACCGAGACGCATCGATACAACTCACAACACTCTCTGACACAATGAAATGCAGCGCATCGCTCACGAAGCAATCAAGCGATGGAACAAGCACCGGAATGAGCCTGACGGCAAGTGCCGCCGACAACAGCATGCGCACCAACCTGGCATGGCGAAACGAGGCCGACGACATCAAGGGATGGAACGGCAAGCTAAATGCCACTACCAGTTTTTACAACAATGAGGGCAAGCCAGAGGCACATATACACGTACTGCACTCGAGCATCACCATCGACGGAGCCGAATGGGCCATTCAGCCCAGCGACATCGTCTATTCCGACAAGCGGCTGCTCATAGACCATTTCTCGATAGAGCACGGCGACCAGCACCTCACCATCGACGGCATCGCATCGCAACAGCCTACAGACACGCTATGCGTCGACCTCAAGGAGATTGGCGTAGACTACGTCTTGAACCTCGTGAACTTCCATTCTGTAGAGTTCGCCGGAAAAGCATCGGGAAAAGCCTATCTCACCCAGCTCTTTGACCAGCCCGACGCTTGGGCGAACATCACCGTAGACGACTTCTTGTTCGAGCAGGGACGCATGGGAACCCTTTTCGCCAATGTAGACTGGGATAACGACAAAGGACAGATAGACATTTCGGCCACTGCCGACGACGGAACCGATGCCATGACCTACGTTGAGGGCTACGTGTCGCTGAAGCGGAAATACATAGACCTCGACATCCATGCCAACGGCACCTACATAGACTTCATGAACTCTTTCACCAGCAGCTTCCTGAGCAATGCCACAGGCCACAGCTATGGCAGCGTGAAGCTGGCCGGCCCGCTCAGCACCATCAACCTGACGGGGCAGCTGGTGGTAGACGGGCAGGCCACCGTGACGGCCCTGGGAACCACCTATAACCTGAAACAAGACACGGTGAACTTCATTCCCGACGACATTCAACTTGACAGCGTGCCCATCTACGACCGATTCGGACAGAAGGCCTATCTGAGTGGAGGCATACACCACGAGCATCTAACCCATCTCACTTTCGACCTCGAAGTAGCTACCGACCGCCTGCTGGCCTACGACTTCAGCGATTTCGACAACGGCTCCTTCTATGGCACCGTTTTCACACAAGGCCTTATAGCACTGCACGGAAGACCAGGCGAGGTAATCATTGATTGCGACGTGACACCACTTCAAGGAACAACTTTCACGTACAATGCGGCTTCAAGCAATTCCATCAGCAAACAGGAGTTTATAACCTGGAGGAACAAGCAAGCTGCCTCACAGGCATCATCAAGTGCCGGACATGAAGACATGAAGGGCGAAGAGCCTTCTTCCAACCTTTTCCTCAACCTTCTCATCAACACCACGCCACAGGCAGAAATCAGGCTGCTCATGGACCCAAGCACCGACGACTATATCACATTGCATGGATCGGGCGTCATTCGTGCCTCCTTCCACAACAAAGGAGCCTTCCACATGTTTGGCACCTATACCATAGCCGACGGCACCTACGGAATCACCATACAAAACATCATCAAAAAGAATTTCATCTTCATGCCGGAAGGAACCATCACGTTTGGCGGAAACCCCATGGATGCCAACCTAAACCTACAGGCACGATACACGGTAAACGGAGTGAGCCTTTCAGACCTGAGCATCGGCAATTCTTTCAACAATACGGTTCGCGTAGACTGCTTGATGAACATCTTGGGGCTGGCCGGCGCGCCACGCATAGAGTTCGACTTCGACCTGCCTAACGTCAACAGCGAAGAAAAGCAGATGATACGCTCGCTCATATCAAGCGAGCAGGAAACCAACCAGCAGGTGCTCTATCTTCTGGGCATCGGCCGATTCTACACACAAGGTGCCAACAATGCCGATGCAAACCAAGAATACGGACAGACGCAACTGGCCATGCAGTCGTTTCTCTCGGGGACTCTTTCTGCTCAGATAAACGAGATGATCTCGCAGATGGTGAAAAACGGGAATTGGAACTTTGGGGCAAACATCTCAACAGGCAACGAGGGATGGCACAATGCAGAATACGAAGGCATCGTGAGCGGGCGTATGTTCAACAACCGACTGCTCATCAACGGGCAATTCGGATACCGCGACAATGCCACAAGGGCAACACCGTCGTTCATAGGCGACTTCGACCTGCGCTACCTGCTCTACCCGAACGGAAATCTGGCACTGAAAGTGTACAACCAAGCCAACGACCGCTATTTCACGCACTCATCGCTCAACACCCAAGGCATTGGCCTCATCATGAAGCGCGACTTCAACGGCCTTTCGGAACTATTGGCACCCAAAAGAAAGAAAACAAAGAAAATAAAGAAAAATGACTAAACTACAACGTTACGAAGAGTTGCTTCCTCAGATTTCGGCACTTATCGAGGGCGAACAAGAGGAAGTCAGCGTCCTGGCAAATGTAGCAGCTGCACTGCACTGCGCCTTCGACTTCTGGTGGACGGGCTTCTACCTCGTGAGAAACGGCGAACTGCAACTGGGGCCTTTCCAGGGCCCGGTGGCATGCATGCATATCCCCTTCGGGAAAGGCGTGTGCGGAACCAGCTGGAAACAGGCGCAGGCCATTGTCGTGCCCGATGTCGAGCTGTTTCCGGGCCACATCGCATGCTCGTCGGCATCAAGGTCGGAAATCGTCGTACCCATTTTCGGCGTTGCATCAAAACAAGTGACCGCCGTACTGGATATCGACAGCGACAAACTGGCCACCTTCGACGATACCGACAAATGCCAGCTCGAGAAACTGTCACTGATTTTGAGCAGGTCGCTCTACAAAGAAGCGTAGGTCTTGAAATTACAGACCACCAACTGTCTTTTTTTATTGCAATAATAGTTAAAACGAATCTTTTTGCAAGATTTTGCTATCTTCACTTTGCAAATTCGATATTTATTAGTATCTTTGCCGCTCAAACAATGCCTTTAATGAGGCCCGAATGGCTTCATCTACAAACAAACAACAAGAAGAATGGACGCTTTTTTCCGAACACATCGCTACCTCGTGGAACATGTCAACGCACCTGTTCGGCGAACTCTCATGGACGAAATCGACTGGAACGAACGAATGATTGGCATTAAGGGAACACGCGGCATTGGGAAGACTACATTCTTATTGCAATATGCGAAAGAGCACTTTTCCATAGAAGACAAGCAGTGCCTTTACGTCAACATGAACAATTTCTACTTTCAAGGGCGCGGCATTGCCGATTTCGCCGGAGAGTTCTATCATCATGGAGGGCGAGTGCTGCTCATCGACCAGGTGTTCAAACAAGAAGACTGGTCAAAGGAACTGCGCAAATGCTACGACCTGTACCCTGGACTGAAAATCGTCTTCACGGGGTCGAGCGTCATGCGACTGAAAGACGAAAACCCTGAACTAAACGGCATCGTAAAATCTTACAACCTAAGGGGATTCTCGTTCCGTGAGTTCCTCAACCTGCTTACGGGCAACAATTTCCAGCCCTATACGCTCGACGAAATCCTGACCGACCATGAGCGAATAGTAAAGCAGATACTGCCAAAGGTGTCGCCAAGGCGCTATTTTCAGGACTATATCCATCACGGGTTTTACCCTTTCTTCCAAGAGCAAAGGAACTACAGCGAGAACCTGCTAAAGACAATGAACATGATGACCGAAGTAGACATCCTGCTCATCAAGCAAATCGAGCTGAAATACCTTACCAAGATAAAGAAACTGTTCTACCAACTGGCGGAAGGTGGGCAGAAAGCACCCAACGTATCAAAGTTGGCTGCCGACATAGAGACAAGCCGCGCTACGGTGATGAACTACATCAAGTATCTGGCCGATGCCAGAATGCTGAACATGATTTATCCCGTAGGCGAGAAGTTTCCCAAAAAGCCTTCGAAGATTATGCTTCACAACAGCAACCTGCTCTATGCCATCTACCCCATTCATGTGGAAAAACAAGACGCCATGGAAACGTTCTTTGTCAACTCGCTATGGAAAGACCACAAGGTCAACCAACAAGGACACGACGCTTTCTATCTTGTCGACGAGCGGCTGAAATTCCATATCTGCGATGCCGATGCACACAATAAGACGAGGTATCTGCCCGACACCATTTACGCCCGATATAACACCGAGATTGGCAAAGACAACCAAATTCCACTATGGCTGTTTGGTTTTCTGTACTGATCCGCAGAAGCACACGGCACTCGGCTTTCAAGTCTGCAGTTTTCTATATTTATGCAATTTCTTTTTTCGATAATCAAGACAAAAAAAATTTGCGTTTTAGAATTTTCGAAAGCTGCATGAGTCTGCCCGGGAAGCCTCTCAAAGATGGGGTGCAATACCATTCAGCCTCCGTTGCAACATCGCAAGAGCTCATTGGGCTGTCGTCCATGTCCGACTACTGTTCATCCAGTCTATTTTAGGGTGCGATTCTGCCTATATTGCAACATAAAACAGGCTGAATTGGTGCGCAATCCAGCCTACATTGCAACCCAATTCAGCTTGCATTGCAACAGTACTTTTTCTTTTATTTATAACATACTGACTATCAAACGATTACAAACAAGCTTCAGACTCCGTTATTTAAGCCAAGCGCAGTGGCGCTCCAGATTTTTGAAATCTGAGCGTTTTTCACCGAATATTCATGCAAAGACATTGTGCATAAATATCATTTTTCTTACGTTTTCAGCGTCTTTCTGCCCATATACGAAAAAAGCGTAATCGTCACTGCCCTACCCTTTCAGACACCACGGCATTTATTTAGACAAAACCAAAACAAGCGGAGTTTGCATTATTTTGCAAACTCCGCTTTGCAATTAATTTTTTTATTTGTAACTTTGCACCTGTTTTAAAACAAATCATCAAAATTAGGTATTTTTCTTTATCAAGGAAGCAACAATTATAATTCACTTAATACATTTATCTATTTAAACAAACAAATGGCTAAAGAAAAGAAATTTATCACCTGTGATGGTAACGAGGCTGCAGCTCACGTGAGCTATATGTTCTCGGAGGTAGCTGCTATCTACCCCATCACCCCGAGCTCGCCTATGGCCGAGCACGTTGACGAGTGGGCTGCCCGCGGTCGCAAGAACCTTTGGGGTCAGACCGTAAGTGTGCAGGAAATGCAGTCTGAGGCTGGTGCTGCCGGTGCCGTTCACGGTTCACTGCAGGCTGGTGCTCTCACCACTACATTCACCGCTTCTCAGGGTCTGCTCCTGATGATTCCTAACATGTACAAGATTGCCGGTGAGCTGATTCCCTGCGTATTCGACGTTTCTGCCCGTACGCTGGCTTCTCACTCTCTCTGTATCTTCGGTGACCACCAGGACGTGATGGCTTGCCGCCAGACTGGTTTCGCCATGCTCTGCGAGGGTTCTGTACAGGAGGTGATGGATATGACCGCCGCCGCTCACCTGGCTTCGCTCGAGACCTGCGTGCCGTTCGTCAACTTCTTCGACGGTTTCCGCACCTCTCACGAGTATCACAAGATTG